>JAZQUS010000067.1:0-97613 GCA_045631445.1 Eubacteriales bacterium
GTATGCACGTGCATATGCTCCTTCTCAAGGACGGTCAGCCCGTATTCTCCGACGATAACGGTTATGCTCACCTCTCCGAAGCTGCGCACTACTTTATGGGCGGTCTTCTTAAGCACATCAACTCTCTTTGTGCTATCACCAACCCCTCAACCAACTCATTCAAAAGACTTATCCCCGGATTTGAGGCTCCTGTTACCGTTGGTTACGCTACCTCTAACAGAAGCGCGGTAATCCGAATCCCCGCTTATGCAAAGAGCCCCGAGAAACGCCGCTTCGAGCTTCGTAACCCCGATGCGACCTGTAACCCCTACTTCTGCTATGCGGCTATCCTTATGGCAGGTCTTGACGGTATTAAGAACAAGATAGATCCTCACGCAGAGGGTTGGGGACCTTACGACTTTAACCTCTTCCACCTTTCCGATGAGGAAAAGGCAAAGCTCAAGGGCTTGCCCACATCTCTTGATGCGGCACTTGACGCGCTTGAGGCAGATCACGATTACCTCACAGCAGGAGGAGTATTCCCCGAAGAGCTTCTCAAGAACTTTATCAAGACAAAAAGAGCGGAGTGCGCAGAGCTTGCAAAGATTCCCACTCCCGCAGAATTTGACAAATACTATAATCTTTAATCAAACAAAACCCGACGTTTTTTCGTCGGGTTTTATGGAAAGTGTATGAAAATAAAAAGCATTCTATTTATTATTTTAATTTGCATTCTTCTTGCAGGGACAGTTGTTTTCGCAATTAAAATATACAATAATGAGATGAAAACATTTAATTTTGAAATAAAAGATACCTTGCCGAGCGGTGAGGGAAAAACCGTAAGAGTAGTTTTGCTTGGTGGTCAATCAAATGCATCGGGCTGTAGCCGTGACGATTACTTGCAAAAATACGTTTCTGAAGAGAAGTATGCGGAGTACAAAAACGGATATGATAATGTTTATATTAACTATCTTTCGGGCGCAAAAACGTCGAATGGATTTGTAAAATGCGCTACACTTCAAGGTGAGATGGACGGTTGCTTTGGCCCAGAGCTTGGAATTGCAGAAAAGCTTCACGAAGCGTATCCCGATGAAACAATTTTCATCATCAAATGTGCGTGGGGTGGAACAAATCTCTATGATCAATGGCTCTCACCCTCAAGTAAGGGAAAAATGGGAGATCTTTATAAGCAATTTGTTGAATTTGTACACACGAGCATTGACTATCTCGAAAGCAAGAATTACAACGTGAAAATTGAGGCAATGTGCTGGATGCAGGGTGAATCCGATTCATTTAGCACGGACCAGGGTGAAAATTATGAAATCCGCTTAACTAATTTTATTAGTGATATAAGACAAGAATTTAAACAATATGCATCAAATAACGGTATTGCTTTCGTTGATGCCTATATTGCCGACAATCCTGCGCTTTGGATTTATTGTGACCTTGTAAACACTTCAAAAAAGGCGGTTGCGGACTCTTCTATTATGAATGTGGTTATAGACACGATAACGCAGGGGCTCACTTGCCATGAAGAACCCGAGGGCACCCCCGACATCGCACACTATGACTCAATGAGTGGAATAAAGCTCGGCAATCTTTTTGCCGAGGAAGCAATAAAATTTTTTGATTAAGAATGAAAGGAGGGCGTGAGATGATAGTTGACGTTTATATTTCTGCTATTGACAAAAACGAAGCAATTGGTGAAATTGCAAACGAAATTCGCAAGGTGGAGATTGCGAAAATATCAAACGAACGAGTGAAGCGCGAAAAATATTGCGCATGGAAGCTTTTGTGTCACGCCTTGAAAAATTCATTTGGACTTGAAGCAGAAAAGCTTGATTTTATAAAGCTTGATTGTGGCGCGTGGGCGGTGGAAGGCCTGGAAATATCCATTTCGCATAGTGATAATGCTATAGCGGTTGCCGTTTCGACAGTACCTGTAGGCATTGATATTGAGCGCGTTCATAAGCCCAACTCAAATCGAATGGCGGAGTTCATTATGAACGAGAGGGAACTCGAGCTTTTCAATTCCTTGCCCGATGAAGCAAAAGTGGAGCGCCTGATTGAAATTTGGACCGCCAAAGAGGCCATTTTTAAAACAAAAAAAGCTCCTAAATTTCTCCCCAAAGAAACGGACATCAACTCCTGCCCCACAAAAACCATAAACCTTGATATTAATGACGAAAAATATGTCTGCACCGTCGCTGCTAAAAATATTGAAAATGTGAGATTTTTTGTGATTTGAAGTTATTCTATAAAGGGTAAAATAAGGGGTCAAAGCCGATTTTTACCCCTAAAATTATGCATAAAAAAGCCCTAAAGCCCTTGATTTATAAGGGTTTTAGGGTTTTTTAATGGTTGGCGGAGAAGGAGAGATTTGAACTCTCGCGCCGGGTATATCCGGCCTACACCCTTAGCAGGGGCGCCTCTTCGGCCTCTTGAGTACTTCTCCGTGTACTTTCGTGAATTGCCGCTTCCATTTCATTCACGCCCAATCATTATATCTTATTTTTGTACATTTGTCAATAGCTTTTTGGCAAAATTATTATTTTTATTTGTGTTTTTTTGTTAAAATACAATTGCTTTTTAAATCAAAATGTGATATTATTATTACATTAGATTGGATTAGGAGAAATTTTAATGAAAATTGCAAGAAGTTTGTCTGTTTTTATTTTGATGTTATTTGCGTTGGCTTTAATGACTGGCTGCCGTTGTGTACCGTCTGCTGAAAAATGGTATTTTTACAGTTACAGGGCAGAGATGGAATTTTTAAACGGTGTTAAGCTTACACTCGGTTTTTCAGATGCTTCGCAGGCGTTTCCCTTTGCAGGGGCTTCATGCGACAATATAGCTATTTCATTTACTAAGGATGGCAAAGTTGAGTTTACTGATGCAGACGGAGTTACGCACCTTGGTACTTACAACTATGAACACGTTAAGAGCAATTACACGAACTTTACTATCACCCTTGACAACGGTGAAAAAATTGAGGGCTCGAGTATGAAATCGGGCAAGAAAGCCAAGCTCAGTATTGAATACAAGGGCGTTTTCTATAATTTCCGTACGGAAAATAGCAGAAGCGGAATTAAAATTGAAGACGTTATAAAGCAAATTCTTGATGGAGATTTTGGCGATTTACACGAGGCAAAGGCAGTAAAGACAGAAAACGGATTTTCAGTTCAGTTTAACGAATTTGTTTCTTACCCAATAAAAGAGGGAACAGCGGCTTATGTTATAAAGATAAAAGCGGACGGAACTTATGAAATTCTTGACGAAATCGTTGAGGGTGACGTGCTTTCAACATATAACAATGAGGCGGATTATATAGTTCTATATTATATTGAGAAGTAGTTTTTTGAATACTGCTTGCATTTTTATGCATAATGTGTTATAATATTCTAAAACTTGGAATAAATATTCACTCTGAGTTAAAAATTTAAGGAGAGTATTATGGTAAAGAATACTAAGGAAATTATTCGCGCGCTCAAATTTACCGTTATTTCACTTAGCGCGGGAATTATACAAATTGCTTCGTTCACGCTTCTTAACGAGGTCTTTAAGCTCCAAAATCCCGAAACATCGCACCTTATTGCGCTTATTTTGTCGGTGGTTTGGAATTTCACGATCAACCGCAAGATTACATTTAAATCTTCAAACAATATTGTTAAGTCAATGATACTCATTGCGCTTTTCTACGTTGTTTTCACACCGGCTTCCACGTTCTTTATGAAGTGGGCGACGGGTGCGGGCTGGAATGAATATCTCGTTGAGGGCATTAATATGCTTGCCAATTTCGTGCTTGAATTTTTATTCACGCGCTTTGTGGTTTACAGAAATTCCTGCGATACGGCGGAGAAGAAATAAAAAATCGGGCATTTGCCCGATTTTTTAGTTTATTTCTTGATATTTTATCAATTTTTCCAATTCACCGTCTATTTTTTCTTCGGTGATGTATTCATAGCAAATGGAAGAGTATGATTCTTTATAATTGTTTGTTGGATTTACTAAGTTAATTCTTAACATTCTAAATCCAATACCAAGCTCATCTAAGACATCTCGAAGCTTCAAATAAACTTTTTTTGCTTCGTTTATATTGGTATTTTCGGAGTGTAATTCGATGAGAATAACTCCGTTTGTTTCACCAAGTGTGAAAAGATCATAGTTTTCTTTGGTGTTGAATCCCTCCATTTTGAGTGCGTTAATCCATATCTCCGATTTGCTATTTTCATAAGGAAAATAATAATATGAATTTGTTTTAACTATTTCATAAGAAAAATCGGATTTATTCAAGGCATTATCAATTCCTCTTGCATATTTCAGTGACAAAATAGTTTGATCGTCGGATTTGTATTTTTTGTCGTAGTCGCAGCTTTTAAAATTTCCTTTAGAGGAGTATTCAATTTGGAAGTTTATATCCTTATTGGAAATGCTCTTTACATATACGATATATGTTCCTTCAAACACACAATCGTGTCTGATTTTGTAAATATAATAATCGCTACCTTCAAATCTTTCACTGATGTAGTCGAAGGCATTGAACAATGAAGATATACCGGTGAAAGGATTTCCAATGAAGGCAAAGAATGAATAGATAGAAGCAAGAAGTAAAATCAATGCCAAAATTACGGATATGATACGTTTGAATATTGTTTGTTTTGGAATCCTTCTTAAAATTAAATGAATTAATGAAGCACATGTTACTCCTAACAATGCGGAGGCTACGAATATAAGGATATAGAACAAAAAACCTAAAATGGTATCCATAGGCCTTCCGTAAAACGTTATTATTCTACCAAGAAGGAAATATATAAAGCAATACCCAATTATTACTAATGGGACTCTATAAAATGCGCTTTTTCGTAACAGGATATATCCGAGAGCACCCAATGGGAACATCCAACCGATGTTTAGAAAGAAGTCGAGTGTATCAAATCCTGTTATTACCATTATTGCGAAAAGAAGCCATCCATAAAGAATTGTTATAAGCAGCTTTTTGTATTTTTTCATTGCAAGCATAAATGCTTTCATTTTTTCTGCTTTATCGCAGGGAGTGGGAACATTAACGTTTAATTTTATGCTTTCAAGCTCTGCTCGACATTCCTTGCAAATTTCAAGATGTTTTTTTACAAGCTCCTCACTTTCTAGACTTAAAAGATTTTCCGCGTAGAGAGGGAGCAGGTCTTTTATTATATTACAATTTTTATCCATTGTTCTCGTCCTCCAATTTCTTAAGAATTTTTGTTTTGGCACGATGATAAGTTACACATGCCCAGTTTTCTGTTTTGCCGAATATCTGACCTATTTGCTTAAAGCTCATATCGGCAAAAACACGCCACATGAATACCTCTTTGTATGGCTCTTCGATTTCGTGAAGTGCTTTTTTTATTCGTTTAGCATCGTATTCATCGGCAACTGATTCTTCAATCGATGTGCATTCGTCGGGAGTATAGTCCTCAAGAGAAGAATTCTTTTTTTGCTTTTTGAGATATGAGTAATAACAATTCTTGGCTATTTGACAAAGCCAAATGCGAATATCACAATCCCCCCTAAAAGAATCTATAGAGCGCATTGCCTTGAAAAATGTGTCGCTTGTTATCTCTTCTGCAATATGATGGCTTGATGAAAGCTTTAAGATATAGCGGTAAACGTCATTGAAATATTCTTTATACAATTCTTCAAAATCCATAAAGCCATCACCTCCTTTTAATATAAGACACACGAAAATGCTAAATCTTACAAAAATTATATCATTTTTTGTCACTTTATGCAAGAATTATATTTTTTGTTGACATTCTGTGATATTTGTGTTATAATCATGTTCGTTTTGTAAGGGAGTAGCAACCGCATATTTATGCGGAGTAAGTCAACATACTGGCAAACGCCTGGCTTGCTTTAATTTGCAAGACTTACGTATAACTTGGGGGAGGGGACTCTCCGTAAGCTATACGTGGGTTTATTTTTTTGCCATTTTCCGCGTATAGTAAGAAAAAAGTAAAGGAGAAATAAAATGGGCTTTGAATTTTTTGTTGTTAGCATAATGTTCGGAATTGGACTTGCTATGGATGCTTTTTCGGTGTCCTTGGCAAACGGAATGAATGAAAACAGAATGAAGTTTTCAAGAATGTGTCAGATTTCAGGAATTTTTGCATTCTTTCAGGCACTTATGCCCCTTATCGGTTGGGTTTGCGTTCACACAATACTTGAATATTTTAACGGATTTGCAAAGTTTATTCCTTATATCGCGCTGGGACTTCTTGCATATATTGGTGGTAAGATGATTTGGGAAGGACTTCACAAAAAATGCGATTGTGAAGATTGCTCGGTTGGTTTCGTGGCACTTATAGTGCAGGGAATTGCAACGTCCATTGATGCGCTTACTGTTGGACTTGACATTGGTGAATATAATTTTATTGAGGCGCTTGTTTGCGCGATTGTTATTGCGATTGTTACGTTTATTATTTGTATGTTCGGCGTGTGGGCGGGCAAAAAGTTTGGCAATATGCTTTCAAGCAAGGCAACGGTTCTTGGCGGTGTGATTCTTGTTTGTATCGGTATTTACATATTCGTTAAGGGTATTTTGGGAATATAATCTTGAAAAAACAGCAGAATTTCTGCTGTTTTTTTAATTATATTAACAAATATCGGGTATTCTCTTGACACGGGAGTAAAAATGTATTAAAATTAGTATAATTATGTGAAAATAGGCAAAGGGGATTTTTTTATGGTAGGAAAAGCTCTGGATAGAATTTATGCAGCAAAGGATTTTGCTACTAAAACCGAACAAAAAGTAATAGACGGGATTTTGAATATACCAACGAGTGATATCATTTACTTGTCGATTAGTGACCTTGCTTCAAGGCTTAATGTTGCGGAAGCTACCTTGGTACGCTTTTGCAAAAAGCTTGGATACAATGGATTTCAGGAGTTTAAGCTCCATCTGAGTCAGGATGCTGCGTTGGTTAGTCAAATTAATGCGGATTGTACTACTAAAAAAATTGCTCTTCAAATGGTGGATGCGATAAACGAAACTTCCCGTAGCATAAAATATAACGATTGCTTGGAAATTGCGGATTTGATGATAAAATCCCAAAAGATTTGTGCTTTTGGTGTTGGAAATTCTGCTATTACCGCTATGGAAATCAGCAACGTTCTTGCTCGTATTGGCATGATGGTCACTTATACACCCGATCCACATCTTCAGGCAATGATTACAAGTAATTTAACTTCCGACGATATAGTTATTTTGATAAGCGTTTCAGGTAGTACTAAGGATATTATTGACGTTGCTGAAATTGCCAAAAAGAACGGAGTTAAAATAGTGGTTATTACTTGTTATGACCGTTCTCCACTTGCTAAATATGCTGACTATATACTTTTCTCAACAAGACGCGAGGCGGCTTATGAGGGCGGATCGGTTTCAACCATCGTTTCGATTTCATATATCATCAATGTGTTATATGACGCGATTAAGGAAAAATTAGGTCAGGAAGGATATGAATACACTATGAGGTCTGCTCACAGTGTTGCAAACAAATCACTCTAAAGAGGTGCGATATGCTATTACAGGATAAACAAATTGATAGAATGGTGCTCAAGGTTAGAAGACTTGAGCAGATGTATGCAGATTTTTTGGTAAAAGAAACCTTATACCCTACGGTTACTGTAAATAAGGGTGGAAAGGACGTTGAGGTCAAGAAAGGATATAGATGGGGCAAGGATTTTGCTTGTGAAAACTTTTCATTTGTAGCACAAGGGCTTTGTGAAGGCAAAAAATATTACGTTTTTGCGGACGCGGGTTCTCCTGAATATCTTATATATTTGAACGGCAAAAAGGTGGGTATGCTCGACTATATTCCCGATGCATTTGAGCCGCCCGCACGTACACATAGATACGTTTTGCTTGACGGACTTAAAAACGGTGATAAGGTTACACTTGAAGCATATTATTCTCATTCAATTTCAGGACTTAACCCCTATGATGTGCCATTTACTTGGTCATATTCAAGTCTTCGCGAGGATAGACCGTTTAATGAGATTGGACTCGTTGCTCTTGATCAACCATTGAAGGCACTTTATGAAAGGCTTGTGCTTCTTGGGAAGCTTTATGACGGAACTGTGGATAGATTCCAGCGTTCACAAATTGAGAAGGTATATCTTGATCTTTTTAAAGCATTGCCACTTGACAAGGGTGCTCCAAGTGAGGAAAAGGCAGAGCTTGGTGTGTCAATTATTGATGCGTATTTTAATTCTGAAAAGAAGTTACCATACGTTGGCGTTATCGGTCATAGCCACCTTGATACTGCTTGGCTTTGGACTGTTGAGGAAACAAAGAGAAAGCTTATGAGAACTGTTTCCAATGCCGTAACATTGCTTAAAAGATACCCCGAATATAAATTCTTTATGTCTACGGTGCTTTACCTTAAATGGATTGAGGACGATGATCCCGAGCTTTTTGCCGAGGTTAAAAGGCTCATTGACGAGGGCAGATTCGAGGTTAATGGCGCAACTTGGGTTGAATGTGATGGAAATCTCACGGGCTCCGAGGCGTTTTGCAGACAGTTCGTTCGCGGCAAGAGATATTTGAGAGAAAAATTCGGATATGAATCGGATACCTTCTGGCTTCCCGATACGTTTGGATATTCTGCGGCTCTTCCTCAGATTATGAAGAAGAGTGGAGTAGATTATTTCCTTACAACAAAGCTTAGTTGGAACGATACAAATATGTTCCCCTATGAAACGTTTATGTGGAAGGGAATTGACGGATCCGAGGTTCCTGTTCACTTCAATACAATTCATACTTGGATTGATGAGCAGGCGGTTTCGAAGCGACTTAATGATATTAGAAATATGCGCGAAACTGACTACTACTTGATGGCTTACGGCTTTGGTGACGGCGGTGGCGGACCATCTGATGAGATGGTTTCAAGAGCAATCTATACCGAGGAGCATTCAAAGGATGCGATTGTGGAGCACACCACTGTTTCCGACTTTATGAAGAAGGTTAGCGCGCAGGAGCTTCCACACTATTTTGGTGAGCTTTATCTTGAGCTTCACCGTGGTACTTATACTACAAATCACGGTCTTAAAATGTATAATAGACGTCTTGAAGAAGCTCTTCACGACGCGGAGCTTATTTCCGTGCTTTCCAATGACCAAGCGGGTAAGGAATTGACAGATAAGCTTTATGATACACTTATGCTCAATCAGTTCCACGATATTTTGCCCGGAACCTGTCTTGCAGAGGCAACTGATATTGCTCTTGCAGAGCAAAAGCAGGCGCTTAAGGAGGCAAAGGCATATATTGGCGGCAAGGGAAGAAAATCCTATTTCAACACCTTGCCAAACGCGAGAGTTGAGATTTTGCCAACTGTTGATAACGGTCAAACCTATGAAGCGGTTGACGGTGTGAGAACCGTTGCACCTTACAAATTTGATGCATTTTCCTATGGAAAGAAGCAGAGAAGTGAGGGTGTTCCTTTCGTGGTTGAGGGTGATGTTATTACAACTCCTCATATTAAGGCAACAATTAAAAACGGCGTAATTTCCTCACTTGTTTATCAGGGCAGAGAGCTCGTTTGCGGCAGAGGATTTAACGTTATTAAGGCATATGAGGATATTCCTTATATCTACGATAACTGGGACGTTGACGTTGACTATTCTATGAAGGAGAGGGACGTTCGTTTCGTTTCTCAAGAGGTTGTTTCTGTTGGCGAATATCTTCTTGTTTTGAGAGTGAAGTACGATATTGCAAACGGCTCACATCTTGAAACTGATATTAAATTTAGATATGACGACCCCACAGTTGATTTTGAAAATCGACTTGTTGCGGGTGATAAGCACACTCTCATTAGAGCGGAGTTCGATACAACTATGTTTGCCCAAAGCTACAAGTGTGAAACACAATTTGGTAATGTTGAACGAAATTGCTATAATAGAGATAAGAGTGATATTGCTAAATTTGAGGTTTGCTCACACAAATGGACCGACCTTTCGGAATACGGTATGGGCATTTCCTTGCTTAGTGATTGCAAGTACGGTGTTTCCTGTCAGGGTTCAAATATGGGTATAACTCTTCATAAGAGTGGTACTCACCCCGATGCTCGCGGAGACCTTGGAGAGAGCTTCTTCAGATATGCTATTTATCCACACAAGAACGGTCTTTCTATGGATACCGTTAAAAAGTCATATGCGTTTAACTATTCTCCTGTGCGCACTGCATTTAAGTATATGAAAATGCCATTTTCTATTGAGGGGGATGAATCCGTTGTGCTTGAAACCGTTAAACACGGTGAGGACGGCGGTGTAGTTCTTCGTCTTTACGAGGCACTCGGCGCTACTGCAAGTGTTGTACTTAATGCGGAAGGAAAGACTATTTCCGAATGCAATATTCTTGAGGATGAAAAGGGTATAATTGGAACAGGAAATGCAAATCTTTCTTTTGCTCCCTTTGAAATTAAAACTATAAAATTGTTATGATTTAGGATTGGACCTGATGAAAATCGGGTCCAATTTTTGTTAAAAAATGTGAAATTAAATTTCAAAAAAATATCTTCATTGTGAAACAAAATTTTCAAAATCTATTGACTTTATTTACGTTTGGGTATATAATATATTGAGTAGGTATAAATTGGATTTTATTGTGTGCAGATTGCACAATTTAGACATGACATATATGTACAGAAAGGACAAAAAATGAACCATTTAAAGAGAGGATTAATAGTATCGTGTCAGGCGGTTAAGGGTGAACCCCTTTACGGATACGGTATTATGCACTTATTTGCTAAAGCAGCTAAGGAGGGTGGGGCAACAGGTATTAGAGCTCTTGTCGACGATGTAGATAGCATTAAGGACGAGGTTGGGCTTCCAATTATCGGTCTTGTAAAAGAAATCTATGATGATAGCGAAATATACATCACACCCACCAAAAAGGAAATCGATAGATTGCTTGCAACAAAATGCGACGTTTTGTGTATGGATGCAACTCTTCGCACTCGTCCTGAGGGTGAAACACTTGAAGGACTTTATGAATATGCTCGCGCAAATGCTAACGGCAGAGAAATCATGGCTGACGTTTCAACTCTTGAAGAGGCAATAAACGCGGACAAGCTTGGTTTCGATTACATATCAACAACAATGAGAGGATATACACCTTATACAACTCAGTACGAAATTCCCGACGTTGATTTCGTTGCTGAATGTCAAAAGCACGTTAAAAATGCAAAGGTTATTGCAGAGGGTGGCGTTTTTGAGATTTCTCATATGGAGAAAATCTCAGAGGTTAATCCTTATGCGGTTGTAGTTGGTTCTGCAATTACTCGCCCTAAGGTTATTACAGAAAGATTGCTTGGAGCATTGAAATTAGAAGACTAATATGAAGGTTGTTTACTTACCACTTGATGAAAGACCTTGCAATTATTATTTTGCAGGCAGAATAGCCAATGGCAGCGGGGTTGAGGTTATCACTCCCGATATGAGCGTTCTTGGAACTAAAAAGAATGCGGCTTCATTTGAGCGCGTATCTGAATTTCTTATTGAACACGCTAATGAGGCTGATGCTTACGTACTTTCAATGGATATGCTTCTTTACGGTGGCATTATTCCTTCAAGATTGCATCATTACGGTGAAGATGAGTTGACAAAAAGACTCTCCGTTCTTGATGAAATTAAGAGAATTAATCCCAAAGCTAAAATATATGCGTTTGCGTTGATTATGAGATGTCCTTCTTATTCAAGTGCCGACGAAGAGCCGGACTATTATGAATATTGCGGAAGAGAAATTTTCCTTTCCGGTCAGGTTAAGCATAAGCTTCAGCTTGGCGTTATTCAAAAGGACGAAGCCGATGAGCTTATTGCTTCTTATGAAAAGGTTATTAATGGAAATCTTCCTGATTTTGAGGCAAGACGCGTAACGAATAGAAATATGCTTATTAAGGTGGTTGAAAGACTTCACCACTCAATTGATTTTTTGATTATTCCTCAAGATGATTCCGCAAAATACGGATATACGTCAATGGATAGAGAGGCAATTAAGCAGGAGCTTTCTGCAAAAGGGCTTGACGAGGTTGCTATGTATCCAGGCGCAGATGAGGTTGGAATGACATTGCTTGCTCGCGCGGCTTGTGAGTATAAGGGTGTAACTCCCAAAATTTCTTGCAAATTTGCTCACGAAAATTCACACAATGTTATTCCTCTTTATGAGGATAGACCTGTTGGCTTGACTCTTCCTTTCCAAGTGGAAAGCGCGGGTTGCGTAATTGCTGAAGATGAGGATGCGGATATTGATTTGTATTTGAATTATCCTTCAAGAGAGCCTGTTGAGGTTTGGCAAGAAAAAAGCGCAGGTTATGACGAGCGAGATCTTGATGCGTTCGTTTTGAAAATTAAGAATAGCATTGAAGGTGGCAGAGTCACCGCATTAGCCGACGGTGCTTATTGCAATGGCGGTGACAGAGAGCTTCTTCAAATGATTGATAGAGAGGTGGATATTCTTAAGCTTTCCGCTTATGCGGGCTGGAATACTTCATCCAATACCCTTGGAACTGTAATTTGTCAAGCAGTTTTTGTTTATCTTTTTGGTGACAATTCTTCTCAAAAGAGATTTTTGGCTGAAAGAGTTTACGAGGACGTTGGCTATTGCGGTTACGTAAGGGCTTACGTTACAAATAATTTACTTTCCGATTTGGGATTTGATTACTTCAACGCTGGAGAAAAAGACGGCGTGGTTGCTGCTTTGGTAAGAAAAGAGCTTGATGCTTTTATTGAAAAGCATTTTCCTAATATCTATGAAAGATATTGTATTTCAAAGTGTGAGATGCCTTGGAAAAGAATGTTTGAGGTGTACCTCGCGTTAGCGGACAAATAAAAAATGAAAAAATCGAAATTTGGGCTAGCCCAAATGGTTTTGTATGATACAATCATACAAAAAATCAATCTATAGACCTATTATACGAAAAACTTTACTTGTATTTCGTTGCGATCAGAACTGGAGTTATTATGCATATATATACTGGCGCCGATATGGCGCAACAATCAAACGGTGAGCTAAGTGCTTCACAAATTAGAGGAGTTTGGCACAGACCTAATTCAAGTGAAAGAGAACGCAATCTCGACGAGCTTAAAGTAGTTCTTGATGAATTTAAGGAGGCGGGAATAAATCTTGTATTCCTTGAAACGTTCTATCACGGAATGGCGGTATATAAGACCGACCTTGTTGATTATCACATTAAGCTTGAAGGTTTTGAATACGGTGAATACCCCGATTACCTTTCCGCTTTTGTAGCAGAAGCAGAAAAGAGAGGCATTTCCGTATATGCTTGGGTGCAGGACTTTTATATTGGATTTAGAGATTATATCCGTCTTGTTACCGAGCATCCCGAATGGCTTTTGATAAATCAATCGGGTGAGATTAGACACTTGACAGAGGGTCAGGGCTTTGGAGGATATATCTTCCTCGATCCTGCCAATGAAGAGGTTAAGGATTTTCTCATTTCAATTTATAGCGAAATTCTTACAAAGCACCCTGCGATAAAGGGTCTTAACCTCGACTATATCCGTTATCCTATTTCGGAGTTTTCTGAGGGCACGGATACAGGTTACACAAAGATTTCAATGCTTGAATTTGCAAAAAAGCAGGGAATTGAGCTTTGCGAAAATACTTCCATTAGTGATTTTAACAAGATTATTCGTGAAAAAGGTCTTGTTGGTGCGTGGACTGCTCATAGAGCCGCTTACGTAACGGGATTTGTTGAGAGAGTACACAATATGCTTGAGGAAAAGCATACCGGCAAGCTTATATCTACCGCTGTTTTTGCAGAGATAGGACAAACCTATGAATTGAAAAAGCAAAACATTAAGGTGTGGCTTGATAGCGGATACGTTGATTTTGTTACTCCAATGGTATATTTCTACGAGGCAGATCAAATTTTTGAATCTGTATCAAAAATGAAATCTATATGCGGTGATATTCCTTGTTATACAGGACTTTATACCACATATCATAAGCAAACACAAAGCGAGCTTTTGGAACATATTGATGCGAGCAAGCGCGCAGGTGCTAACGGATTTGTTCTTTTTGATGCGGCTAAAACATTTTTTGAAGCCGAAGTGGATTATAGAAGCGTTTTAGGTCAACTAAATGACTAATAACAGTTCATTAATAAAATGAAAATAAATAAAAACAATTAATTTAGGGGGAAAAATGAAAAGAAAAGTTTTAAAAATCAGTCTTGTTTGCTTAATCCTTTCTCTTGTTGCTGTAATTGGTATCGGTATTTTCGCTATTGAAGGTGAATATACGCGTGATATTACAAAATACGGGCTCGCAGTGACAGCAAACGGTCAAGTAATCACTGGTGTATATTCAGACCCTGTTGATTATTGGGAAGTTGCAAGCAGTGGTACACTTAATGACTATGAAATTCGTTACGACACTGTTAATGAAGTGGATTCTGTTATCTACACAGGCTTCTATCCTAATACAACAACAGGACGCGTTGGTGAAAACATTGTTGAGTATGTTTGCGAAAAGCAGGACAAAGCTTACGTTGTTACAAAAATCAACGAAAGTGGTGACGGTACTACCTATATTCCTTTGAACGGATTTGTGTTCTCTGTAAACAAAACTGTTGTATCCGATTTTGCAAATATTGGTGATGAAGTAGCAATCACAGGTGAAATCAGCATTCCCACAAGAGCTGTTGAATCAACCTCAGGTAAGAGAATAGTTGTTGATGCAACTAATGCAACACGTTCACAGCCCATGGTAGTTTACTATGACTACCAGTTTGGTGAAAAAACAGGTACTAACGTATTTGGTACCGAAATGATTTGCGAATTTAATTTTGAAAAAAATACATTTATTGTAACAGGATTCCGTCCTTTCCTTTCCGGAGATGACTCAGGTTCCTATATTCCGGACAACGGATTTGTTCTCAGTGCTTACGGTGAGGGCTACCGCGCGCTTCTTGCTGCGGGTGAGCTTTTCAAAAAAGGCGATGAAGTGAAGATGGTTGGTTTTGATTACGTTCGTTTCGGTGGCACTGTCCACGGAACATTCGATCATATTAACCCCACTAAAGAAACTAACCCAAGCGGTATGGAAACCGCAACAGATGAATTTCCTGCGTTCAGAGGTACTGACCAAACGATTATTTATAAGGATGGTTGGGACTATAAGGGCTCTGCAGGAACAGGTACTAACGTTTACGGTTTCGAAGCAGCAGTTAATGCTAACGGTATCGTAGTTGAGCTTGGTGTTAACGTTTCTAAAATTCCCGAGGGTGGTTACGTAATTTCAGGACACGGTATTGGACGTGACTTTATCCGTTCAAACGTTGTTCTTGGTGCAACAATCGTTCTTGATGAGGTTAATAAGACATATTCAGTTTCAACAACCCTTAATAGCTACTATGAAAACCTTGTTACTAATGTTGAAACAGTTATCGACGTTGCAAAGTCAAGAATCAAGCAGCTTTATGATGTAAACGTTGATGTTATTAACGAATATATCGCAAAGGTTGAAGCAGAGCTTGAAACTCTTCGTGTGCTTAAGGAATCTATTGAAGAAAAGCTTGCTGATCCTGATCTTACCGAAGAAGAGCGCTTGGCATTGCTTATGAATTATAACAATAGCCAGCTTAAGATTGAAAAGCTTCGTCAGAGCATCCTTGTTTCCTCTGCAGAGAGCAAGGTGGTTTCTGCTCGTGCAGTATGGCATAGACCTATTGAAGCAAATTATACAGAAATCAAGACAAATGTTGAGATGTATAAGAAAATTGGTATCAACCTTATCTTCGTTGAGACTCTTTATAACGGATATTCTTCATTTAGAAGTGAAGTTGAAGAATTCCCCTATCATAAGAATCTTGCTGCTACATATACCGATGAAAACGGTAATGTATATAACGATTACCTCTCCGCTTTCCTTGCATGCTGCAAAGAAAACGGAATTGAAGTACATGCATGGGTTGAAAACTTCTACGTTGGTATTGATCCCCAAGTTACAGTATTGAAAATGCATCCTGATTGGGTAATGTATAATGAAGACGGAACAACCGTTCAGCGTAATGAGGGTGGTCCTTATTACTTCATTGACCCCGCAAATAAGGAAGTTCAGGATACACTTATTGCTTATTATAATGATCTTCTTGCAAAGAATCCCGAATTAGCAGGTCTTAATCTTGACTATATTCGCTATCCTGTTTCAAACGAAGTGGAGGATACAGGCTTTACAATGGCTGCAATGAAGGGCTTCTATGAACTTCTTGGCAAGGAATTTACAGCAAATCAGCTTTCTGATAGAACTAAGATGTATAATAAATTCAAACAGTTGTTTGATAAAAATTATCTTCTTGGCGGTCAGGCAGAAGCAGATGCTAACTATAAGCAATGGGTTAATTACCGCATGAGCGTTATTACAGAATACGTTCGTCGCATTAAGAACGAGGTTAAGGATGCAAACGGCGTTATGCTTTCAACATCCGTATTCGCTTCTTTGACAGAATCTACAAATTCCAAGAAGCAGGACTGGAGAACCTGGTTCCTTAACGGTTGGATTGACCTTGCAACTCCTATGGCATATTACACAGATGCTACAGACGTTAACGCAAGAGTTAAGGATATGATCCTTATGGCAGGTAATAACTGCTTGTACTATACAGGTATCGCATCCTCTTATAGCGGACTTCCCGCATGGCAGAATAAGGAGCACATTGAAGCTTCTTACAATGCAGGCGCTAATGGTTACGTAATTTTCTGTTCAACTCAGATTATCGGTCACGAGGACGTTCAAAATGCTCTTATGAGCGGTGTAAATAGCAAATGGGCAGTATTGCCTCACGCAGCTATTGAAGAAGTTCTTACTGCTATGTTCGAAAGCATTCTCGATAAGGCAGACAGACTTTATATTCCCGCAGGCGGTATGACAGAGGAGAATAAGGCAGAGCTTGAAGCAATTTTTGCGGAAATTCTTGCAATGCCTCATGAAAATGCGGAAGATATTTATAATATTGTTAAGGCACTTCAGAGCTTGTCAAAGACAGACATCAAGAACTATGCAAAGGGCTATTCTCGTCAGAGAATTATCGAACAGCTTAACGAGCTTGCTGATATTCTTGATGCAAGAATTTCAATGCAGCTTATCGCAGACGGTGAATGGGATCCCGAAACAGACCCCATGCGTCCTTCATTCGAGGAAGAAAACAACAATACTCCCGTTGTTCCCAATCCTCCCGTTAATGACAATACAAACGATAACAATAACACTCAAGAACCCGAGGAGCTTGGCTTCTTCGCAAGAATTATTCAGGCAATTATCCTCTTCTTCAAGAGATTGTTTGGCTTGGTATAATTAAATGCAATTCGAGAAATGAAGGGAGGGGTTGTTATCAAGTGTATAACAAAAATTCTTGTTGTATTTTTAGCCGTTGCTATTTTAGGAACTACTTTCTTGTCCGCATCTGCTATACAGATGTTGAGTAATGAATCTTCTATGATAAAAAGTGCTAACGTTACTACATCCTCTCTTAATTCTACATATAATAGTGCATCTAATAAGGTTAGTTCAGCTGTGAAATCTGCAGAAACTAAGCTTTCACAGCTGTATGACCTTGATAAAGAGCTTATTGATTCTTATATTTCACAAGCTAAAAGTGAGATAAAGAGGATGGAAACTCTTAAAAGTAATATTTCGAATCTTCTTAATACAAGCCCCAACAGTGCTCAAATAGATACTTTGGTTGGGCAATTCAACGAAGCAAATGCGCGTGTTAATGAGCTTTGCACTCTCATTAATGTATCATTGATTGAAAGCAAGGTTGTTTCGGCAAGATCTATGTGGTATCGCCCCTGCGAAAAAACATATGCCGAAATAAAAGCTAATGTTGAGATGTTTAAATCCATTGGTATTAATCTTATATTCGTTGAAACCTTTTATCATGGAATGAGTGCATTCAGAAGTGATATTAGTGATATTCCTTATCACACAAGTCTTGCTGGGTCCTATATCGACAACGAAAACAAAATAATGTATGAAGATTATCTTTCTGCTTTTGTTGCTTGTTGCGTTGAAAATGGAATTGAAGTGCATGCTTGGGTTGAAAATTTCTACGTTGGAATTAATGCAAACACCAAAATCATTGTCGAGCATCCCGATTGGATTATGTATAACGATGACGGTACTATTACCCAACGTAAAGAGGGCGGGGCATACATCTTTATTGACCCTGCTAACAAGGATGTTCAAGATTTGCTTATTGATTACTATAATGAGTTATTCGAGAAGCATCCCGAGGTAAAGGGACTCAATCTTGATTACATTCGCTATCCTGTTTCTAACAAAACCACGGATACCGGATTTGCGATTGGGGCAATGAAGGGCTTTTATGAGCTTCTTGGCAAAGAGTTTAATGAAGAACAACTTTCTGACCGAAAGAAGATGTATAATAAGTTCAAGCAGTTGTTTGACAAAAATTATCTTTTGGGTGGACAAACCGAAGCCGATTCAAACTACAATAAATGGTGCGAATATCGAACTCAAGTTATATCTGATTTCGTTTACCGTATTAAAACCGAGGTAAAAGAAACAAACAATATTGTTCTTTCAACCGCCGTGTTTGCTTCGCTTAGCGAATCTATAAATTCAAAAAAAGCGGATTGGCAAACTTGGTTTAAAGAGGGATGGATAGAGATAGCTACTCCTATGGCTTATTATTCAACTGCTTCTGCAGTTTTATCCAATGTGCAATCGATGATTTCGACTGGTGGAAATAAATGTCTTTATTATACGGGTATCGCATCCTCTTATAGTGGATTGCCTGCATATCAAAACAAGGAATTTATTGAAGCTTCCTATAAAGCGGGTACTTGCGGATATGTAATATTCTCGGGTGCTCAAATCGTAGGACACAAGGATGTTCAAGACGTGCTTGCAAGCGGAGTAAATAATAAGTGTGCGGTTTTGCCACACGCTCCTATTGATGAGATACTTAAGGCGAGCTTTGATGATATAATTGATAAGGTCGATAGAATTTACGTTCCCTCAGGTGAAATGAGTAGCTCTAATAGGGAAGAACTTAAGACAAAATTAGATACTATTTTGCAGATGCCCTATTCCACTCAAGAGGAGATTGCGGAAATATATTCCGTTCTTCAAGAATTGAGAGGAGCCTTACAGTCATATGCAACGGGATATTCCTTGCAAAGATTGACTGAAAACGTTGATTATCTTGCAAAAATTATCAATACAAGATCACTTATGCCCATTGTTGAAGAGGAAATACTTCCTCCTGATGACAACGGAACAAATGACAATGAGGGCGGTGAAACTGATAATGAGGAAGATAAAACCGACGACACAACAAATAATGACGGTGTTAATGATGACAACGGCAAAAATGACGAGTCACAGACACAACCGCCTGTAGAAACTCCTGTAAAGAAAAGCTTTTTTGCTAAGCTTATTGAAGCAATAATGCTTTTCTTTAAAATGCTTTTGGGTTTGGCTTAAAACCGAAATTCAAATGATTTTCAGATGCTTTGCATCTTAAAATAAAAAATTAATTAATACTTAGGAGGTATTACTATGAAGATGTCAAAATTTTTGACAGCCATTGCGTTGATCCTTGTATTGATCGTTGGATTAACGGCTTGTAATTTCCCTGGGGTAGAAACTCCCCCAACAACAACATCTACAACCACAACTCCTACGACTACTCCCAATCAGGGTGGTGATCCCACACCTGATCACGAATGTGAGAGCGTATGTCCTACTTGTGGCTTGTGCTTGAACGCAGAGTGTGCTGAAGCAATTTGCTCAGCTAAGTGTGAAGGACATCAGTCCACTCCCACAGAATCCACACCCGTAATCACAGTTTCTCCTGAAAATATTGAAATGAATGCAGGTGAAGAAATTGATTTGATGATTGGTGTTACTGTTTTCGATGAACTTGATGAAGAACCTAGACTCATCATCGAAGACGATGACGGTTTTGATGCAGATGTTGAAGGTACTTACACAATCACATACCTTGCTCAGAACAAGTTTGGCAACACAGCAACAGCTACAAGAACAATCGTAGTTAATAAGGCACTCTCCGCTCTTTCTCTTGAAGTTCAAAAGAATCTTCTTGGTGAATCTAAGTGGCAGGGAACAATCCTTAGCTTTAAGAATCACGAATATGTAGTTCTTAACGCAAGCGCAACTCTTGACAAGCAGAGCGGTGTATTCTACAATGCATCTTCTTCCGAAATCACAGTTACAATTTCTAACAGTGACTATGCAGTAGTTGCTATTATCACAGCTAATGGTGTAGTAATTGAAGGTCGTGACGGTGCAAACAATAGACTTGTAAATGCATCTAATCCTGTTCGTACTTCAAGTACAGCAAAGCTTGGTGACATTAATAAGGTTGCTGACAACATGGTAATCCCCGCAGGCGGTTATGCTATCGTAGTTCAGTCCGGTTACGCAGGTACAGGCGTTGACTTTGACGGACGTGGCTTTATGAACTATAACGTAATTGGTACATACGGCAACGTAGTACGTCTTGTTTGGGCTGATACAGCTGAAGTTCTTACTCCTTACATTGACCAGGCTCCTGTTATTTCCGGTAACGATACAGAAATCGTTGCAGGTAACGGTTTTGAGCTTTCTACTGGCATTCTTGCAGGCGTAACAGCTAAGGACGATAACGGTACATTTGATCCTTCTGATGACGTAACAGTAGAAATTACTATTGCTGATGAAGGTGGATTTGATATTTCCCAAAACGGCGTTTACACAATTACTCTTTCTGCTACAGATGGAACACACACAACAACAGCAACTCGTAAGGTTGAAGTTACAACAAGTGCAGTTGAAGTTGTTGTTAACGGTAATGTTCATACAACAGTAGATAACCTTATCGCAGTAGATAAGGACCTTACAGTTCTTGGTAAATACACATTCGTAATTTACACACCTGACTACAAGGGTGGTCTTAACTGGTCCAACGGTTGGGGTGAAGCATTCGTCATCAACCAGTATGGTGAAGTAATCCGTATCTACGACGGTGCTAATGGTAAGTATTATGACCTTGAAAATCCTGCAGGTATCGTTGATGCATCTAAGTGCACAGCAGCAGGCTATTTGACAGAAGCATTCAACTCTCGTCAGGCAGGTGAATACCTTCTCGTTGCTCCTAACGGTAACGGTAACGTTACAAGATCCTTCTTGCTTGCTAACCGTGTAATCGGTGCGAAGGTAGTTCTTCCCGGTATTGCATTTGCACACAAGTGCGAAAGCGTTTGCGTTCAGTGCGGACTTTGTCTTGATGCAGAATGCACAGAGGCAGCTTGTGCTGCAAAGTGCGAAGGTCACGTTCACAACTGTGAAGATATTTGTGAAGTATGTGGAAAATGCACATCTGAATGCGACAACGAAGTTTGCGCAGCTAAATGTGACTGTGTAACAGTTGTTGTTAATGGTAAATCTCTTAAGATCCTTGCTGGAACAATCGCTATTGACGAAGCTAAGCCTTCTCTTGGTTCTTACAACTTTGTAGTTTATACATATGCTTTCAAGGCAGAGAACGAAACTCTTTCTTGGGGCAATGGCTGGTCACAGGCATTTATCCTTAACCAGTACGGTCAGGTAGTTCGTATTTACGACGGCGTAAGTGGTGGTAAGTACTTCGATGCTGCTAACAGATCAGGTGTAGCAGGTGTTACTGCTGCAGGCGACACATTGAAAGATGCTTATGCATCTCTTTCCGAAGGCGAAACACTTATTCTTGGTGCTAACGGTGGTATGAACGGTAACGCAGGCCGTAGCTTCCTTGGTGGTGTTCGTGTAATTGGTGCTCTTGCAACAATTCCCGGTGTAACATTTGAAGCTCTCCCTGAGCACGCTTGCGAAAGCAAATGTGCAGATTGCGGTAAGTGTATGGATGCAACCTGCATCATGCCCGATTGTCTTGCTCAGTGCGCTTGTCACAGATGCGAAAGCGTTTGTGCTAAGTGTAACGGATGCTTGGATCCCGCTTGTACAGAAAAGGCATGTGAAACAAAGTGCTCTTGCCACGACTGTGAAAGCCTTTGCGCTATCTGCGGCGGATGCAAGGATACAGAATGTACAAATGACGTATGCGCTAAGAAGTGCGTATGCACAGACACAAGCGCAAACAAATATTTTGCTATAAACGGTACATTCTTTATGGCAGCTGAAGGCAAGTGGTTGTATAACACACAGTGTGGTAACACAACTGAGCCCAAGGCACAGAACTACAGAATGATTATCTTTGATAGAAATTACAAGGGTACATTTACAACAAATAGCTACGGTGTAGCAGTTGTAGTTGACGGTAACGGCAAGCTCGTTAAGGGTTATGCTTGGGACGGTTACTACACAGCTGAAGGTAAAGCAGCTATCCACTATGCAGTAGGTGACTACGCAACAACAGCTTTTGCTGAGCTTAAGGCAGGCGAAGTTCTTATTATCTTTGCTAATGACGGTGTAAACGCAGCAGATTCTGCTCGTACATTCGGTAAGTCCCTTTGCGATAACTGGGCAACAACAATGGGTAAGGATGTTGTATTGACAGGTTACACATTCAGCGTTCCTGCTCACGAATGTGATCACGTATGTCCCGCTTGTGGACTTTGCCTTGATGCAGAGTGCGCAGAAGAGGTTTGCGCTTCTAAGTGCCAGGGACACGCTCACGTTTGCGACAAGGTTTGTGCAACCTGCTTCGGTTGTAAGGATGCAGCTTGTGCAGAAGAAGTTTGCGCAACAAAGTGCGGATGCTTGGCAATGACAATCGGCTCTAAGGCATATACAGCAACATCAGGCAAATGGGCATATAACCAAGAAATCACAACATCTACTGCTGCTAACAAAGCAATTTGGATTTTTGACAAGAATTACACAGGTAATTTCTCCACAAACGGTTACGGTGTAGCAGTAGTTCTTGACGCTGCAGGCAAGGTAATAAGAGTTTATGACGGCGCAAATGTTGGTTATTGGTTGCCCGCAGGTAAGCAGGCATCTGCTCATTTCAATGCAAATACATTTGCAACAGTAGCTTGGTCCGAACTTCAGGAAGGTGAAACACTCGTTGTATTGCCCAACGGTCCTGATGGAAACAAAGCTCGTCAGATTGGTCTTGATTCCCGTTATCTCTTCAATCAGAAGATGAATCTTGTTAGCCTTACTTATAACAAATAATTTTAAACAATAACACAAAAACAATTTAAAAATATCCCCATCGCCTTCGGGCGATGGGGCAACAGAGAAGAGAAAAAAATGAAAAAAATATTTACTTCTTTAACAGTTGTAGTAGCATTAGTTCTTTTAATGACTATTACAGTTTCCGCTGCTTTTTCTTCAAGCGTGCTTTCTAATCCCTCTTATTCTAAAAATATTGATGGTATTATTTACAAGGAAGCAACAGTTTCTGAGAGCGGAACACAAAAGATTTTCTACGGTGAGTATAATGCCACAACCGAAGACGCCGAATATGAATGGGTAATTCATAGCATTAGAGATGGTTCAGATACAACACTTTCAAATGTTATGAAAATTGCTAAGGACTATGAAGCAAAAACAGGTCGCAAGGTAATGCTCGCAGTAAACGGTGACTATTTCTATAATACAGGCGCGAACGTAGATTCCTATGTAAATAACGGTATCGTTATTTCTAAAGGAAATATGGCAAATAAAAATTGCATTGGCTTTGATAATAATGGAAAAGTTGTGATTGGCAGAATGACTGAAACAGCAATTCGCCTTGTTACTTATGATAAGAACGGTAATTCACAATTTTTCAAGGTTGATAAATTTAATGAACAACCCGCAGAAGGTGAGATAGCTATTTACAATGCTGCAGGTACATATACAGTTACTAATGCAGGTGCAATGGTGGTTAAAACAGAAGCAACTAACATGACTTCATATCCTCTTTTGGGTACCGACTCCACCTTGACAGCAACCGGTGTTCAAGAAACAAAGGAATTTACTCTTAAGAGTGGACAGTTTGCAGTTGTTTACACATCTGCTCATAACGATGAGTTTGGTAAGCACGCTTACGGTGAAAAGGTTGACCTTGTTGAAGTTCCTGCAGGTGAATTTGCAGGATGCACTTGGGTAGTTGGTGGTTATGATGCTCTTGTAGACAACTTCGTTGCTAACACAAACTGCCATACAGATAATAGCGGTAATGCCGCAGCTCCTCGTACATTCCTTGGATTTAAGGAAGACGGCACAGGCTTTGTTTGTGTAGTTGACGGACGCGGTGCAGGCGGTTCTACAGGTATCACAGTAAATCAGGAAGCACAGCTTGCAAAGGTTCTTGGTGCACAGTTTGCTCTTGAGCTTGACGGTGGTGGATCTTCCACTATGGTTGTTCGTATCAATGATACTCTAACACTTCGCAACGCTCCTTCCGATGGCTCTATGAGAGCAGTATCTAATGCCGTGTTGCTTGTTGAAAAGCCCAAGGCAGAGGAATCACACGAGCATAGCTTCGTTGAAGGTAAGTGCGAGTGTGGTGAGACCGACCCCAATTATAATTCAGGTTCAAATGAAACTCACGAGCACAAGTGGAGTGCTCCAACATGTACAAGTCCTCGTACATGTGAATGTGGTGAAACACTTGGTGCGGCTCTTGGACATAAATACTTTGAGGGTGTTTGCACAAGATGTCAAGCAGAGGATCCCGAATACGTAGCTCCTCACGAGCACAGCTTCGTTGAAGGCAAGTGCGAGTGTGGGGAAGAGGATCCTAATTATCAAGTGGAAGATAATACCAACCCACAGCAGCCCGCTGGAAACCAAAATTCCTTTGCTGCGTGGATTCAAGCTATTATCGATGCAATTATTAAGTTTTTTATGGAATTATTTTCCTAAAAAATAAATTAAATTAACTCATAAGGAGAAACAAAATGAGAAAGATTTTATCTTTAATTCTTTTGGCAACTATGCTTCTCACAAGCGTACTTGCTACATCTTGTGGCGATGATAAGGGCGACAAGACAAATACAGACGAAATCAATTACGATATTGATTTGTCAAACAAGCCCACACTTAACGTTTTGATGCCTAACTCCGGTAAGGATATCGCATCTGTTAACAATAACGTTAACGCACAGGTTATCCAGCAGATTACAGGTTACACTGTAAACTACACTCAGCTTCCTGCTGATGCAACAACAACTCTTAACACAATTATGATGGATAAAGAGCAGTATGATGTTATGAAGCTCACAAAGGATCAGTTCAGTGACCTTGTTGACCAGGATATGCTTCTTGATATCACAGATGCGCTTAAGACATTCGCTCCCGATATGCTTGCTAATATTTCTCAGGAATCTTGGGACGTTGTAACTGTTGACGGAAGAATTTACGGTATTCCCGAACGTGCTTCCAGTGACAATATCGAAAACCCCATCGTTCTTAACTATGACCTTATACTTGAATTGGGACTTGATGTTCCCGAAACTCTTGAAGAATTCACAGCAGTTCTTAAGGCAATGACAGAGCACCTTGGTAAGCCTGCTTTGACATTTGATAAGTTTACTCCTCTCGTACCCGCTATTTCCGCAGCTTTCGGTATCTATACATACTGGCAGGAATATGACGGTCAGGTTCTTTACTATATGAACGCTCCTAGATATAAAGATTATGTTGATTATATGCATTCTCTTTATGAAGCAGGTTACATTGATCAGGAAGTTGCAACAAATGACGCAGCAACTGCAACAAACCGTTTCGTAAATAGCTTTGACGCTTCCGCAGGTGGCGCAAAGGCAGGCGCATACGCTTGTTCATTGTGGACAGTTTCCGCAATTACAACAGGTCTTTCTACAAAGGGTATTGATACAACTGATACACTTGACAACCACCTTGCATACGTTCGTTCTCTTAAGGAAAACGCAGGCGATACAGAAAAGGTATATCGTTCAAGCGGTTATACATACATCACAGCTATTCCTTACTACATGGCAGACAGAGCAGGCTACGCTCTTGACTGGATGAACTCCAAGATTAAGGATACAGAAACAGAGGATAACTTCCGTACAATGGTTATCGGTGAAAAGGATGTTCACTGGACATTGACAGCAGACGGTTCATATATGCCCATCAACCCTGCATTCGCAGAAAAGGATGATGCTTCTTACTATATGACAGGTTCTAACGAAAACAAGTACACAGAATACTGGCTTGCTCGTGTACGTAAGCAGCCCGAACTCTTCAGAGCTTGGTCCACTATGATGGAAGATGCTGATTCTGTTGGTGTTTACAACATCGTTGACTTTACTCCTCCTCTCAAGACATATACGGCTAACCGTTCTAACATTGAAACAAATGCTCAGGACTGGTTCTATATGATGCTTAAGGATGGCTCAGGTAAGCTTGCTGAATACCAGACAAAGCTTAACGGTCAGTATAAGTGTGCTGATGCAACTGCGGAAATCAACAACTGGTACAATAACAAATAAAACATTATCAAAGGAGTGCACAATATGAGCACCAAAAAACAAAAAATGACATTCGGAGCAAAGGTGAAAAAGTATAAATCGCTTATTCCTTTTGTTATTCCTGCAATGATGTTTGCTCTGGTTTTCTCATATTTACCTATGACGGGTATATTGATTGCCTTTAAGGACAATCCAAACTTTTTGAGATACGATGTTATAACTGCATTCCAAAAATCTGAATGGACACTTGAAAACTTTAAAATATTGTTTTCCGACCCTGAAATTTTGTCTTACATCAGAAATACTTTGATTATTTCTGTTATGAAGATAGTAATTTTGTTCCCATTGCCAATAGTTTTGGCAGTAATGATTACCGAGCTTAGAAGCAAAAAGTTTTCTAAGCTCGTGCAGGGAATAGTTTTCTTGCCACACTTCTTTTCTTGGGTAGTAATTGTTGGTATTTTCAATAGCATTTTTGGAATGTATGGACCAATCAACAATTTAAGTGTTGCCCTTGGCGGAGAAGCAATTCACTTTATGGGTGAGCCAGGTTGGTTTAGATGGCTTGTTGTAATCCTTTCAGGTTGGAAGGAAATTGGATATAGCTCCATTGCGTATATTGCCGCAATTATGTCAATTGACCCCGCACTTTATGAAGCGGCAAAAATTGACGGTGCAGGTAAGCTCAAGCAAATTTGGAATATCACAATTCCTTCAATTATGCCTACTATCATAGTAATGCTTATCATTCGTATAGGTTATCTTATGGATGCGGGCTTTGAGCAGGTATATGCTATGCTTAACTCACTTACAAGAGAAACGGGTGAAATCATTGGTACATACGTTTACCGATTGGGCTTCTCAATGGGTAAGAGTAACTATGGTTTATCCACGGCTGTTGGTTTGTTCAATGGAGTAATATCCTTGATATTGATTCTTTCTGCAAACTACTTCAGTAAAAAGAAAACAGGAAATGGTGTGTGGTAATTATGGCAAAGAATTTAATAGTAAAAAAGAGCAATAAAATCAAAGAAAATCGTTTGTTTAACACTATAAACGTTATAGCGTTGGCAATTATATCGATTGTCTGCTTTATACCATTTCTTAACGTATTGTCCGTAGCATTGTCAACTGCGGGAAATGATATTAACTTTACTCCCAAGGGATTTACTTGGTTTAACTTTCAGTACGTTTTAACTGACGCTGGATTTTGGAGAGCAATGGGAGTATCCTTCCTTGTGGTTGTATGTGGTACATTACTTTCAGTAACTGTAATGTTCGCGGCGGCTTACGCATTGTCTAAACCTAATTTCCCTGCAAGAAAGGGCATTATGGTATTCTTTATTATCGTAATGATCTTCTCAGGCGGTATGGTACCCAACTACCTCGTAGTTAGTACATTGGGACTTACTAAAACTCCTCTGGCTCTGATTTTGCCATCGGTTGTTCAGGTTTATAACCTTATTTTGATCAGAAGCTATCTTGAAGGACTTCCTCTCGAGCTTGAGGAATCTGCATCCATTGACGGAGCGAACAACCTTCAGATTATGTTCAAAATATTGTTGCCAATGTCAATGCCTTGCGTAGCAAGTGTAAGCTTGTTCACAGCTGTAACGCTTTGGAATAACTACACAAGCGCGTTGCTTTATCTTGGTACTGAAGAAAAATGGTACCCCTTGTCGCTTTATATTCTTAACTACATCCAGTTGCCTCCTGATACTCTTTCAGTAGCAATGAAGGATTTGCAGAAGGATAATATTGAAGCGGCTATGATCGTTGTTAGTATAATTCCCATCTTGTTAGTATACCCATTGGTACTTAAGTACTTTACAAAGGGTGTAACAGTTGGTGCAGTAAAGGGATAATATGACCATATGTATTGATATGGGTGCAACCGAAATAAAGGTTGCACCCATTAAAAGAAGTGAAAACAAATTAATCGTTGGTGAGCTTAATAAGTTTCCCACCAACGCTTCCCTTGGAAAAGAGGGAATAGTGGATGCTTTATATAGAGCAATATCTTCATTGAATGGAGAGGATGTTGATGGCATTGCCATTGCGTCTGCAGGTGATATTGACGTTAACACTTCAATTATCACCTATGCAACGGAAAATCTCCCTGGAATGATAGGGTTTGATTTTGCGAAGTTTTGTAAAGAAAATTTTAATCTGCCTGCCAAGGCAATAAACGATGCTCACGCGGCTTTGCTTGGTGAAATGGTTTATGGCGCAGGAGAAAAATATCAGGACAAAAGAGTTGTAATGCTTACTCTTGGTTCAGGTGTTGGCGGCGGATATTATGCAGGCGGAGAAATCGTTTCAAACGAAGAAAATGATTTTGGCCGCTTTGGACATATCTGTCTTGAAAATGACGGAAGACTTTGCACATGCGGTAAACGTGGATGTGTGGAGATGTATTTGTCAGGTCGTGCAATACATAGAGATGCAGACGCAATCGGTATTGATGGGGCGGACATTTTTGAAAAATACGGAAAGGGAGAACCCAAAAACGTTGAATTTGTTAACGTTTTGAGAGCAAATCTTAAAAAATCTCTTGATTTGGTTATGCAGGTTAGCCCATTTGACGTATGTATTATCGGCGGCGGTGTTGCCGATTGGATGGAGGAGCATTTTTACTCCATTACCGATGGTTTAGGATATAATATTATTAGAGCATCACTCGGTAATAGCGCTGGCTTTTACGGAGCGTATGCTCACTACAACAAGCACTAAACATTATTACAAGCCGAGAATAAACTCTCGGCTTTAAGGTGGAATATTCGCATTTTAATAATGCTTAAAATACATATAAATTTTATATTGATAAAGGTAAAATAAGAAATGAAAACGCTAAACGCACAAGTAATCATTTGCGGTGCTTCACTTGGTGGCACAATCGCAGCAATTAGTGCTGCTAAAGAAGGAAAAAAGGTTATTCTTCTTGAAAAAACAAAATGGATTGGAGGTCAGCTTACCTCCCAAGCAGTTCCTCCCGATGAGCATATGTGGATAGAGGAGCAGGGCTGCACACGTTCATATCAGGAATACAGAACCAAGGTTAGAAGCTATTATAGAAATCTTGAGGGATATTCCGAAGAAATCAAAAATAGAGACTATTTCTGCCCAGGTGCGTCCGAGGTTAGCTGGATTGCTCATCCCCCTCGTCTTGCTCTTTCTATTCTTAACGATATGGTTGCTCCTTACGTTGAAAACGGCAATTTGACCATCTATACTGAGGTTCAGATGAAGGAATGTATCACAGAGGGTGATGAAATCAAGGGTGTTGTATATAATATTGACGGTGAAGATGTATTGCTTACAGGTGAATACTATCTTGACGGTACTGATATTGGTGATCTTATCTGTATTTCAGGTACTGAATATCGCGTTGGTGCGGAAAGTAGACACGAAACAGGTGAAGAGGACGCTCCCGAGGTGGGAGACTCTGAGGATATGCAGTCATTCATCTATTCCGCTTGTATTGAAAATAGACGCGAAGGTGATTACACTATCGAAAAGCCTGAGCTTTATGATAAATTCAGTCAGATGATGATGCCTTACGATGAGCATAAGCTTTATTCAATGTACGGCCCCAACTCATCTACAGGTAAGGCGAAAAAGTTCGGTATGTTCCTTGAGGAATTTAACGAAGAGGGAAAAGAGCTTTTCCCATTGTTTAAATACAGAAGAATCGTTTGTGCGGATTACTTCACCGACGGAAGCCAGCCCTATGACGTAACACTTGTGAACTGGCCTCAAAACGACTTCTTCCACGGCAACCTTTTTGATTGTGAGGACGCGGAATATAACGATTATCTTGCAAAGCAATATACTCTTTGCTTCGTATATTGGCTTCAGACCGAAGCACCAAGATATGACGGTGGCAAGGGTTATCCCTATTTTAGATTAGCACCCGAATACGTTGGTACAGAGGACGGATTGTCAATGGCTCCATATATTAGAGAGTCAAGACGTATCAAAGCAAAAAAGACTATTACCGCTACTGATGTTTGCGATGCCGAAAAATGCAAATTTGAAGATAGTGTTGGTGTTGGAAGTTATCCTATTGACCTTCATATCACCACAAAAACACATACCTTCTTCTATAAACCAACACATAGATTTACAATTTCTCTTGGAGCAATGATTCCCGAGAGGATGAAGAATATTTTGCCTGCTTGTAAGAATATTGGCTCAACCCATCTTACTAACGGTTGCTACCGCTTGCATCCTGTTGAATGGAACGTGGGTGAGGTTGCAGGACTTCTTGCTTCCTTTGCAATAGATAAGGGTGTGCTTCCCGTTAATGTCTGGGAGAGCAAGGAATTGTTCGACGAATTCTGCTTGTTGCTTGACAAACACGGAATTCAGAGATATTGGGACGAAAATAATCTTGAAGCAGGATATGAGCGCGTTAAAAAGCTCAAAACCTTTGCTTAATTTTAATGATGTGTTTGGAGGGTGACTATGCTTGCTATAAAAAACGCAAAAATAGTTCTTGAAAATGGAATATTAGAAGGAAAAGCATTGCTTCTTTCCGACAAAATTGAGGGAATAGTAGAGGAAAACGAAATTCCCGAAGGTATTGAAATAATCGATTGCAAGGGCGGTTACGTAACTCCCGGATTTATCGACTTGCACATTCACGGATATTTAGGCAAGGACGTTTGCGATGCTACTGCCGAAAGCATCAGAACAATCGCAGGCGGACTTGTAGAGAACGGTGTTACAGGCTTTTTGCCTACAACTATGACCGTTGATATGTCCGTTATTAACGGAGCACTCAATGCTTGCCGAGAGGTTAAAAATAGCGGTGAGTACTATGGCTCTCAAATCCTTGGTGTGCACGCTGAAGGACCTTTCATCTCCGCATCTAAAAAGGGTGCGCAGGATGAAAGATTTATCTTGAAGCCCGATGCGGATTTCGTAAGGGCAAATGCCGATATCATTAAGATAATCACACTCGCTCCCGAAGAGGACAAGGATTTCCTTGAAATAAAGAGAATGGCGGACGAAACCGACGTTGTTGTTTCTATGGGACATACATCTGCAGATTACAAAACTGCTATGGAAAGCGCAAAGAACGGTGTAAAGCATGCAACACATCTTTTTAATGCGATGACTCCTATGACTCATCGCGCACCCGGTGTTGTTGGTGCAGCACTTAATTCGGACGTTTCTTGCGAACTTATTGTTGATACGTATCACGTTGATCCCGCTCTTTATGAAATGGTTTACAAGATGAAGGGAAGAAAGCTCTGCTTTATCACCGACTGTTTGCCTGCAGGAGGACTTCCCGAGGGTGAATATACACTCGGAGGCGCAAAGATTATCTATAAGAACAATCTTTGTAAGCTTGAAGATGGAACAATCGCAGGTAGTGTTCTTAAACTCAATAAGGGTGTTTGGAACGTGTTTAGTAATACAAGTATTCCTCTTTATGAGTGTGTGAACTGCGCAACTCTCAACCCTGCAACTACTATCGGTGTTGCCGATAGAAAGGGCTCTATTGAGGTTGGTAAAGATGCAGATATTGTTGTGCTTGATGATGAGTTTAACGTAAGGAAAACTATTATTGGAGGCGTTGTAAGATATGAAGCTAAAAATTGATGCAAAGCTCGATAAGGGCTTTATGCCCATGGCTCTTGTGTGCCGTGAGATGAGAGAGAACACCGTAGATAACGGTCAAGACCTCATCGTTGCGGTTGAAAGAAATCAGGGCTATACATACGTTTATAAAACAAGAATATATAAGGATAACACAGGTCACGACGAAGAAAACTGCAAGTTTATCGATAGAATTGCTAAAACTCTTTTGTGGGTTGCAGGCGGCTATAAGGTAACTATCGCAGGTAGTGAAGTTGTTGGTGAATATATCAAAAACACATTCTGCTATGGTGGAACAAGAGATTTCGACGTTCGCTTTATGGAGAGAGTTTACGAGGAGAAGTTTGAAGTTATCGCAACTGACCTTGCAAATGCCCCCGAAGAAAAAAGCTCTGCTTGTCCCGTTGGTAAGCACCTTGACGGATGTCGTATCGGATTTGACGCGGGCGGCTCCGACAGAAAGGTTTCTGCCGTTGTTGACGGTGAAACTGTTTACTCTGAAGAGGTCGTTTGGTTCCCCAAGCTCAACTCCGACCCAAGCTATCACTATGAGGGCATTTTGAATGCTATGAAAACAGCAGCATCACATATGCCAAGAGTTGATGCTATCGGTGTTTCAAGCGCAGGTGTTTACATTGACAATAAAATTATGGTCGCATCTCTCTTTATCAAGGTAAATGATGAAGATTTTGAAAAGACAGTAAAGAATATGTATATAGACGTTGCACGCGAGATTGGTGAAAATATTCCGATTGAGGTTGCAAACGACGGTGACGTAACTGCTCTTGCAGGTGCTATGAGCCTTGAGGATAACGGAATTCTCGGTATTGCTATGGGCACAAGTGAAGCGGCAGGCTACGTTGATATGGACGGAAACATCACAGGTTGGCTCAATGAGTTGGCATTCGCTCCCGTTGACTACAACGAGGGGGCAATGGTTGACGAGTGGTCGGGTGACTACGGTTGTGGAGTTAAGTATTTCTCACAGGACGGAGTTATTAAACTCGCACCATACGCAAATATCGACCTTGATGAAAACCTCTCTCCCGCAGAAAAACTTAAGGTTGTTCAGAACCTTATGAAAGATGGCGACGAAAGAGCAAAGGCAATTTATGAAACAATCGGTGCATATTTCGGCTATTCACTTGCTTACTACGCTGAATTTTACGATATAAAGCACGTTCTCATTATGGGACGAGTAACAAGTGGTGAGGGTGGAGAAATCCTCTTAAACAAAGCAAGAGAGATAATCGCAACTGAATTCCCCGAATTAAATAAGAAGATGACTCTCAATATCCCCGACGAAAAGGCAAGAAGAGTAGGACAGTCTGTGGCTGCTGCAAGCTTGCCCAAAATCAGATAATTTATTAATATGATCTATACAATTAAAAACGACAAAACCGAAGTAAAAATCAATTCCCTCGGCGCAGAGGTGCGAAGCGTAGTTCACAATGGAAAAGAACGTGCTTGGCAGAACGAAACGGGAGAGTGGTCTGGATGTGCAATCTTGCTTTTCCCATTCGCAGGCTTTAACCGACTTGTATTTGACGGAGTTGATTTCGGTATTCAAAAGCACGGATTTTGCAGAAGTGAAGAATTTGAGCTGACAGAAGCAAAAAATGATAATATTACCTTTGTTCTTCGTGCAAACGAGAGAACCAAGGCAGTTTATCCCTATAATTTCGAGTTTTTTGTGAAATACGCGCTCATTGAAAACGGATATGAGGTTTCATATACCATAAAAAACACAAGTGAAAAGGAAATCCCTCTCGCGTGTGGTGGACACGAGTCCTTCGCACTTGATAATGAAGTAGAAAACTACTATGTTGAATTTGAAAAGGAAGAACATTTTGACTTTCTTATTCATAATTCAGGTGGTATGCTCACAGGTGAGAAAATAAATCACGGAGCGGGTAAAATTTTGCCTCTCGAAAAGGATTTTACTGATAATAGCGCAACTGTTATTCTCGGCAATATCAATTCAAGAAAAGCAACACTTAAAGATAAGAAAACCGATGAAAAGGTGGTTGAAATCACATTCGACGGCTTTTCAAATCTTCTTTTGTGGCATCCACACGGCTCAAAAATGCTTTGCATTGAGCCTTGGCAGTGCTTACCCTCATACGTTGATGAAATCAAAGAATTCAAAGAAAGAGATGGCGTAGTAATTCTTGAAAAGGGCGAGCAAATCACCTTTACAAGAGCAATCAAATACTAATAAAAGGATTATTATGAATATAGTTAAGCTTATACCCGCCTATAAAAGCATTATTTGGGGCGGAAATAAACTCAAAACTGAATATGGCAAGGATACCGACCTTTCTCCATTGGCAGAAACTTGGGAGCTTGCATTCCACAAAGACGGCAAAAGTATGCTCGAAGACGGCAGAGCACTTTGTGATGTTGTAACTGAAGAGGAGCTTGGTGAAAATTGCCGTGGCTTTGATTTCTTTCCCGTGCTTGTTAAATTTATTGATGCTCAGGATAAGCTTTCCGTTCAGGTGCATCCTGCCGATGAATATGCCTTAAAGCACGAAAATTCACTCGGCAAAACTGAAATGTGGTACATCGTTGATGCGGACGAGGGCGCAGGAATTTATCTTGGCTTTAAGCAGGATATTACAAAGGAGCAGTTCGTTCGAGCAATCGAGGAGAAAACTCTTACCGATTATCTTAAATTTATCCCTGTTAAAAAGGGAGAGAGCTATTTTATCCCTTCGGGTACTATTCACGCGATTTGCTCGGGTTGTCTTATTTGTGAAATTCAGCAAAATAGCAACATTACATACCGCGTTTACGATTATGGCAGACGCGATAAAAACGGAAACGAGCGCGAGCTCCACGTTCAAAAAGCTATTGATGTTACAAATCTCTCCGCACTTGAACCAAAGGAATTGAACATTCAGGTTAAGGACGGAGTTTTGAAGGGAATCAATAAGTTCTTTACCGCAACCTACGTTGACATAAACGGTGAAAAGGCGTTTGCGGAAGATAAAAACTCATTCCGTTGCTTCACTTGTCTTGAGGGTGATGGAATGATAGGGGATATGCCTATTAAAAAGGGAGAGTCCGTTTTCGTTCCTGCAACCTTTGATGATTTTGTTGTGAGAGGAAATTTCACGGCAATAATGACCACAATTCGCAAGTACTATTTGAAAAATGGTAAAATCGAAAATGACCTCGGTGAAATAATCGCGGAGGGCAACGATGAAAAAGAATTGCTCAATAGATGCGGCTTAACTGTGGCAGATATTGAAAAATAACTAAAGCACCAAGCAAAACGCTTGGTGCTTTTTTGTGGGTAAATTTATGCCTTCCCATTGAGGGGAAGGCTTAGATAACCCCCAATTTATCTCTACAAACTCGGTAGGTGAGCCACTCCGTGCACCCGCTAAAAACTAAATTGCGAAAATCTATTGACAAAGCTTGACAAAATGTGCTACAATGGATATGCCAAACTAAGTTAATATTATTTGTGATAAAAGGGTGTATTTTATTTTATGGGATAACTATACCTGTTTTTAAGTGTCTATATTAATATTATTGAATTTGATAAAATGCAAATTCCATTAATGTTAATATGGACTAACACCCTATCACATTAACTTAGTTTGGCGACTATCGGAGTTTGCGTTTTTGTGCGGTTACTTCGGTAGCCGCACTTTTTGTTTTTTTTAGAAAGGAGAAAAGGATTATGAACAAAAAAGTGTTAATTGGTATTATAGCAGCGGTTGTTGCTATAGGTGCAGTTGTTGGAGGTGTGTTCTTGTTCAAGCACGAGCACGTTGAAGCGGTTGATGTGGCAGTAGCACCCACTTGCGAAGAAACAGGTCTTACAGAAGGTAAGCACTGCTCGGATTGTGGCGAGGTTTTGGTGGCGCAAGAGGTAGTGGCTGCTACAGGTCATACCGAAGTTGTTGATGCGGCAGTAGCTCCTACTTGCGAAGAAACGGGACTCACAGAGGGCAAGCATTGTTCGGCATGTAACAAAGTACTTGTAGCGCAGAAGACGGTAGCTGCGCTTGGACACAAGGAAGTAGTTGACAAGGCAGTTGCAGCAACCTGTGAGAAGACAGGACTTACAGAAGGCAAGCATTGTTCGGCATGTAACAAAGTACTTGTAGCGCAGAAGACGGTAGCTGCGCTTGGACACAAGGAAGTAGTTGACAAGGCAGTTGCAGCAACCTGTGAGAAGACAGGACTTACGGAAGGCAAGCATTGTTCGGTATGTAACAAAGTACTTGTAGCACAGGAAACAGTAGAGGCTACGGGACATGACTATGATGTTGAAAGCTTAGAAAATGAGGGTAAAGTAGGAAGCAAGGTTACATATAAGTGTAACAATTGCGAAGACACATATGATGATGTTATTGATGAAATCAAAATATCGGTACGCAACACAAGTACATCATCTGCTACAATGAATGGATATGGTTCGTGGACTAAATATTATTCTGCTAATGCTTCAGGCGGATATGGTAAATTAAAGTATAAATTTGAAGTATATGTGAGTAAGACATCCAAAAATCCAGTTTCAAATTTGACGGAAGATTTCTCATCTAAAAATTCTTATGGTATATCCTATAGAGGTTACGAGAATTATATTAGCGGTTGGATTTTGAGAGTAACTGTTAAGGATGAAGCAGGAAACGAATGTGTATACGACTATGAGTTCTAATTAGTTGTATATAAAAAGGGCTATCTTTTTGATAGCCCTTATTTCTTATCAAATTATCTAACCTTATCCGCAATTTCCTTTGCGATCTTCAAGATGAATTCGTCGGCGGTCATTGTGCCGATGTCGCCGTCCTTACGAGAACGAACTGCAACTGTGCCTGCTTCAAGCTCCTTACCGCCCACAACGAGCATATAGGGAACCTTTTCCTGCTGTGCATTTCTAATCTTATAGCCGATAGTTTCATTTCTTCTATCAACCTCGTTTCTTATGCCGAGAGCTGTGAGCTTGCGGGAGAGGTCGTCACAGTAAGCAATTTGAGCATCACCCATTGGAAGCATCTTAACCTGAACGGGAGCCATCCAAGTGGGAAGCGCACCTGCATACTTTTCAAGAAGGAGTGCAAGAGTTCTCTCATAGCAACCCATTGAAGTTCTATGAATGATATAGGGAGTTTTAAGAGTATTATCGGAGTCAACGTATTCCATACCGAACTTTTTTGCAAGAAGCATATCAACCTGAATTGTAACGATTGTGTCTTCCTTACCGAAAACGTTCTTGCATTGAATGTCGAGCTTAGGACCGTAGAATGCCGCCTCGTCGATACCGATTACGTAGTTTTCACGACCGATATTAGCATCAAGAAGCTTTTCCATAATGGACTGAGCCTCATCCCATTGCTCGGGAGTACCTTCGTACTTGTCCGTACGCTTGGGATCCCACTGTGAGAAACGGAATGTGCAGTCCTCAAGGAGACCGAGAGTTTCAAGGCAATAGAGAGCAAGGTCAAGACAACCCTTGAATTCCTCTTCAAGCTGTTCGGGACGGAGAACAAGGTGTCCTTCGGAAATTGTGAACTGACGAACGCGAATAAGACCGTGCATTTCACCGCTATCCTCGTTTCTAAAGAGGGTGGATGTTTCACCGAGGCGCATAGGAAGATCGCGGTAGGATCTCTTCTTGTTAAGATATACTTGATACTGGAATGGGCAAGTCATGGGACGGAGCGCGAAGCATTCCTTTGTTTCGTCGTCGGGGTCGCCAAGAATGAACATACCGTCGCGGTAGTGATCCCAGTGACCGGAAATTCTATAAAGGTCGCGCTTTGCCATAAGAGGTGTCTTTGTGAGAAGGTAGCCACGTCTTTGTTCCTCGTCCTCAATCCATCTCTGGAGTGTCTGGATTACCTTTGAGCCCTTGGGAAGAAGGATGGGCAAGCCCTGACCGATAGAATCAACGGTTGTGAAGTATTCAAGCTCACGGCCAATCTTGTTGTGGTCGCGCTTTCTTGCTTCTTCAAGCATTGCTACATAAGTGTTCAATTCATCTTTAGAGGGGAAGGCAAAGCCATAAACTCTCTGAAGCATCTTGTTCTTTTGGTCGCCCTTCCAATAAGCGCCTGTGCACTGTGTGAGCTTAACTGCCTTTACAGCGCCTGTAGAGAAGAGGTGAGGACCTGCGCAAAGGTCTGTAAATTCGCCCTGTGTATAGAAGCTGATAACTGCATCCTCGGGGAGCTCTTCAATAAGCTGAACCTTGTATGGCTCGTTCTTTTCAGTCATAAGCGCGATTGCTTCGGCTCGGGGAAGCTCACTTCTTGTAATAAGAAGATTTTCTTTAACGATTTTCTTCATCTCGCTTTCAAGCTTTGAAAGAATTTCGGGAGTGAAGGAAACCTCGGAATCAAAGTCATAGTAGAAGCCGTTCTCGATTGCAGGGCCGATTGTAAGCTTTGTTTCGGGATAAAGACGCTTAACTGCCTGCGCTAAGATGTGAGAAGCGGTGTGGTTGAAAACGTGCTTGCCGTCTGCATCCTTGAATGTAAGGAGTTCAACCTCTGCATCATTTTCAAGAAGATGGTTAAGGGCAACAACTTCGCCATTAACCTTTGCAGCAATCACGCTGCGATCAATTTTCTCTGCAGAACGAGCCGCATCGTAAACAGTAATCGGCGCGTCAAAAGAGAGTTCAAGATCATAAAGTTTGATTTTCATAATTTTATCTCCTAAATATATAGTTAGTTGTATCAAGAACTTCTTTTTCGAGAAAAAGAAGCAAAAAGCTTTTTTATCGCTTGGGTTTGTGCTGATTTGACGTAAATTTTCGATAATTCGTGGGCGAATTATCGGTTTTGAAACTTCGTCACACACTTACACGCAAGCGCGACGTGTGAGCCGAATCTTCAAAACTACGAAAACCACTATTTACATAGTGTTTTTCTAAAATTTACTTTGTTTGTGCGTTGATATATTATTTCAGCCTTCCCATTGAGGGGCATAGGGGACGGAAAATGCCTTCGGCAATTTCATGGATGAGGGGAACGAAGTTTGTGTAAATTATCGTTCTCTTTTGTTCTTCAAGAATAATTTTTTATCTTTGTAATTATAAACAAAAAACACCCCGAATGGCAAAAGCCATTCGGGGTGCGATAAACGAATTTACGCACGGTTCCACCCGAAGTTTTAACTTCAAAATGTATTCAACGTGACGCACGGGTGGTATTACAACTGCTCTCTTGAAGGATGTCACAGCAAATCATCCTCTCTCTGAACAAGAGGTGCAGAGGAACGTGTCCCTTGCATTTTAATTTATTAGATAAGACCGTTTCTCTTTCTATTATACTCTGAACGGGGATTATAAACCTCGCGCCAGTTAAGGTCACCGCGGTCAAGCGCCTGAACGAGAATTTCCGCAGTTGCGATATTAGTAGCAACGGGGATGTTGTGAAGGTCACACATTCTCATCATTTCGGCTTCTTCCTCATTATAAGCAGAGGATGAACGAGTGTCCTTAAAATTCAAGAGAAGATCTATTTCATTATAAGCAAGACGGGAAGTGATCTGTTGTTCACCACCGTGCTCACCGGTAAGCAATTTTTCAATCTTAAGACCTGTAGCGTCGGATATATATTTCGCAGTAATGCTTGTTGCACAAAGGTTGTGCTTACTGAGAATTCCGCAATAAGCAATACAGAATTGTGTCATAAGTTCTTTTTTCATGTCGTGAGCTATAATTGCAATTTCCATCTTAAATCCTTTCTGTATATAAACGACTAAAATAACAAATTAACGAACGAATAAAAATTTACACAATTTACGAAGTCATTATATCATATTAAATAAAAGTTGTCAATAATTTTTACATTTTCTCATTCAAAAAATATCCATTTTTTGCAATATTTTTTATCAAAATGCGGTTTCCAATAACTTTTGCCTTGGAATTTATGCTTGAAATGTGATAAACAATGTTTTCTTTGCTGCAATCAAGCTCGCTAAGTAGTGCAATTTGCTCGGCAGATATTGGCTTTTTTGGTTTTTTTATAAGTACTTGTAATATTTTATATTCGCTTTTAGTGAGCTTTAGACGGTAGCCGAGATATATAAATACTTCTTCTTCAATAAGGAGATATAAATGTTTATATTGTAGAAAATTCATAATGTTATATAAATTCAATCCAAGCCCTGATGAGCTTGGATTGATATGATGTGTTTAGTTAATTTTAGCAAGAGCAGCAAGAACGCCATCAAGATTTTCTTGATATTTAGCCATTTTTGCCTTTTCACCTTCAACAACGGCAACGGGTGCTTTTGCAACGAAGCCCTCGTTTGAAAGCTTTTTAACAATTCTGTCAATTTCACCCTCAAGGCGTTTCTTTTCACCCTCAAGTCTTGCCTTTTCCTTTTCAAAGTCGATAATATCGGCTAAAGGAAGATAGATAGTTGCTGAGTCTGTGATGATTTGAACGGAGTTATCCGCGCTTACCTCACCATCAAACTTTTCCGCAACGCAAACTTCACTTGCGGACGCAAGACGAACGAAGAATGCTTCACTCGACGCACCGAAAATGTCAGAATACTTTGTTTCAATGAATACCTTTGCCTTCTTTGAAGGAGGAACGTTCATTTCGCTTCTTCTTGTACGGATAGCGGTGATGGCATCGATAATCTTTGTCATCTTTTCTGCATCGTTGAAGTAGCAAAGAGAAGTGTTGTATTCGGGATAAGTGTCAATCATGATGCTTTCTGCAGAGTGGGGAAGTGACTGATAAATTTCCTCTGTGATGAAGGGCATAAAGGGATGAAGAAGCTTTAGCGTTCCGTTGAGAACGTAAGCAATAACGTTCTGGCAAACAAGATTTGCTTCAGTTTCCTTTTCATTAAATCTTGCCTTTGCAAGCTCGATGTACCAGTCGCAGAAGATATCCCAAGTGAATGAGTATATTTCTGCAAGAGCAACGCCAACCTCAAAGTTGTCAAGGTTGTTAACAACGCTCTTTGTAAGCTCGTTGAACTTGTCAAGAATCCATTTGTCCTCAAGCGCAAGCTTGGATTCTTCTGGGAGATTGATTTCGTCGATTGTGAGGTTCATTCTAACGAAACGGGAAGCGTTCCAAAGCTTGTTAGCAAAGTTTCTTGCTGCCTCAATCTTTTCGTCGGAGAATCTCATATCGTTTCCGGGAGAGTTACCTGTTGCAAGAGCAAAACGAAGTGCGTCTGCACCGTATTTATCAATAATTTCAAGGGGATCGATACCGTTGCCAAGGGATTTGGACATCTTTCTACCCTGAGCATCTCTAACAAGACCGTGAATGAATACTGTAGAGAAGGGCTTTTGACCCATATGCTCAAGACCTGAGAAAATCATACGAGAAACCCAGAATGTGATGATATCGTAACCTGTAACAAGAACGCTTGTGGGATAGTATTTAGCAAGATCCTCTGTGCTTTCGGGCCAACCGAGAGTTGAGAAGGGCCAAAGAGCTGATGAGAACCAAGTATCAAGAACGTCCTCGTCCTGATGAACGGGTTTGCCACACTTAGGACAAACTGTGATATCCTCTTTAGAAACTGTCATTTCACCGCAATCGTCACAGTAGAATGCGGGAATTCTGTGTCCCCACCAAAGCTGACGGGAGATACACCAGTCAAGGATGTTGTTCATCCAGTTGAAGTAATTCTTTGAGAATCTTTCGGGAATGAAATTGATGTCACCGCTTTCAACCGCTTCGATAGCAGGCTGAGCAAGGGGCTTCATCTTAACGAACCACTGGTCGCTTGTCATGGGTTCAACAGTTGTGCCACAACGGTAGCAAACGCCAACGTTGTGATCGTGAGGAACTGTTTTAACAAGATAACCCTCTGCCTCAAGGTCGGCAACGAGTGCCTTTCTGCAAGCATATCTATCCATACCCTCATACTTGCCTGCGTATGAGTTCATTGTAGCATCGTCGTTCATAACCTTAATCTGCTCAAGGTTATGGCGCTGACCAACAAGGAAGTCGTTGGGGTCGTGCGCAGGAGTAATTTTAACGCAACCCGTACCGAAACCGATTTCAACGTAATCGTCAGCGATTACGGGAATTTCACGGTTAACGATGGGCAAAATAAGAGTCTTGCCGATAAGGTGCTTTGTGTTTTCGTCGTCGGGGTTAACTGCAACCGCAGTATCACCGAACATTGTTTCGGGACGAGTTGTAGCAACCTCAACGTAGCCGTCCTCGCCCTTGATAGGATATTTAATGTGCCAGAAGTTACCGGGCATATCCTTGTATTCAACCTCTGCATCGGAAAGGGCAGTAAGGCAACGAGGGCACCAGTTGATAATTCTGTAACCGCGGTAAATAAGCCCCTTGTTGTAAAGGTTTACGAAAACCTCGCGAACAGCGTGTGAGCAACCCTCGTCCATAGTAAATCTCTGACGGGACCAGTCACAAGAAGCACCGAGCTTCTTTAACTGACTTGTGATTCTTGTTTCGTATGTGTCTTTCCAACCCCAAACGCGCTCAAGGAATTTTTCTCTACCTAAATCATAACGAGAAAGACCCTCGTCAACACGAAGACGCTCCTCAACCTTAATCTGCGTAGCAATACCTGCGTGGTCTGTGCCGGGAACCCAAAGGGTGTTAAAGCCCTGCATTCTCTTGTAACGAACAAGAATGTCCTGAAGAGTTTCGTCAAGGGCGTGACCCATGTGAAGCTGACCTGTAACGTTTGGTGGGGGAATTACGATTGAAAATGAAGGATTAGTATTATTTTTGTCGGGTGTGAAGTAACCCTTTTCACACCAAGTTTGATATATTCTGTCCTCAAATTCCGAGGGCGAATATGTTTTTGGAAGCTCGTTGTAGCTGTTCATTTTTGAACCTCGCTTTCTTAAAGTATGTAAATAAATTTTTATCAAAAAACAAAAAATCCCCCATCCTGATATCAGGACGTGGGAACGCGGTACCACCTGATTTCGCGCAGAGATAGAACTTGCGCGCACTCAAAATCTTTAACGGAGATCACCGTTTTTTGCTACTTTCTTTTGATTAAAAAGCCGTTTCACAAAAACCGCTCGGGGACTACTTCATTTTGCTCCGTCGCAAACTCACACCAACCGTTTGCTCTCTTTAGACTTGCACAAAATTACTCCTTCCCGTCAGGGCGTTTCATATCGAGAAATAGTATATCACAACTAAAATAAAAAGTCAATAAAATAATGAAAAAAAGTTCATTTTGACACAAAACTGTCGCGTATATGGTATAAAAATGTGCTACAATTATGGTGGAATAAAGAAAAACGCTTGGAAAGGATAAATATGACGTGGGAAATTGCAGTTGGAATGTTTGGAATTGTATCCGCATTTATTGCCGTTATGAACGTGGTTGTCAAAATCAATTCCACACTTTCAAAGCTTGAGAGCGCAGTTCTTCAGCTTAAAGAAACGATGGAGCGCCAATCGGATAAAAACGCACATTTTTACACGGAGCTTTCAGAGCACGAAAAGAGAATATCCGTGCTTGAAAGGGAGATGGGGACAAGACTGTGAACGATTTCAAAAGAAAGCTTTCAAGCAGAAAATTTTGGGCGGCGCTTGGCGGTTTTGTTTGCGCTATGTGTGTTTTGTTCGGTATCGACGAAATGACAACCGAAAAGCTCCTTGCAGTTATCAGTTCAATGGGAGTCCTTGCGGTTTATATCTTCACCGAGGGCTATATTGACGCGCAAAATAAAAAATAATCCAAAAGAGAGCAAACTTCGGTTTGCTCTTTTTGGCTAAATTGAGATATATCGGGGAGAAGTTACAAAGTAAAAAAGGTCGCTTTTGAAAAAGCTCCGCAAAACTTTTTAATCGGTTTTTGAAAATAAATTTCGCGCAAATTGTTCCAACAAGTTGGAACTAATGATTTTTCTCGGTGTTGGCAGGCACCCTTCTTTCTTGCCTGACTTACGTCAGTCATTTGCTTTGCAAAATCGAAAGTGAAAAATCCAATTTGCTATTGCAAAGTGTAGCCATTTTGCTAACAAAACGGCTATGTGCAGTGTAGCAAGGCGCAGTTTCTCTGTTTTATCGAAAACGGAGAAACATTCGTGACGAGCGCGAAGAAGTGAGTCACGCGCGTTGCGCGAAATTTGTTTACCCTAATACGATTAAAAGTTTTTTGTGAGCTTTTTTTCAAAAAAGCGAAAATTTTTATCTTTGTAACTTCCCCGATAAATCAAAATTTGAATATTTGAAACCAAAGCCAAAAAAATCACATATATTTATTAATATATATTGATTTTTATATTGAGGTGTGATAAAATATTATGGATAGTATTGTAAAGGAGGCAGCTGATATGAAGGACAAATATATTTCCAAAAGAAAACGCTTCTGGGCAGAGATTGACATTAATGCTGCCGAGAAGAATTTTAACCTGATTAAGAGTAAATTGTGTGTGGGAACAAAGCTCTGTTGTGTGGTTAAAGCAAATGCTTACGGACACGGTGCGGTGTATCTTTCAAAGCTTTATGAAAATTTGGGCGCGGACTTTTTTGCTGTTTCTAACATTGAAGAAGCAATGCAGCTCCGCAATAACGGAATAAAAACTCCAATTCTTATTTTGGGCTATACACCCACGTCCTGCGCGTCAATTCTTGCAGAAAATAACATTTCGCAAAGCGTGTTTTCATATTCCTATGCGAAAGAACTTTCTGCATCCGCAAAGGCAGACGGAGTGAACGTTAAAATACATATAAAGCTCGACTCCGGAATGGGAAGAATAGGTTTTGATTCTATCCACGATACCGACAAAACCGTTGAAACTATTGCCGACGTTTGCAATATGGAAGGCCTTCTTAGGGAGGGCATTTTCACCCACTTTGCACTTGCCGACGATGGTACTGATGGTGCGGAATTTACCCGCATTCAATACGAAAGATTTACTGATATAACAAATAAACTTGCTTTCCAAAATATAGAATTCGAAATCAAGCATTGTGCCAATAGTGCTACAACCTTTGAATATCCCGAATATCATCTTGATATGGTGCGTGTGGGCATTGTCCTTTACGGAGTTGCTCCCTCAAACAAGGTGCGCGGATGCGAGGAACTTACTCCTGTTATGAGTTTGAAATCGGTCATTTCAATGATAAAAGAAATAGAGCAGGGTGATACCGTAAGCTACGGTTGTACCTTCAAGGCGGAAAAGAAAACCAAGATAGCCACCGCTCCCGTTGGCTATGCGGACGGATTTTGGCGCTCCAATGCCCAAAACGGTACGCAAATGCTCATTCGCGGTCAAAGAGTTAATATCGTTGGCAGGGTTTGTATGGATCAGCTTATGCTCGACGTTACCGATGTCAAGGGCGTTCGAGAGGGTGATTATATCACACTGATTGGCACCGATAAGAACGAAACCATAACAGCCGACGAGCTTGCAAAAAATAACGGCACTATCGGTTATGAAATGATTTGTGCCATCGGTGAGCGCGTTCCAAGATTTTATATCAAGGACCACGATATCGTTTTCGTTAAGGATAACATTGTGTCCTATGAGATTGGAGAATAATTATGATTAAACAAAGTAAAGCAAAATATACTTCTTTGATGAATAGAATAGCAATTATGTTACTCGTTAGCTGCTTGCTCATATATTTTTGTGGTAGAGTTCTTAATTTCACACGAGCGTTGATAATTATGGCGGAAGGATATGGTATTATAGCTGACGTAATATTCCTATTGCTCGGATGTTTTTTGAATTTTTTGGTTATTTATTTTGTTCCCGTGAAGATTTTTAAATACTTTCAGGGCAATTCATTTAAAGAAAAAAATATGCCTGTTGAGAAGAAAATTATTAGTGACAATATGATTGCCCCAATCTTTTTGTTGGGACTTACCTTGACTTATGTAGGGTATTTTGTTAATGCTATCGCAGTGAATTCATTAACGGATTACATAGGTATGGGCGATGATTATCTTTTCCTCAGTGGAATGAAATATGGATATCAGATTATTATTTATTTGATTAGTCTTGCTGTAATTCCCGCAGTTTTTGAAGAGCTTGTATTTAGAAAAACACTTTGCGATGCTTTATCACCATACGGTCCTAAAACTGCAATTATTGTAACTGCGATTTTGTTTTCTCTTATGCACACGAATTTTTCAAGAATCTTGCATACCTTTATTGGCGGAATATTTTGTGCTTGGCTCTATGTTGGTACTAAAAACATAAAATGGTCGATGCTTTTGCACTTTCTTAATAACTTGTTTGCTGGCGTTGAAACTGTAATTGCATATAGAATTTCAACCGAAGCGGCTAGTAAGATTATGGCGATTAGATTATTAGTGTCTATTATTATATCTATCATCTGCTTTATAAAATTAAGAAAAGCAAGACAAACACAGTGCTCCTTAGAGGTTAGAGAAGCGCGTGAACGTGACGAATATGAAGTATACATTGAGAGAAAAAGAAAATATGCAAATCATATAGAAATGCTTCCCGGTGAAAATGGAGAAGAGGTGCTTTCACTTTCAAAGCAAGATAAAATCAAGGGATTTTTCTCGCCTTTGATGATTGTTTTCGTTGTTGCGGTCATTATACAAATGTACTATTATCTTACGTTTTTGTTAGTGTAATATGGCAAAGCAAAATAAAGAAATTTACGTTTCTCTTATAAATCGCATTGCATTTGTGTTACTCGTTAACCAAGGATTACTTTTGTTATTTTCAAAGGCATTGAATACCTTGAAAGACACACACAATATGGCATATCTTCTGCTTGAATGTGTAGTTTACTTTTTATCTTTTATCTTACCCGTGGTTTTATTCAACAAAATGAATAAATATTCACAAAGAGAAATCTACGAACCCCAAAATAGCGACAAAAAAACGCCCCTATACGTTGCGATTTTGTTTGGTATGGGACTTGTGTTCATATATTGTTCATCATTCATTAATTATTTTTTGGTCAATTTGGTAACAGATTATTCAGAATTTTCAAGTGAAATGTTGTGGTTTGTGGAGTTAAAGTCCCCCTATCAAATAGTAATTTACTTTATTTCTTATGCAATAATTCCCGCGCTTGTTGAGGAAATTTTATTTAGAGGTACGGTTTGCCGTTCACTTACCGTTTATGGAAAATGCACAGCCGTTGTAATAAGCGCGACTCTTTTTGCACTTATGCACACCAATATTGAGCAGATGCTCTATACCTTCGTGGCAGGACTTTTCTTTGGATTACTATATGTTGAAACAAAAAGCGTTTTAGTTCCGATTTTACTTCATTTTGTTAATAATTCCATATCGGTTGTGGGTGAAATTTTATATCAAAATTGCTCGCCAATCGTTTATGAAGCCTATATTTCAATAACCGATATCCTAACTTTTCTTGTCGGATTGCTTTCGTTAATAGGTTTTCTTTGGTATGTTAAAAAGAACAAAATTACCTTTAAAAAGGAAATCGAAATGAAGCCCGATGAGAACGGAAACAAGGTGCTTCCTTTAAGCGTTAGCGAACGAATTTCAGGATTTTTCTCGATTGGAATGTCGATTTTTGTTGTTTACTGTATAGCAATTATGTCTTATTACGTTTATTTGAGTGTGATTTTATGAAAGAAAAATTTATGTTAAAAGCCCTTGAAAACGCTAAGATTGCCTATCAAAATGGGGATGTTCCCGTTGGGGCGGTTGTAGTTAGAGATGGTGAAATTATAGCGGAAGCGTATAACGAGAGGGAGCTTACGGGCAGAGCAACGGCGCATGCAGAGATTCTTGCCATTGAGCGCGCCTCCCAAAAGCTTGGTAGATGGAGACTTTCCGACTGCGAGATGTATGTTACCCTTGAGCCATGCTCAATGTGTGCGGGAGCGATTTTGAATGCTCGCATTGGCAAGGTTACTTTTGCCTTGCGAGATTTACGCTCTGGCGCGCTTGGTAGCATCTTGGACTTGAATGCCTATCCGCTTTTATATAAGGTTGCAACTGAGGAAGGACCGTTTGCCGATGAAAGTCGCGAGCTTCTTTCAAGCTTTTTCAAGGAGAGAAGGGCAAAGAAGGAAAAATAGAAAAACAAAACGGTCTGATTCACATTAAAGTATCAGACCGTTTTGTTTAAATATTTAGTTTTGATTAAAGTGTTTCAAGATAGTTAACAACGTCACGAATTGTAACGAACTGACCGATATTTTCGTCATCGATTTCGATATCGAATTTGTCTTCGCAAATCATAACGAGGTCAGCAAGCTCAATAGAGTTAATACCAAGGTCATTGGTAAGTTCAGCATCAAGAGTAATGAGGCTTTCCTCAACTCCGAGCTCTTCCATAAGAATCTGTTTTACTTTTTCAAACATAATAATCTCCTTAAATTCTGTGTCATAATCGAGTTGTGAGCTTAAATATTTATGCAAAAATATGCATTTTGCAAGCTCTTACTCACTCATTATACATAGTTTTATTGCTTTTGTCAACAATTTATTTAAAAAATTTTTCAGGATTTTTTCAGGAGAGAAAAATGTTATTGTTTTCCAAACGATATTTTGTGTGGTTTTCCTTGATTTTTCTTGCTTTTTCGGGGATTTCCTTTGATTTTAAAAATTTAATATTTTTATTCATATTTTTGTTTTTTCTTGCGTTAATTGTTGCAGTTTTGCGAAAAAATGGGAAAATGACGCAAAATCTTAATGTGATTGCACTTGGTTTGCTTGTTTCGGCACTTCTTGGTGCTTTTGGCTCAAGCGCTTTGATGATTTCAAACAATCAAAGAATAAAAGATTTTAGCGGTGAGCATTATTTAGAGGGATATGTACTTGATGTGACCTCATGTGAGGAATATGCAAGTGAATATGTATTAAGAGTGGAAAATATTGATGGTGAAAATAAAAAAATAGACTTAATTCTTGTTGCCGAATATAATCCCGAGCTTGAGCGCGGTGATTTTATTGCATTTGAGGGTGAAATTATAAAAACCGAAAGCTATCGTAAAGCTATTTATTTGAGAAATAATAATAAATACGATTATCCTTTAGCTTGTGTTATAAAATCAAATCAGGAAATCGAATTTTTGGAAAAGGAATTTCGTTTTCCGCTTGTTTTTTCAAATTTAAATTCAAGATTATCTGCTACTCTAAAGGCAACTCTTGGTACGAAAAACGGATCACTTGCAAGTGCGCTTTTGCTCGGTAACCGTGATTTGCTCTCGGACAGTACGCTCCGCGATTTTAAACGCGCGGGGGTATATCATCTTTTGGCTCTTAGTGGTTTACACGTTGCGATTTTAATTGGTGTTTTAGAGTGGATTTTGAAGAAATTTTTTGTTCCCGTAAAATTCAGAATAATTTTACTCGGCTCAATTTCACTATTTTATATTACTTTAACTGGCTTTGCACTTTCTGCTTGCCGATCGATGCTAATGCTTTGGGTGATGTATTTATCCTTGCTTTTGCAAAGAAAACGCGATGTTTTAACATCACTTTTTGTAGCGGTAACGGCAATTGTTTTGTTAAAGCCGAGCGCGGTTCTTGATGTTGGACTTCAGCTTTCGTTTCTTTCAACATTCGGTGTTATTTCTTCAACCGTAATTTGCCAAAAGCTCAAGCTTTTGGGATTGAAATTCGATAAAGATTTTGTTGGATTTATAAAATCAATATTATATAAATGTTTAATAATTTGTATATCGTCACTTTGTGTATTTATTTGCACGTTGCCTGTGGTTATGATATGCTTTGGTGAGGTTTCGCTTGCCACATTTGTGAGCAATCTTTTTATAGGTATTGTGTGCGAAATATTTATGATACTTGCGCTTTTGACACTTGTATTTGCGAGAGTGATTTTCATATATCCAATATTTAGCTTTCTTGCAGGACTTTTGGGAAATACGATGGCATTTATAGTGTCACTTATTGCCGATGCTAAGAACGTTATGCTCTCGCTTAATTATCCCGGAGCGCAAGCTTTGGTGTGGGGACTTTTTATCGCATTTATCATTATGCTTGTGATTAGACTTGGCAGAAAATGGACGATATTTGTTCCGAGTGCGATTTTTGGAATTTTGATGTGTGTTAGTATTTTGCTTTATAATGTGGCGCGTGCCGATTTCGTTCGTGCGGAGTATTATTTAGGTGACGGTATAGTGATTTCCTCAAGCGATGGTGTTTATATCTGCGATATGTCCGATGGCTCTTTTGGTAATCTCTATGAGGGCGTTGTTTTAGCAAAGGAAAATTGCTTCACTGAGATTGATGGAGTTATTCTTACTCACTATCATTCAGAGCATATTGTTTCTCTTAAACGGTTTGCAAGAGAATTGAAGCTTCGCGCGGTTTTTCTTCCGATGCCTCAAAACGATAAAGAGGATTTGAACATGCGAAGCATTGTTCGAGTTCTTTCGGGGGAGGGAGTTAATGCGTACATTTATAATTCAAATGAGAAATTGAATATTCTTTCGGGTGAGCTTGTTCTGAGCAACAGGGCTTATACCGAAAATTATGCACACCCGAGCTATGCTTTGAGTTATAAAAATGGAGAGAGAAGAGTAACCTACATTGGTAAGCCATATTTTAATACTTATCTTGAGGAATCTTGTGAATTCTTTGAATATATTAACGAGAGTAATTATTTGATTATTGGCGCAGATGGACGAAAAATCACGGAGAATTATGAAATATTCACATATCTTAAGGATGAGTGCGAAGTTTCCTTTTCAGAGGTAGAAGCATTTCTTTTATCCGACTATGAGGATTATATGAATTGGATGGAAATATATTTTAACGTAGATTACAAAATATATGATTTAAAATAGAAGAAAAATGTAAAATCCTATTGAAAAAAGTAAAGATTTGTGATATTATATACTTTGTTATTTAATTGATATTGTGGAGATGTATTGTATTATGAAAACAGATAAAATATTAAATGTTCTTTTGTGGTCGGTTTCGGGTGTTTCCATCGTGCTTGTTGTACTTTCAACTATATTTGCATTTAGAACTACCACTCCATTAACCAGAGTGATTCTTATTTTGGTTGCAATTTTGTTCCTTGTTCTTGCGGGGCTTGTCGCATACCTTGCTTATATGGATACCTTTAAGGTTACTCCAAGTCAATATGGTTCAAGCAAAAAGCCGCTTAACTATTTCCTTAATGCAAACGGAAAGAGAAACGGAATCGCGCTCGATGATCTTACTTTCGATGTTATCGATAAGCAGATGAACCATTTCATTATTGATGCATTCGGTTCACCTATTGCACTTTGGAAGAATAATGTTTTCTCAGGTGAGCAGGAGGTTTTTGGTAAGGAAGGTGCTTTCAAGGTGCTTCTTGCTTACAAGATGATTTCTGACCTTCAGGTTCAGCATAGTAAAAAGGTTTGGAAGATGTTTTTTGAGCTTCCCGACGTTGATTTTGCAGATATCCAGGAATGCTTGGTAAGAAACGGTGACGATGAGCTTGCGAAAACACTCAATATGTACCGTTTGACAGGTGAAAGTTGTGTTGGACAAGCGGCTGCATTCCTTGATGAAAACGCAAACTACATTCAACGTAGAATGCTTAACTACGTTACAAGAAAAATTCATAATTTTGATATGTAAAAATACGCAGAGCAGGGTGAAATTACCTTGCTCTACATTTTTATGTGCTATTGAAATTTTCTCTATAAATTGGGATTTATCGGGATGTTGATATTTGTTGGTGGCGGGACGTCGAGGTCGCCGACCCCTACGGGTTTGTGCTGATTTTATTGGGATTGCCGCGAAGCTGATTAAAGCTTTTTTGGTGTCAGGGGTTCCCCGAAGCGAGTAAGCGTAGCTTTGGGGGTTCACGGGGCTTTTTTCTCGAAAAAAGTGACCGATAAATCAAAATTTATTAACAAACAGGAAAAGCCCGACTTAATATCGGGCTTTTGTTTTATTATATTTTCTTCAATCTCGCATAGGTTGCCATCAGTTTTTTAGTGCCAACCTTATCGAAGATTACCTCGTAAAGCCAGTCTGCGCCCATTCGTTTAACACTAATGATTTCACCCTCGCCAAAGGTTGCGTGGAACACTCTATCACCTGCTTCAAAGGTTTCTTTTGAGGCGGTGGAAGTTGGCTTTTTAGGTATTGCATTAATGGAAAGAGTATCGTAATGGGGCTTTTCGTCTGAATAGGAATAAATCGGCTTTTTGGGTTTATCGTAGGGGGATTTTTCCTTATCAATGAGTTCTTCGGGTATCTCTTTTAAAAAGCGCGATTCGGGATTGAATTGTGTTCTTCCATAGAGCATTCTTTGGTTTGCGTGGACGATGAAAAGCTCTTTTTTAGCGCGCGTGATTGCAACGTAAGCTAGGCGGCGCTCCTCTTCAATTTCCGCGCTCGTTGCCGTGATGGATTGCATAGAGGGGAACATACCCTCTTCCATGCCGGGCAGGAAAACGTAAGGGAATTCAAGTCCCTTTGCACTGTGTGCAGTCATAAGAACAACCGCGTCCGCGGTTTCGTCATAGCGGTCAACGTCGGCAACGAGGGCGGTTTCTTCCATAAGGCCCTCAAGTGCACTTGCGTATGAGCCATCATCAACGTAATTGTTTTCGTATTCAATAGCACCCGTCAAGAATTCCTCAAGGTTTTCAAGACGGTCGCGCTCAACCTCACCTGCCACAATCAACATTTGACGGTAGCCCGACTTGTCCATTACCTGATTGATAAGAGTTTCGAGTGAAACTTCTTTTACAAGTGACGTGAGATAATTGATGAGATTTGCAAATTCTATCAACTTGTCCGCGCTCTTTGAGAGGGCAACGTACTTATCCGAATTTTCGAGAATTTTGAACATTGAGCAACCCTGCTCGTGCGCTATTGCTCGAACACCCTCGATGGTTTTGTCACCGATTTTGCGCTTGGGTTCATTGATGATTCGAACAAGTCTTTCATCATCATTGTGATTTTGAATGAGCTGCAAATATGCAACGATGTCCTTGATTTCTTTTCTATCGGAGAATCGAACGCCGCCGATGATTCGGTAGGGAATACCGCTCTTTGCAAATGTACGTTCAATGGTGCTTGATTGCGCGTTATTTCGATAAAGAAGCGCAAAATCGCGGAACTCTTTGCCGTCTTGAACCATTTTTTGAATTTTATCTGCAATATAACGAGCTTCTTCGTTGTGGTCAAATACCTTTTTAAGATGAATTTTCTCACCCTCACCTGCGTCTGTCCAAAGGGTTTTGCCCTTGCGTCCTGTGTTGTTCTTGATAACGGCGTTTGCGGCATCGAGAATATTCTGCGTTGAGCGGTAATTCTGTTCAAGACGGATTACCTTTGCAGTTGGGAAGGTCTTGTCGAAGTTGAGGATATTCTCAATCGGCGGGCCGCGGAATTTATAAATACTTTGGTCGTCGTCACCAACTACCATTATATTATTGTAGCCACCCGAAAGGAGCGCTGTGAGTGCAAATTGCGCCTCGTTCGTGTCCTGATACTCGTCAACGCAAACGTAACGGAAGCGGTTTTGATAATATTCAAGCACATCGGGAAACTTGCGAAGAAGAATAACGGTCTGCATAATGATATCGTCAAAGTCGAGCGCGTTTGATGTGCGAAGCTTTGTTTGATAAGCACTGTAAATGCGACCGATTTGTTTAAGTCGATAATCATTTCCTGCTTCAAGCATAAATTCGTCAGGACCAATCATTCTGTCCTTGGCGCGCGAAATCATGTGCTGAACGCTCTTGACAGGGAGTGACTTTGTGTCAATGTCAAGGTCCTTCATGCAAGCGGTGATTGCTTTTTTGCTATCGTCTTGGTCATAGATGGAAAATCCGCTCGCATAACCGATTTTATCTCCGTGTGAACGAAGAATACGAAGGCAGATTGAGTGGAACGTGCCGCTCCAAATTTCATTTGCAACGTCGGCATCTCCGAGTTGTTTGTTAATTCTTGATTTAATTTCACCTGCCGCCTTGTTTGTGAAGGTGATGGCAAGCATGCGCCAAGGCGCACAAGGGTTTTCTGCAAATCTATCGAGAATTGGAAGAATTTCTTCCTTTGGAAGATTTGCCGCGTTTTCAAGTCGTAAAACGGTTTGCTCGTCAACGTCAAAGGGAACGTAGGTGCTTGCGTATGCGTTTCCGTATTTGATTATGAATGCAATTCTCTTAACCAAAACCGTGGTTTTTCCACTTCCTGCGCCTGCAAGAATGAGGAGTGGGCCGTCCACGGTGAAAACCGCCCTCATCTGCTCTTTGTTTAGCTCACCATACGCCTTAACAAACAAAACTCGCTTTGCTCTTATGTATCTATCGTGTAAATTTTGCATTTTTTCTCCATTTAATTAATATATTAATTACTGCAAATAATTCTACCACAAAAACGAACTTTTTTCAAGATGCGATGGGTAAAAATTATCAAAAATATTTTTGAAAACCTATTGACAAAAGGAAAAGTATGTGGTAAAATACATCAGTAATGAAGCAGAACACCCCGTTCTCACCCTGCCACTTAAGTGCGCTTGTGTTGATATTTTTGATATAAAAGCCATAGTGGGCTTTAGGTGTCGTACGGGAAATTTCTGCGTACGACTTTATTTTTTTGGAGGTGTTACCATAGCTAACGCAAAAGACATGCTGATCAACGAGCAGATTGACGCAAAGGAAATCAGAGTTATCGGCGCAGACGGAGAACAACTTGGAATTATGAGCACAGAACAGGCGCTCAGAATGGCGTATAACGACGGTCTTGACCTTGTTATGATGACAGGAAATTCAACTCCCCCCGTTTGCAAAATTATGAATTTTGGAAAATTCCGTTTTGAACGTGAAAAGAAAGAAAAGGAAGCTAAAAAGAAACAACAGGTTGTTGAACTTAAAGAAATCCAACTTTCTTGTAGAATTGAAAATCACGATTTCGAAACAAAGCTTAAGCACGCTCACAAGTTCTTGTCGAGCGGAAACAAGGTTCGTGTGGTTCTTCGATTTAAGGGAAGAGAAATGTCACACCAGGATCTTGGCGCAGAAATTATGGAGAGATTCCGTGTTGCTTGTGAAGAGCTTGGAACGGTTGATAAAAAGCCCGTTCTTGATGGCAGAATGCTAAGCATGGTTATTTCACCTAACAAGAAATAAACAGTACACAATAGGTCTTTGACCTGAAGATAAAAAAATATGTTTCGGGCAACCGAAATAAATATCAAAGGAGATAAAACAATGGGAAAAATCAAAACACATAAGGCTTCATCCAAGAGATTTTCTGTAACAGGTACAGGTAAGGTTAAGCTCAACCACTGCTTCCGTCGTCATAAGACAGGTAAGAAGACAGGTAAGGCACTTAGACAGGGTAGAGAAAATGCATACCTTAGCGACGCTATGGCAGCAAACTACAGAGCACTTATTCAGAAATAATCTAAAGAGAATTTATTAGGAGGATAGAAAAATGGCAAGAGTTAAAGGCGCGATGATGACGCGTAAGAGAAGAAATAAAGTACTTAAGGCAGCTAAGGGTTACTGGGGTGCAAAATCCAAGCACTTCAAGATGGCTAAGCAAGCTGTAATGAAGAGCGGTAACTATGCATTTGCTGGTAGAAAGATGAAGAAGAGAGACTTCCGCTCTCTTTGGATCGCTCGTATCAATGCACAGGCAAAGGTAAACGGCATCAACTATTCACAGTTTATGCACGGCCTTAAAAAAGCTGGTATTGACCTTAACAGAAAGATGCTTGCAGAGCTTGCAGTTAACGACAAGGCAGCTTTCGCAGCACTCGTAGAGCAGGCTAAGGCAGCTCTTTAATCAGATTAAAAAACCCGGTCTGCCGGGTTTTTTGTCATATTTATAGGTGCAGTTAATGGCTTGATTTTGAGCCAAACTGCGCCAATAAATGACTTTATGAGCGTTGAAAAATCATAGAAATCGACAAAAATTCAATGGTTTTTCAATTTTTATAATTATTGAAAGGAGCTTATTTTCGCTATGGAATGGCAGTATATTTCATCAAAAAGCAACGCGCTTGTTATAAGACTTGCAAAGCTTAAAGATAAAAAATATAGAAAAGCCGAGGGGCTTTTCCGCTTTGACGGAATTAAGCTCTTTTGCGAGGCGGCAAAAATAGGCGCGCCAATAGAATACGTTCTTGTAAGTGAGAGCGCAAGGGATAAGTATTGTGATATCGTTGAGGAAAATTGCACTTGTGATAAGCTTTATGTTTTGTCAGAAGATGCTTTTATGAAGCTTACTGACGAGCAATCCCCTGAGGGTATAATTACGGTGTGCTCAAATCTTGAAAACATCACGCTTGAAGGCGATATGAATGCACTTGCCACTTCACTTGTGGGAAAACGCGTGCTTTTGCTTGAAAGCGTGCGAGACGTTGGAAATATGGGTACGATAATCAGAACTGCGAGAGCGTTTGGAATAGATGCGCTTGTTATGTCAAGTGATTGTGCGGATCTCTATAATCCCAAAACCGTTAGGGCCGCTATGGGAGCTCTTTTTACACAACGAATTGCTATTGTTGATTCTATTTCATCAATCGTACTTGCTATGCGAAGTGAAGGCGCAAGGATTTTGGCGGCTGCTTTGCAGAGAGATGCTAAAAGGCTTGGTGAAATTGAGCTCAAAAAGGGTGATGCAATCATTATCGGTAACGAGGGACACGGTCTTTCAGAAAAAGCAATTTTAGCTTGTGATGAATGTGTTTATATTCCTATGGAGGAGGGCAGTGAGTCCTTAAATGCAGGTGTTGCCGCATCCGTTTGTATGTGGGAGCTTTATAAGACGAAATAAAGGAATTAATTATGGAAATCAGTTTGTTTAAAAAATCTGAGCAGGTTTATTGGATTTGGCTTGCCTTAAAATTGAATAATCAAAATTCGGTATTTCAGCGATTGCTCGATATTTTTAACAACTCGCCATATGAAATCTATCGTGCAGATGAAAAAGTGTTGAAGCGCGCTGATTATTTATCCGAATTTCAAAGAAAATCCCTGCTTGACAAGAATATTGACGAAGCGGTTTCGATATATAATTATTGCAAGTGGAATAGGGTTGGCGTTCTTAACTATTGTGACGCTATGTATCCCGATTCACTTAAGACAATGAAAAATCCGCCGATAATACTTTATTATCTTGGCAATTTACCTAATTTGAATAACAAGCTCTGCGTTTCTGTGGTTGGCACCCGAAAGATGACGGAATACGGAATGCGTTCATGCTATAAATTAGCTTATGAGCTTGCATCTGCAGGTGCGGTTGTTATAAGCGGAATGGCACTCGGTATTGACAGTATTGCGCACGTTGGTGCTATTGCAGCCCGTGGCACGACTATTGCTGTGCTTGGATGCGGAATAGATGTTATTTATCCGAAGCAACACAGAACTTTAAGAAAATATATTTGTCAATACGGTGCGGTGATAACGGCTTATCATCCATCTTCGCCTGCATATAAAAATCATTTTCCTGAGAGAAATGCAATTATCAGTGCTCTTAGTGAGGGAACGCTCGTTGTTGAAGCACCTAAAAATAGCGGTGCACTTATTACGGCGGATCATGCTGCTGAACAGTCAAGAACTGTTTACGCTCTTCCCGGTAGCATTGAAGAACCGATGAGTGAAGGACCGAACTATCTAATAAAAAATGGCGCGGTTGCGATAACTGAAGCACGTGATATTCTTCACTATTATTTTGAAAATCACTCGCGTCTTGTTGATCCCGTAAAGCTTCGTCAAGGTGAGCTTAGCTCAGATTTTGATAACGACATTCTCGACAAAATGGGTATTTCTGCAGATTGCGTAAGTAAGGGGCCAAAGGGTACTCCCAAGGCATTGCTTGAAAAACTCAATTATGAGATTAATAATAATGCAGAGCAGAATAGTGACTATTATTCAGCTCCTGCTATTAAAAAAATAAACGGTGATGAATCGATCACTCCTCCCAAAGAGGAGAAAATAAAAAAAGAGCCGGCTTTTGTTGATGAGAGTGTGTTAAGCACTCTTTCTGAAACTGAAAGAAAAATATTTAATGAGCTACCTTGCGATAAGCCAACGTCAGTTGATGAGCTTGCAAGGGTGGGCTATCCCATCGGAACATTGATGGCAACGCTTACAGTCCTTGAAATTAAAGGGCTTATAAGCTCATTACCCGGTGGAATGTATATAAGAAAATAATCGTTGTGAAAGGAATATATATGGCAAATCTTGTTATTGTTGAGTCACCTACAAAGGTGGGGGCTATAAAAAAATATCTTGGTTCAAACTATAAGGTTATTGCGTCAAAGGGACATTTGCGCGACCTTCCCAAAAGCACACTTGGTGTTGATATTGAAAATGGATTTGAACCACATTATATAAATATTAGAGGTAAGGGTGACCTTATTAAAGAAATCAAAAAAGAGGCAAAGAGTGCTAAAAAAGTATTTCTTGCAACTGACCCTGACCGTGAGGGTGAGGCAATTGCTTGGCATCTTGCAAACGTGCTTGGAATTCCTGTTGAAAAGACCTTGCGTGTAAGCTTTAATGAAATTACACCAACAGTTGTAAAAGCATCTATCAAAGAGCCAAGAAATATTGATATGAATCTTGTTAACGCACAGCAGACAAGACGTCTTCTTGACAGAATTGTGGGCTATAAGATTAGTCCTCTTCTCTGGAAAACCGTTAAGAGCGGTCTTTCTGCAGGACGAGTTCAGTCCGTTGCAACAAGAATTCTTGTTGAAAGAGAAAATGAAATTGCGGCATTTGTTCCCGTTGAATATTGGACCATTGAAGCAGAGCTTCAAAATGCAGATAGAAAGAGCTTTACAGTTCGTTTCTACGGAGATGAAAATGGTAAGGTTAAGCTTACAAATGAAGCGGATGCACATGCGGTGCTTGATGCAATAAACAAAGGTGAATTTACTGTTCAGTCCGTTAAAAGAGCTGAAAAACAGAAGCTTCCTGCACCTCCATTCACAACATCAACACTTCAACAGGAGGCATCCTATAAGCTTGGCTTTCAATCTGCACGTACAATGCGTGTAGCACAGGAACTTTACGAAGGTATTAACGTTGGCTCCGAATACGGTGGAGTTCAAGGTCTTATCACTTATATGAGAACTGACTCTCTTCGCATTTCCGACGAAGCGCAGAGCGCGGCAAAGGAATTTATCGTTGAGAAATACGGTGAGGAATATGCTCCCAAAGCACCTAGAAAGTTTAAGGCGGCTAAGAGTGCTCAGGATGCTCACGAAGCAATCAGACCGTCAAAGGTTGAACTTACTCCTGCACTTATAAGAAAGGCGCTTACTCCCGATCAGTATAAGCTCTATAAATTGATTTGGGAAAGATTTGTTGCTTCTCAAATGCAATCCGCAAAGCTCAATACTGTTACTGCCGACTTCGTTAATAACGGATACGTTTTCCGTGCAAGTGGATATAGTGTTGCATTCCCAGGTTATATGGTGGTTTATGAAGCAACTGAAGAGGTAAGAGCATCATCGGATGATGTTGCAATTGTAAAGGATATTCGTATTCCCACCCTCAAGGATGGCGAGGTACTCGAAATGCTTTCCGTTGCACCTGAACAGCATTTTACCGAAGCACCTCCGAGATATACAGAAGCTTCTCTTATTAAGTTCCTTGAGGAAAAGGGAATTGGTAGACCAAGTACCTATACTCCTATTATTACAACCATTCTTGCAAGAAATTACGTTCATAGAGAGGGCAAGGCACTTGTACCCACTCAGCTTGGTACTCTTACTACAAAGCTTATGGAAGAGAATTTCAGCGATGTAGTTGATTATAAATTTACTGCAAACATGGAAACCGACCTCGACAAGATTGAAGCAGGTGAGCTTGAATATATCGATATGCTTGCGGATTTCTGGAAGGATTTTAAGATTGATCTTGCAAAGGCAGAGGAAAAGATTGGCTCTGAGGATATAAAGGTTCCCGTTGAAGAAACTGATATTATCTGCGATAAATGTGGATCAAAGATGGTGGTAAGAATGAGTAAATTCGGAAAATTTGCCGCTTGTCCTAACTTTCCCAAGTGCAGAAATACAAAGCCACTTACTCCTCCTGAGGAGCAAAAGATTGAGGAAAATAAAGAGCTTAAAAAGGAGATAGTTGCAGATTTCAAATGTGAAAAATGTGGTTCCGATATGGTTCTTCGTACCAGTAGATTTGGTTCATTTTACGCTTGTTCCAAATATCCTGCTTGTAAATTTATCAAACCCATCACGAAGGAAATAGATGTTCCTTGTCCCAAGTGTGCAGGCAAGGTGATTACAAAATACGGTAAGAAAAAGACTGTTTTCTATAGCTGCGAAAATTATCCTAAATGTGATTTCTCAAGCTGGGATATGCCAACTGCAGAAAACTGTCCGGATTGCGGAAAAATGCTTTTTAGAAAGAAGGGCAAGGATCTTCTTATTTGTGCCGATAAGGATTGCGGATATAAGGTTGCTTGTGAGCCACTTAAGGAGCAGGACGAATAATGAGTGAAAATAAATTTGTAAACGTATATGGAGCAGGTCTTGCAGGATGTGAGGCAGCTTGGCAGATAGCACAGCGCGGTGTAAGGGTTAAGCTTTATGAAATGAAGCCCCATAAATTTACACCTGCCCATCATTCAAATGGGTTTGCGGAGCTTGTTTGCTCAAACTCCTTGCGCTCCGATAGTGTTATCAATGCGGTTGGACTTCTTAAGGAAGAAATGCGCCGCATAGGTTCACTTATAATGGAAGCGGCAGAAAATACCAAAGTGCCTGCAGGCTCGGCTCTTGCTGTGGATAGAGAGCTTTTCTCTGCATTTATAACAGAAAGAATTAAAAATCATCCGCTTATTGAGGTGATTGAGGGGGAGGTTTCATCGGTTAATCCTGATGAGATTACTGTTATTGCAACAGGGCCTCTTACAAGTGATAAAATGGCGGAATATATTGAAAATGAGCTTGGTTGCTCGGGACTTCATTTCTTTGATGCCGCAGCTCCCATAGTTGATTTTTCAAGCATTAATATGGACGTTGCATTCTTTGCTTCGCGCTATGATAAGGGTGATGCGGACTATATCAACTGTCCTATGACAAAGGAGCAATACGACGCCTTTTATACCGAGCTTGTTGGTGCAAAAGAGGCGGAAATTAAGGAATTTGACCGCGAGGAGCAGAAGAAAAAGCTCCAAGTTTTTGAGGGTTGTATGCCTGTTGAGGTAATGGCGAAGCGCGGATATGATACCCTTTGCTATGGACCTCTTAAGCCCGTTGGACTCGTTGACCCAAGAACTCAAAAGGAGTCCTTTGCGGTTGTTCAACTTCGTAAGGAAAATAAAGAGGGAACTATGTATAACCTCGTTGGTTTCCAAACTCACCTTACTTTCCCTGAGCAGAGAAGAGTGTTTAGAATGATACCGGGTCTTGAAAATGCAGAGTTTTTGAGATATGGAATTATGCATAGAAATACCTATCTTAACTCACCCGGACTTCTTAAAAACGATTACTCAATGATTAAAAATCCCAATATCTTCTTTGCAGGTCAGATGACGGGTGTTGAAGGTTATATCGAGAGTGCGGGAAGCGGTCTTGTTGCAGGTATAAATGCTGCTGCGAGAGCTTTGGGAGAAGATGGAGTTGAATTTCCCGAAACTACAATGATTGGCTCAATGGCTAATTACGTTCAAAATGGTTCTATGGGTAAATTCGTGCCTATGAACGCAAACTTTGGAATTATCAAACCCCTTGAATATAGAGTAAAGGGTGGAAAGAGTGCAAAGAATGAGGTAATCTCAAATCGCGCACTTGAAGCGATTGATGCGGTAATTTCAAAAATGAAAAAATAAGGGAGGAGTGTTAGTAATGCAGAATACCAATCTTTGTGAGCTTGAAGAAAAGCTCGGATATAAATTTAAAAATATTCAATACTTGGAAACTGCGCTTACACATTCCTCGTATTCTAATGAATTGAAGCTCAAGGGCAAGATTGTTGAATGTAACGAGCGTCTTGAATTTCTTGGTGACAGTGTGCTTTCAATTATTGCCGCTAACTATCTTTTTAATAAATATCCTACCTCTCCCGAGGGAGAGCTTACGCGTCGTCGCGCGGTAATCGTTTGCCGTGATGCGCTTTCGTCGTATGCCAAAAGCTTGAATCTTGGTGACTTCCTTTTCCTTGGAAACGGTGAAGAGAAGAATAACGCAAGGGAGCGTAAATCTTTGCTTGAAAATACCTTTGAAGCGCTTATGGGTGCCATTTATCTTGACGGACAAGCAAATAGAATGGAGATTATTTTCAATCTCGTTTATCCATTTTTTGAAGCAGAGCTTCATGCATGGGAAGAGGGCAAGATTGTTAAGGATTATAAATCCGAGCTTCAGCAGATGATTCAGCAATCTGGTGTTGATACACTTTCTTATGCTATCGTTGGGTCAAGCGGACCTGACCACGAAAAAATTTTTGAGGTTGAGGCGCGCCTTAACTCTAACATCGTTGGTAGAGGAACAGGAAAAACCAAGCGCGAGGCAGAGCAGAATGCCGCCAAAGAAGCATTGGCTCTTTTTGGTGAAATATAATTGAATTTGAAGAATTGGAATCGTGTTTTTTACCCGATTCCCTTTCTTGCTTTTTAAAGAACATAAAAAATGGCAAAGAAAGGAGAAAAAAGTCGAATGAGACACATAAATATACCGATTTTTATACCCCATTTGGGTTGCCCAAATATGTGCGTTTTTTGTAATCAGCGCTCTATTTCTGGCAAGATAAATTTTGATATTTCAAGGGTTGAAAACGAGATTGAAGAATCACTTTCAACTACAAATGGTGAAGATTTTGTTGAGATTGCATTCTTTGGTGGCTCTTTTACGGGCATTGATAGAAAATTGATGTGTGACTTGCTCTCCATTGCTCAAAAATATATTGATGAGGGCAGGGCTTCGTCAATTCGTCTTTCCACTCGTCCCGATTATATTGACGATGAAATTCTGGATATTTTATCATCATATTCGGTTGGTACCATTGAGCTTGGACTTCAAAGTATGGATGATGAAGTCCTTCAAAAAACCAAGCGTGGACATACCGCTAAATGTGCTGAAAATGCTTGTAAAATGATAAAGGAACGCGGATTTTCACTCATTGGTCAGATGATGATTGGACTTCCAAGCTCCACAGTTGAAAAGGAAATTTACACCGCAAAAAAACTTTGTGAAATGGGGGCGGACGGAGCAAGAATTTATCCAACGGTTGTGTTTTATCAAACAGAACTTTGCGATATGATGCAAAGTGGAGTTTACGCAGCACTTTCTAACGAAGATGCAGTCGAAAGAACAAAAGAAGCACTTAAAATATTTGTTGAAAACGATGTCCCGTGTATAAGAGTCGGACTTCAATCGGGTGAAAATTTATCCGATGAAACTCACGTTGCAGGTGGAGCAAATCATTCTGCTATTGGTGAGATGGCAATGAGTGCTCTTTATTTTGACAAAATTTGCGAAGAGCTTGACAAAATTGATATAGAGAAAATGCCACAAAATATAAATATTTTGTGCGCAAAAGGTGAAATTTCAAAAATTGTTGGTCAAAAACGCAAAAATATTGAAAAAATTTGCCAAAAATATGCAATAAAGAGAGCAAAAGTTCTTGAAAAAAATGAACTTTTGAGTTATAATATAATAATAGATTTTTAGTTTTATTAATATATCCTGAAAAAAGGAGGATATTGCTTTGTATTTAAAGAGTCTTGAAATGCAGGGATTTAAGTCTTTCCCCGATAAAACCAAGCTTACGTTTGAACACGGCGCAACTGTAATCGTTGGTCCTAACGGAAGCGGAAAATCAAATATTTCCGACGCTATGCGATGGGTACTTGGTGAGATTTCATCAAAGAGCTTGCGTGGTAGCAAGATGGAGGACGTTATCTTTGGCGGTGCGGATTCCCGTAAGCCAATGGGCTTTGCTGAGGTTTCTGTTACTTTTGATAACACAGATCCCGAAAATCGTCTTGACGCGCCCTATGATGAGGTTATCGTAACAAGAAGATATTATCGCTCGGGTGAGAGTGAATACTTTATAAACAAAAGAGCAGTTCGTCTTCGTGACATTTACGAGTTATTTATGAATACAGGTATCGGACGCGAAGGCTATTCAATTATCGGTCAGGGTAAGATTGCGGAAATTATTTCTCGTAAGAGTGAAGATCGAAGAAGCATTTTCGAGGATGCTTCGGGTATTGCCAAATTCCGTCATAAGAAGACCGAGAGTGAAAGAAAGCTCGCACAGACCGAGGACAATATGACTCGTATCAACGATATTTTAGTTGAGATAAGCTCGCAGGTTGGACCTCTTGAAAAGGAAGCAGAAAAGGCAAAACGCGCAATTGAGCTTCTCGAAACAAAGAAGAAGGTTGACGTTCAGCTTTGGTTTTTTGATACCGAAAAATACAGAAACGATATCGCACGAGTTGAGGCACTTTATAAGCAGTCCTCATTTGAGCTTGCAACAGCTGAAGAAGCTATCGCTAACTTTGAAGCGCAAAGAGATCATCTTATGGAGGTTTCTCAAAGCAATAGATATGAGTCGGAGAAATTGCTCACTCAAATTCACGCACAAACTGATATAAACCATAAACTCGAAAGCACATATCGTGTAAATGAAAATGATGCTTTGCATATTCAAGCGCTCATTGATGCAACCGGTGAAACAAAAGCACAAATTCGTGCATCCATCGAGGCGGAGAATAAGCAGATTGAAAATCACCTTGCAAAAATTGAGCAGATAAAGGCAGAGGCAAAATTAAAATTCAAGGAGCACGATGAAGCTGAAGACGAAATTGACCGTCTTGAAAAAGAAATTGCTCAGCTTGAAAAAGAAATTGCAACCGCTTTTGAGGATATGCGTTCACTTGAAGCGGAGGAAATGCAACTTAAGGTTCGTCTTTCCGTTATCGAAAATGCAAAGAGCACCGATAGTGACAAGAATAATACACTTGTTGCCGAAATGCAGGAGTACGCACGCATTGACGATGAGCTTACAAAGAGCCAAAAGCAAGTTCAACGAACAGTTGACGATTATAATGCAGATATAGAAAAGAGTGATGAAAAGATTTCGGAGCTTGACGATAATTTGCAAAGAATTATTCAGCAGAAGGAAGGCGTTGACGATGAACTTACACAAAAGAAGTTCGCGTTGCAGTCCACAAAGCAGAGAATTGATACATATAAGGCTATGGATGATCAGTTTGAAGGGTACAATAATAGCGTGCGCTTCATTATGAAGTCTTATAGTGAGGGTAAGCTTACAAATCCTGATGGCACAAGCATTGGCAAAATCCACGGTCCTATCTCTAAACTTATTTCTGTTGACGAAAAGTATGTAATTGCGGTTGAAACGTCACTTGGCGCGTCAATTCAGAATATCGTTGTTGAAAACGAAAACGTTGCAAAGGCGGCTATGCTCTCTCTTAAAAAGAACGAGCAGGGTCGAGCAACCTTTATGCCAATCACGGCTATCAAAGCACCCACTATTTCGCAGGAGATGAAGGATGCTTCGGGCTTCAAAGGATTTATTGCATTCGCGGATGATCTTGTAAGCACAAAGAGTGAATATATGAATATCGTTTCATATATGCTTGGTCGAATTGCAGTTTTTGATAATATCGATAACGCGACCGAAATGGCAAAGGCACTTAAATATAAGGTTCGTGCAATCACTCTTGACGGTCAGCAGATTAATGTCGGCGGTTCGTTTACGGGTGGTTCAGTTAAGCACGGACAGAGCATTTTGTCCCGCGCAGGTGAGATTAAAAAGCTTGAAGATGAGTGCGTAAAGCTTGAAGCAAACGTAAATAAGATTGCACAAACTCAAAAGGAACTTGGCTCTGAAGTTGAAAAAATCGAACGCGAAATCAAAGCACTTGAGGATAGAAAAAAGATTATCGCACTTATGGCGGGAAGTGAAAACACTAAGCTTCAGCAGATAAATGCGAAAATCGATGCTAATAAAACTCTTATGGATAAGCTCCAGGAGGATTATGACAACATCGTTAAGATGCGTGAGCGCTATGAGGAGGATTTTGCAACTCTTACAGAGCAGATTGCTTCTTATGATGAAAAGATTTCTGCGATTTCTGAAATCAGAAGTGATAAGGATGTTAAGAAGAACGAGCTTATCGACAAAAAGGAAGAGCTTTCCGCTAATTTGACTGCAATTTATATTCGTATCAATGAACTTCAAAAGGATATTGAAACCGAAAATATTCTTATCGAAAAGAGCAGAGAGCATATCGATGCACTTAAGGAAGATATTGAAGGTCAGGACGAAAGAGTTAAAGAATATCGCGAAAATCTTATTTCTCTTGAAGAAGCAAGAAAAGAAAATCGCGAAAAGCTTGCAGAAGGTGAAAAGGCACTTGCAGAGCTTAATTCCGAGCGAGCTCGTCTTGAAGAAAATGGTACTGAATACGAAAGAAGAATTAATGCAATTAATGCGAAAATTAAAGAAAAGACGTCTTATAAGGACGATATTTTCAGAGAAAATTCCGTTAATGAGCATAAGCTTGAAAATCTTAAAAATGAATATGATAAGCTTTCTTCAAAGCTTTGGGATGATCACGAGCTTACAAGAAATCAGGCAATGGAGCTTGGTTATGAGGCAATTACTGCAGAGGAGCGTCCCGCTCTTGCTAAACTTCAAACCGAGTGCAAGAATAAACTCCGCGCGATTGGTCACGTTGACCTTGATGCCGTGAATAAATATAAAGAGGTTAAGGAACGCTACGATTATATGGATAAGCAAATCCGCGACCTTACCGCATCAAAGGCAGAGCTTGAAAAGATTATTTCTCAGCTTGATGGTGAAATGAAGGCATCGTTTATTGAGTCGTTCAATAAAATCAACGAAAACTTCAATCGTGTATTTGTTGAGCTTTTCGGTGGTGGATATGCAGAGCTTCAACTTACAGACCCCGAGGACGTGCTTAATTGCGGTATTGAAATTAAAGCCGCACCTCCCGGAAAGATTATCAAAAATCTTATGCAGCTTTCAGGTGGTGAGCAGGCATTTATTGCTATCGCACTCTTCTTTGCGGTTCTTCAGGTTAATCCCTCGCCGTTCTGTATCCTTGACGAAATTGAGGCAGCCCTTGACGAAGCAAACGTTTCAAGATTTTCTGAATACATCAAAAAATATACGGGCGGAACACAGTTCATTCTTATCACGCATAGACGTGGTACTATGGAAAGTGCAAACCGTCTTTACGGTGTTACAATGCCCGAACACGGCATTTCAAAGATACTTTCTTTGAATGTTGCCGATATTGCTAAAAAGAAAGAAGGAGATTGGGATGGGATTTTTGGATAAATTGAAATCAGGTCTTCAAAAAACCAAAGATGCGCTTTTCAAACCGATTGACCAAATGCTTAAGGCGTTTACAAAGGTTGATGAGGAGCTTCTTGAGGAGCTTGAAGAAATGCTTATCTGTGCCGACGTTGGTGCAGGTGCAACTGATGAAATAATTGAAAAACTCCGCGATGACATCAAGGAGGAAAAAATTAAGGATGCGGACGAGGTTCGTGCATTCCTTAAAAATACACTTCAAGAGATGATTGGAGAGGGAGGACCACTTGTACTTAATACAAAGCCCTCAGTTATCCTCGTTATTGGTGTAAATGGTGCGGGTAAAACCACATCCATTGGTAAAATTTCTAATAAGCTTCGTCAAGATGGCAAAAAGGTTGTTGTTGCGGCGGCGGATACATTCCGTGCTGCTGCTATCGATCAGCTTGCCGTTTGGTGCGAAAGAAGTAAGGTTGACCTTGTTAAGCAGAGCGAGGGAAGTGACCCTGCGGCAGTAGTTTACGATGCTATAAGCTATGCAAAAAACAAGGGTGCAGACGTTCTTATTGTTGATACTGCAGGACGTCTTCATAATAAGAAGAACCTTATGAACGAGCTTGAAAAAATCAATCGCGTAATTGATAGAGAATTACCCGGTGCATCTCGCGAAAATCTTTTGGTGCTTGATGCTACAACAGGTCAGAACGCGGTTCTTCAGGCAAAGGAATTTAAAAATGCGGCTAATATCACAGGTCTTGTTCTCAATAAGCTTGACGGAACTGCAAAGGGTGGAATCGTGCTTTCAATCAAGCGAGAGCTTGGAATTCCTGTTAAGTTTATCGGTGTTGGTGAAAAGATTGACGATATGCAGCCCTTTAACGCAGAGGAATTTATTTCTGCACTTTTTGAATAATTGGAGAAGATATGAAGATAGTTTTTGCATCGGGTAACAAGCATAAAATTGAAGAATTTGGTGCTATTTTAAGAAAATATATCCCCGATATTGAGCTTGTTTCAATGAAGGATGCGGGAATTTTTGACGATATAGTCGAAAATGGAGCAACCTTTGAGGAAAACGCGATGATTAAGGCAAGAGCGGTTGCAAAATACGGTTATATCGGTGTTGCTGACGATTCAGGTCTTACTGTCGATGCGCTTGGCGGCGCACCGGGTATTTATTCTGCAAGATATGCAGGTGAGCACGGAAATGATAAAAAGAATAATCAAAAGCTTATTCTTGATATGCAGGAAATTGAAAACCGCGCAGGCGCGTTTGTCTGCACTATCGCGTGCGCTTTCCCCAAAAATAGTAGCCATATTGATTTTTGTGTTCGCGGGGAATGTCCGGGTATTATTCTTCGCGAGGAAAAGGGTGAGGGCGGATTTGGTTATGACCCATTGTTCTATGTTGAAAAATGTCAAAAGACCTATGCAGAACTTTCTTCGGACGAAAAAAATGAAATAAGCCACAGAGCAGTGGCAACGAAGCTTTTTGCAGAGAAATTTGTCAACGAGCTTCAGGATAAGGAGTAAAATGTTAAGATATTACACATCATCGCTCTTTATCTTTAGTATATTGGGTGGTGTGGTTACATTTTGGCTGATATCTGGTATGGCAGACGTGCCGACTTCGGTTTTGTTTGCGGCTCTAACCACATTGGGAATTTCACTTGTTATTCCTGCTATGTTTGCACATTCTGATAAAAAATTTAACCCACTTAGAAAAGAGATTACTGAACCCATTGTTATTGACGAGAGAGTTAATTACCTCGTTGGTAAAGAAATAAAGCAGGGCTTTATGCTAACAACAAAGGATAGCATTTTTGTGCTTTCTATGGATGATCAAAAGCCCGTTAAATTTGAGATAAAGAAAAGCGATATTAAAAAAATTTCCGTAACTGACGACGTTTATCTTAACATATTTCTTGATTATGATAAATGTATTCGTGTTTTTGCTATGAATTGCGAGGAGCTTTCCTCAAGACTTCAGGCAGAAGGTTTTGGAAAATAAGATTTGGAGAAAAATATGTTGAATTCAAAACAAAGGGCGGCATTGCGTTCAATGGCGGCGCAAATTCAGCCCATTATGCAGATTGGCAAGGGAGGCATTACCGAAAACCTTGTTAAAACAGTTTCAGATGCACTTGAAGCAAGAGAGCTTATCAAGCTTACCGTGCTTGAAAACTGTGACTACGGTACACGTGACATAGCAGAAGAGCTTGCAGAGGCAACTAATTCTGAGGTTGTTGCGGTGATTGGTAGAAAAGTCGTTCTTTATAGAGAGAGCGAAAATAAAAAGAGAATTGAGATTTGATTATGAACGAAGAAATTACTCGAATTGGTATATATAGCGGAACATTTGCGCCCATTCATAACGGACATATAAATGCCGCAAAGGCATTTATGGATCAGATGCAGTTGCACTATCTTTTCGTGATACCTACTGCACTTTCCCCTTGGAAAATTCGTGACGAGGGTGACGATGCTAAGCACAGAATGAAAATGTGCGAGCTTGCCTTTGAGGGTGAGGTTGGTGTGATAGTGAGCGATATGGAGATTGAAAAGGGCGGAGCAACTAATACAATTGACACACTTCGAGCACTTGCAAGAGAAGACCGTAGATTGTTTATGTTGCTTGGCACGGACATGGCGCTTAAAATTGATTCTTGGCGTGAGCCTGATGAGATTTTTAAGCTCTGCTATCCTACTTATGTTCGTCGTGAGAGTGATAAGCTTCTCGAAAAGCAGATTATCGAAAAAAATAATACCTATCTTAAGAAATACGGTAAAATTTGCCGTAGAATTATGACGAATGAAATTGAACTTTCATCCTCTGAAATTCGAAAAAGGGTTAGAGAGGGAAAGGATATTTCACATCTTGTTCCCCAAAAGGTTGCAGAATATATTAAAGAAAACAACCTTTATTTGTAAAATTTTATTTTCTTGACAAAATTTAGCCGATTGATTTCGGTGCATATAGAGTGAGGCATTTATGAATAATAAATTTAGTGAAGAAATGCTTTCTTATTTGCGAGAGAGCGTAAAAAATGAGATGGGAGAAAAACGCTATTTTCATACACTTGAGGTGGAAAAAATGGCGGCAAGACTTGGGGAGATTTATGCTCCTGAGCATATATCTATGCTTCGTGCGGCTGCGCTTTTGCACGATATAACAAAGGAGCGCACAACTGAGGAGCATATTGTAATTTGCGAAAATGCAGGTGAGATTGTATCTATTGGAGATAGAAAAGCACCTAAAATGTTCCATTCGAGAACTGCGGCACTTGTTATTCCAACGAAGTATCCCGACTTTAATACGCCTGAAATTATTTCTGCCGTACGTTATCATACAACGGGCAAGGAAAATATGACACTTGCCGAAAAGATTATTTATCTTGCCGACTATATTGATATGTCAAGAAAATACGGTGATTGCGTTGCACTTCGCGAGTTCTTTTTCGATTTTGATTTTGAAAATGCGGATGAGCAAAGCAAAATTTGTCACCTGAACGATACCCTAATTATGTCCTATAACCTCACAATAAAGGGACTTTTAGATGAAAATAAACACATAGCGCAAACAACGTTTGAGGCGCGAAATTATTTAATTTTGGAAAAATAAATTTTCGCATTGGACTTCTTTACATAAAAAATAAAAGAGAGGTCCAATATGAAAAATATTTTTCAAATTGATTTAAAAATTGTTTTATTTGTGTTAACGGTAATGGTATGCCTTGTAGTTGTTTTGTTTGCTCAAGGTAATAGCTATAGTGATACGGCAGATACAGCTATTCGTACAAGCGAGCAGCAGATTTGTAATTTTTTGCTTCTTGGCACCGATAAGGCAGCAGGTCTTTCGGATGTGATTATGCTTGTTTCCGTTAATTTGGATAGTGGAGCAATCAATTTTATGCAGATTCCGCGCGACACCTATTTTGAGTGCGGTTCGACATATAAAAAACTCAACGGAGCGCCCAAAACTATTGGAAGCGTTGAAGTATTTGCAAAATCACTTTCAGAGGCATTGGGGATAAATATAAACTATTACCTTTCTCTTGGGCTTGAAACCGTTGTAAAAATGGTCGATTTTGTTTCGGGAATTGAGGTTGATGTTCCTTTTGATATGGATTACGATGATAATTCTCAAAGCCTGTCCATTCATTTAAAAGCTGGTAAGCAAGTGCTTGATGGCAAGAGCGCGGTTGAGTTTTTGCGATATCGAGCAGGATATATCACGGGAGATCTTGGCAGAATTAACGCGCAAAAGCTCTTTATGAATGCTTTTGTAAAAAGGATTGGAGAAATGGGCAATCCACTTGCTTTATTCAATCTTTGTAAGTTGGTTTTGAGCAATTCTGAAACGAATATTAAGGAATCGGATGTTTTTTCACTCTGCTTAAAATATGCAAGGCTTAAAGATAAATCCGCTTCTTATATGACAGCACCCGGTGAAGCAATAAAGGATAGTAATAGTGGTACTTGGTACTATATTTTGTCCAATTCATCAATGGCTAATTTGTTGGACGAACGCTTTGGGTTGTATACCGATAAAAAAGATTTTGATAAAAATAATAAATTTGTTGACATAAACGAGAAATCGTTTTATGATATATACAATAAATCCTGCGAGGTGAAAATTTACTCCGCAGATGACGTTGAAAATAATGAAGTCAATATAAATTAGGAGAAACAATATGGAAGAAATGACAAATTTTAGTGAAGAGATAGTATCTCTTGAAAATGCATCTCCCCTTGAAGTAGCGAAGGCAATCGAAACCTTTCTCGACAATAAAAAGGGTAGGGATATTAAGGTTCTTCACGTTGAAGACGTAAGTAATATTGCGGACTATTTTGTAGTTTGCACTGCAACAAGCAACACACATGTTAAGGCACTTTCGGGTGAAGTTGAATATCAGCTTGAAAGAAGAGGAGTTACACCCTATCACATCGAAGGCAGAGATAACAACTCTTGGGTAGTTCTTGACTACTGCAACGTTTTGGTGCACATCTTTAATAGAGAAGCAAGAGATTTTTATAATCTTGATAAATTATATGAAAATACTACACCGATAGAGGAATAAGATATGAAATACGAACATTTAGAGATAGAAAAGAAATGGCAAGAATATTGGGAGAAGAACCACACGTTTAAAACTGACGTTTGGGATTTTTCAAAGCCCAAATATTACGTGCTCGATATGTTTCCATATCCATCAGGCGTAGGACTTCACGCAGGTCACCCAGAAGGATATACAGCAACTGATATTGTGTCAAGAATGAAGAGAATGCAGGGCTACAATGTGCTTCATCCAATGGGATATGACTCATTTGGTCTTCCTGCAGAGCAGTATGCCGTAAGCACAGGTAACCACCCCAACGGATTTACTCAGGCAAATATTAAAACATTCTCAAATCAGCTTCGTGAGCTTGGTTTTGACTATGACTGGGATAAGATGATTGCCACAAGTGATCCCGATTTCTATAAGTGGACACAGTGGATTTTCAAGCAGCTCTACCTTGACGGATATGCACAGTACATTGATATGCCTGTTAACTGGTGTGAGGAGCTTGGAACAGTTCTTTCAAACGACGAGGTTATTGACGGCAAGAGTGAGCGTGGCGGTTTCCCCGTAGTAAGAAAGAATATGAAGCAGTGGGTAATCAATCAGCCCGCTTTTGCAGAAAAGCTTCTTGAGGGACTTGAGGAAATTGATTGGCCCGAATCCACAAAGCTTATGCAGAAGAACTGGATTGGCAAATCCACAGGTGTTGAAGTTAAGTTCCAAATCGTTGGCGGTGGCGAGTTCTCTATTTTCACAACTTGTATTGAAACAATTTACGGTATCACATTTATGGTACTTGCTCCCGATGGAGACGTAGTTAAACAGTTGATGCCAAGAATTCAGAATAAAGAAGAGGTTGAAGCATACATAGCAGAAACTCTTAAGAAAAACGATATGGACCGCACAGAGCTCAACAAGACAAAGTCAGGTTGTGAGCTTAAGGGCGTTACCTGTATCAACCCTGTAAATGGCAAGGAAGCAAGAATGTTCATTGGTGACTTCGTGCTTGCAAGCTATGGAACAGGTGCGGTTATGGCAGTTCCATCCCACGATCAACGTGACTTTGAATACGCGCAGGTGCACGGAATTGATATGATTCAGGTTATCGACGGTGACGAAACTTTAGGTCACGTTGATGTAAGTGAGCACGCGTTCGAGAAGGGTGATTATCTTGGTAAGGGATATAGACTTGTAAATTCCGAGGAATTTAGCGGTCTTACTGTTGAAGAAGCAAAAGAAGCAATCACATCAAAGCTTGAGGCAACGGGTGTTGCAAAGAGAACAGTAAACTATCACTTCAGAGAATGGATTTTCGCACGTCAAAGATATTGGGGCGAGCCCGTACCCGTAGTTCACGGTGAGGATGGAACAGTTCACGTTCTTCCCGACGAAGAGCTTCCTTTGGTTCTTCCCGAGCTTGAAAACTATAAGGGTGTTGGTGGAAAAGCACCCCTTGAAAATGCAGAAGAATGGAAATATTATGGTAATAATGGAATTAAGGGCAAGAGAGAAACATCAACAATGCCCGGTTCTGCCGGTTCAAGCTGGTATTTCCTTCGTTATATTGATCCCAAGAATGATAAGGCAATTGCAGATCCCGAACTTTTGAAGCACTGGATGCCCGTTGACCTTTATATCGGTGGCCCTGAGCACGCGGTTGGTCACCTTATGTACTCAAGAATTTGGAATAGATATCTTTACGATAAGGGAATTGCTCCTACGAAAGAGCCCTTTAAGAAGCTCGTTCATCAGGGTATGATCCTTGGTTCTAATGGTATTAAGATGGGTAAGAGATTCCCCGAATTCGTTGTAAATCCTTCCGACGTTGTTCGTGAATACGGTGCGGATACACTTCGTCTTTACGAAATGTTTATGGGTCCTCTTGAGGTTTCTAAACCTTGGAGTGATCAGGGTGTTGAAGGCGCAAGACGTTTCTTAAATCGTGTTTGGGCGTTCTTTACAGAGGCGGAAAACGTAGTTGATACTGAAGTTCCCACACTTGAAAAGATTTATCATAAGAGTGTTAAGAAGATTACAGAGGACTTTGAAAAGCTCGCGTTCAATACAGCAATTTCACAGATGATGATTTTCGTTAACGCGGTTTATAAGGAAGGCAAGTGCCCAAGAGAATACGCAGAAGGCCTTATTAAGATGCTTTCTTGTATCTGTCCTCATATCGGTGAAGAAATGTGGAGCATTCTCGGTCATAACGATACTATTGCTTACGAGCCTTGGCCCACATATGATGAATCAAAAACTGCAGATGACTCCGTTGAGGTTGCAGTTCAGGTTAACGGTAAGCTTCGCGCAACCGTAATGCTTCCTATGAATTGCGATAAGGACGAGGCAATCGCTATTGCAAAGGCGGACGAAAAGGTACAAGCCGCAATCGAGGGCAAAACGATAGTTAAGGAAATCTCCGTTCCCAATAAAATTGTAAATATCGTTGTAAAATAATTAAAAAACCCCTTGACAAATGGGGAATTATAGTGTAAAATATAACAGTATATTGTTCGAGTAGCTCGAACCTTGAGGGGAGGGAAACAGAAAATGGCAGAAGTAAGAGTTAAAGAAGGCGAATCTTTGGATAGTGCTCTTCGTCGCTTCAAGCGCCAGTGCGCTCGTTCCGGTATCCTCACTGAACTTCGTAAGAGAGAACACTACGAAAAGCCCAGTGTTAAGCGCAAGAAGAAGTCAGAGGCTGCAAGAAAGCGCAAATACAAATAATATTTGTTAATAACAAAAATGGAGATGTGAATTTTCGCATCTCCTTTTGTTTTTTTTATACGTTTTTTATCTGCTCCATAAACGAAGAAATTGAATTAAAAAATTCCTTGTCATTAAAATTCTTAAATCTTGGCGTATCTGCCGCGCGGGAGGAATTTTTAGAAAAAGAGGGAATAAGTACGTCGCAAATCGTACTTATTCTTGCAAGCTCGTTAGCAAGAGCTTTCTTTTGCGCAAGTGAGTTTTCCATTTCACGCTTGAAATCATTGTCAATTTTTAAAATCTCATCTCGATATTTTTCATTTTTTCCAAATGCCGCCTTGTATGGAAGAAAATCGGTATATTTTTTTGATATATCAATATGTATTTTTTCTGCTTCATTAATTTTTCTTGAAACAATAATTGCTTCACTATAAAGCTCTCTTTGAATTTTTGAAATATTATTTATTGCTCCAAAATATTCGGGAATGAGCTTATCAATTTCTTCTTTACTTAACCTTGCGGAGAAAAACGAATCGTTTTTTGCAAAATTCATTAACTTTTCGCAATATGAAACTATTTGGATTTTTGCGTTTTTGATATTTTCATTGGAATAATTCTCAAATTCTGTTTTGTCAACCTTAAAATCAAGCGTGATGTTCTCTTGATTTAAAAGCTCCAGATATTTTGCGTGCTGTGGCGGTGTTAATGACAGTATAAGCGCATCCATATTTTCTCCTTTCAGTTTACTTTGACTATATTATAATAAAAAACCCGACCATAGTCAAGGTCGAGTTTTTTATTTTTGCAAACGATTATTTAATTTCAACGTTTACTTTTTTGCCGCAGTCAGCAGATGCTGCCTTAATCACAGATCTGATAGCTTTAGCAATCTTTCCGTTTTTGCCGATAACCATTCCCATATCCTCAGCTGCAACGTTGAGAGAAAGGGTAATGCTACGGTCATCTTCAGTAAGGATAACGGTAACCTCATCAGGATTGTCAACAATCGCGCGTGCGATGTCTGTCAAAATCTGCTTCAAATCCGTCATCGTTATCTCCTGCTTTCTAATTAGTCAACGATGTTGCTTCTCTTGAGCAAGGATTTAACTGTGTCTGTGGGCTGAGCACCGTTAGCGAGCCACTTCTTTGCCTTATCAGCATCGATCTTGATTTCAGCGGGCTCTGTAATGGGGTTGTAGTAACCGATTTCTTCGATGAAACGACCATCTCTGGGGTAACGGCTGTCTGCTACAACAACACGGTAAAAGGGTGCTTTCTTCTGACCCATTCTTCTAAGTCTGATTTTTACTGCCATGATAATATTCCTCCAAGAATAAAATAAAATTATTTTTTGTTTTTGTTATTATAAAAATCCCTGATTAAAAGGGCATTTTCATTCCGCGTCTGCCAAATCCCATCTTTTTAAGCTTTTTGGGATCTGAGAATTGCTTCATCATCTTTTTCATTTGTTCAAACTGACGAAGAAGCTTGTTTACTTCCTCAACACTTGTTCCGCTTCCTTTAGCGATACGGATTTTGCGAGAGGAGTTGATAATTTCGGGATTAACTCGTTCTTCCATTGTCATAGAACGAATTATTGCCTCCATGTGAGCCATTGCCTTTTCATCCACCTTAACGTCCTTAAGCGCGCCTGCATTCATGCCGGGCATCATGCTGAGCATCTGCTCAACACCGCCCATATTACGAAGCTGCTGGAACTGTTCAAGGAAGTCGTCAAGAGTAAATTTCTGTTGGCGAATTTTTTGTTCAAGCTCTGCGCTCTTCTTTTCGTCATAAGCCTCCTGCGCCTTTTCGATAAGAGAGAGAACGTCACCCATACCAAGAATTCTTGATGCCATTCTTTCGGGATGGAAGGGCTCGATTGTGTCGAGCTTTTCGCCAGTACCGATAAATTTAATGGGTTTACCCGTAACGTGCTTGATGGAAAGAGCCGCACCGCCTCTTGTATCACCGTCGAGCTTTGTAAGAACAACGCCCGTGATATCAAGAAGCTCGTTAAATGTCTCTGCAACATTAACCGCATCCTGACCAATCATTGCGTCAACCGTGAGAAGAATTTCCGTGGGCTTGACTTCTGCTTTAATGGATTTAAGCTCGTTCATAAGCTCCTCGTCGATATGCAAACGGCCTGCGGTATCAATAAATACCATATCATAGCCCTTTTGCTTTGCGTATGCAACGCCTTCCTTGGCGATGGTAACGGGGGAAACCTTATCACCCATTGTGAAAACGGGGATATCGAGCTTTTCACCAACTATCTGCAACTGCTTGATAGCGGCGGGACGGTAAATGTCACAAGCAACCAATAAAGGATGCTTACCTTGTTTCTTATAAAGACCTGCGAGCTTACCTGAGTGGGTAGTTTTACCTGCACCCTGAAGACCGACCATCATAACAACGGTTGGCGGAGCAGAGGCAATAGTCAACTTCGACTGGGTGCCGCCCATAAGGTTAATAAGCTCTTCATTAACGATTTTAACAATTTGCTGAGCAGGGAGAAGGGATTCAAGAACTTCCTCACCAACTGCGCGATCCGAAACGGTATTAACAAAGCTTTTAACAACCTTGAAGTTTACGTCTGCTTCAAGAAGAGCAAGCTTTATTTCTCTCATTCCAACTTTAACATCTTCGGGGGTGAGCTTTCCTTTGTTTCTGAATTTTTTGAACGCATTATTTAGCTTGTCGCTAAGGCTTTCAAACATTCCCATATACAAACCTCCAAAATGTATTATTTAATTATTTTGGCAATCTCCTCAATTTCCTTTTGGATTTCGGGGGATATAGCACCGTTTTCTGCTATACGAAGCATATTGTCGGAGTGGATTTTAAGCGCATTCATTTTTTGAGCAAGCCCCAACTTTTCCTCAAGGAAGAAAATTTCCTCCTCTGCCTTTTTGATAAGGTCGCGCACACCCTGACGAGAAATACCAATTTGCTCGGCAATTTCTGAAAGGGAGAGATCCTCGTTATAATACATATCGAGAACTTCCTTTTTTCGCTCGGTTAAAACGTCACCGTAGAAATCGAGCAAATATGCTTTTTTTAAGTCCTTTTCAAACATAAGCAACTCCAAAACATGTGTAAAGCAAAATACTTTACACATTATAGCACATACGTATTGACTTGTCAATAGTTTTTTTAAAACTTTTTCAAAAATAAATATCGAAAATCCATTGAAAAATTCATCGAAATAGTGTAATATATAATTAACTATACTTATTAGAAGGAATTTTTAAATGAGAGATATACAATATACGGTGAAGGATGACCGTATAACCGTTTATAAATATAACACCGACCGGTTTAAAAGTGAAAATATAACAGTTTATTTTTCTTTACCTGCAAGTAGAGAAAAGAGCATTGCACGTTCACTTCTTTTGTCGGTGCTAAAGCGCGGTACTGAAAAATACCCATCGCAAAAGCATATAAATGAGAGACTTGATGAGCTTTATGCAACACTTGTGAATTTGAAAAATCAAAAATTCGACGGAGTTCAACTCTTGGGTGTTTCTGCTGATGTAATCTATTCTGATTATACCGAAAATGGCGAGGATCTATTGCCTGACGCACTTGAAGTAATTGGGCAAATGATTTATCATCCAAATTTTGATGAAAATACGGGAAGATTTCGCAAGGAATATATTGATAGCGAAAAGGAAAATTACAAAAGCATAATTCTTTCGCAGATAAACGAGCCAAGAACATACGCGGCAATTAGATGTAGAGAAGAAATGTTTGCCTCACTCGGTGTTCTCGAAAGACTTGATACGATGTGCGAAAAAATCGACAACGCTACCGATGAGGATATATATAATTGCTATCTTGAACTTGTGAATGAAGCAAAAATCATAGTCTTCTATGTTGGAAACCGAAGTATTGAGGATATTTATGAGCAAATTGCAAAAATGGCAACTATTAATTGCAATAAGACTTTTGATTTGCGAGATGTAAAACCCAAGCTTCTTGAAAACCTTGATAAGCCTCAAGAAATAATCGAAAGCTCGGATATATCGCAGGGCAGACTTGTTATGGGCTTCAACTGTGGTATAACTTGGCGCGATGAAGATTATTATGCAACACTTCTTTGCAATGAAATTCTCGGCGCTTCCCCTATTTCAAAGCTTATGATGAACGTGCGCGAGGCGATGTCGCTTTGCTATGAGTGTTCCTCGGTATATAATAGCGCGCGCGGTACGATTTTCGTAACTACGGGAATTGACTCCGAAAACTTTGAACTTGCAAAAAATGCAATTTTTGAGCAGGTTGAGGATATCAAAAACGGTAAAATCAGTGAAACAGAATTTTTAGCCGCTAAAAAATCAATTTTGAATGTTTATTCTGCCGTTGCCGATTCTCCAAATGCTATTGAGAGATTTTATCTTGGTAGAATAGTAAATAAAATTGACGCGGATATTCCTGAATTCATAGAAAAAATAAATAATTTGAGCGTTGAGCAGGTGGTTGCGGCGGCAAATAAGCTGACTGCACACACAATATACTTTTTGCGCGGAGAGGGGGAGAATGATGAGTAAATTTACAACCTTTTCCGATGAAAAATTAAAGGAAAAATATTATTATTTAAAGCACGAAAGTGGACTTGACATTTTGGTTATTCCAAAGGAAATGACACTCAAAACCGCCTTGCTTGGAGTTAAATTCGGCTCTGTTTATGAGGAGGGCGCAACCGTTGATGGCAAAGTAAAAAAATTCCCGTCTGGAATTGCCCACTTCCTTGAGCATAAGCTCTTTTCAAATGAAAACGGGGTTGATGCTATGGAGGTTTTAGCCGAGCTTGGAGCAGAGGCAAACGCATATACGTCAAATAATAAGACAGTGTATATGTTCTCCTGCACCGAGAATTTTGAAAATTCTCTTGCAGAGCTTATCCGTTTTGTTTATAATCCTTATTTTACAAAGAAAAACGTAAATAGCGAGAGGGGAATTATCGGTCAAGAGATAAAGATGTGTCTTGATAGCCCATATGACGTGGTATCGCAAAATCTTTTAATGGCGCTTTTTGGTGATTGCAAGCTTTCAAACGATGTGCTTGGTACTGAAAAGACCATAGCAAAAATAAGTGACAAAACCCTTTACGAGTGTTACGAGAGCTTTTATAGATACTCAAATATGGCGCTTGTAGTTTGCGGTGATGTTGATGAGAACTCTATTTTGCATGTGGTTGACGAAACCTTGCCTAAAAGAGAGGAACAAGCACAACCAATTCTTCCAAAAATTGAATATGAAAGTGCAATATCATCCCCCATTATCGAAAAGGTTATGCCTATAAGTAAGCCAATTTTTGAAATCGGCATTAAAGATGATTGTCCAAACGAATCACCCAAAGAAAGATTAAAGCGCGACGTTGCAATGACGATACTTGACGAGATACTTTTCTCAAGAGCAGGTGAACTTTACAACGAGCTTTTTGAGGGTGGATTTATCAATGAGTCCTATTCATACGGATATTCAATCACGCGTGACGTTGCTTTCCACTCGATTTACGGAGAGGGGGACGATCCCAAGCTCGTTCTTGAAAAAATCAAGAATTATATTAAACAAATCAAGCAAAAAGGACTTTCCGAACGCGATTTTATTAGATGTAAACGCGTTATGATGGCGGAATTTTTGCGAGATTTTGACTCAGTTGACGATATTGCCAATTCGTTGCTTAACATCTATTTTGATGGAAGCAATATATTTGAATATCGAAAAATTATTGAGGGTGTTACGTTTTCTGACGTGTGCACCTGCCTTGAAAACTATTTTGATGATAAGCGCTTTGCGCTTTCAGTAATAAAAAATTAATTTTACTTTTATTAAGTAGAATGGAGGAACTTATGTTAAGAAATATTACAGTTTCTTTCCCCGGCTTAGGAATTGACGGTGGAGAGGTTAATAGTGTAGCGTTTTCATTGGGTGAAAACTTTAGCGTTATGTGGTACGGTGTTGTAATTGCACTCGGTATGCTTATGGCTATTGCGTATGCGTGTTATCGTTGCAAGCAGCACGGAATTAAGATTGACGACCTTGTGGATATTGCAATTTTCACAATATTCTTTGGTGTAATCGGTGCAAGACTTTATTACGTTGCATTCAACCCAACGAACTTTAAAACCTTGGGTGATATTCTCAATCTTCGTTCAGGCGGACTTGCAATTTACGGTGGTATTATTGCAGGTGCTTTGACTATTGTTGTGGTATGTCTTGTTAAAAAGATTAGTTGGCTTCAGCTTTTCGACTGTGCAGGACCCGGTGTTATGCTTGCGCAGGCAATGGGACGTTGGGGCAACTTCTTCAACGGTGAAGCATACGGTTCTCTTGTTGAAGAGGGACATCCTCTCTACTTCTTGAGAATGGGTCTTATTTCACAAAATACCTATCTTGATTTTACTACACCAGATATGGTTTACGTTCACCCTTGCTTCCTTTACGAATCACTTTGGAACATTTTGGGCTTCGTTCTTATCAACCTTGTTTATAAGAAGAAGAAATTTGACGGTCAGAATGCACTCTATTATATTGCTTGGTATGGATTTGGTAGAATGTTCATCGAAGGTCTTAGAACAGACGCGCTTTATATCGGTCAAACAGGAATTAGAGTTTCCCAGCTCCTTGGATTCTTGCTCTTTGCGATTGCAACTGCACTTATCATTATGGGACTTATTTACGTTAAAAACCATCCCAACTGCAAAATTGCGGTAGCAAATAATGCTCCTGTAATTGAAGAAGTAGAAGAAACCGAAGAAACTGAAGAAGATGGCTAAGATAATTGACGGAAAGGTGATTTCTGCTCAAATTAGAGAAGAAATTGCAGAAAAAGTTAAAGAATATAATGCAAGAACAGGAAAACTTCCCGGTCTTGCGGTTGTAATTGTAGGTGAAAATCCCGCATCGCAGGTTTACGTTCGCAATAAGAAAAAGGCGTGCGAGCAGGTTGGATTCAACTCTTGGGTGTATGAAATGCCCGAAGAAACTACACAAGAAGAACTTAATGCACTCATTGATAAACTCAATGAAGACGAAGTGGTTCACGGAATTTTGGTTCAGTTGCCATTACCTGCGCATCTTGATGAGGAGCAGGTTATCTTGCGCATTAAACCCGAAAAGGACGTTGATGCATTCCATCCAACAAACGTTGGTAGAATTACCATTGGTAATCCCAAATTCTTGCCCTGCACACCTGCAGGTATTATGGAGCTTCTCCATCGCTCAAATATTGAAATTTCGGGAAAGGAATGTGTGGTTATCGGTCGTTCTAATATCGTTGGTAAACCGATGGCGCTCTTGCTCCTTTCTGAAAATGGCACGGTAACTGTTTGCCACAGTAAAACCCATGATTTAAAAGAGGTTTGCAAACGCGCGGATATTCTTGTTGTTGCTATCGGCAAGGCAGACTTTGTCAAAGCCGATATGGTTAAAGAGGGCGCGGTTGTTATTGACGTCGGTATGAATAGAAATGCCGAAGGTAAGCTTACAGGTGACGTTGATTTTGATGCGGTTATTAATGTTGCTTCGCATATCACACCTGTTCCCGGTGGCGTTGGCCCTATGACAATTACAATGCTTTTGCAAAATACACTTCGCGCGGCGGAGGAATGATATGAAAATAATCGATATTTCACAAGAAGTTCTTTCTTGTAAGGTTTATGAGGGTGATCCTACCCCCAAGGCAAACAAAATAATCGATATGGAGGACGGAGGGGTTTATAACCTCTCCGCGCTTTCTTTATGCGCGCATAACGGAACGCACGTTGATGCTCCGCTTCACTTTTTCCGAGATGGAAAGAGCATTGACGAGATGTCGCTTGAGCATTTTGTTGGCGAGTGCTACGTTGCAGAGCATAACGGTGACGTTAAGGTAGCCGATGCGCACAAAATTCTTGAAAAAGCAAGAAAATCGGGCACGGAGAAGCGCATATTGATAAAAGGCGAAGCCACGGTTACCGAGGAAGCCGCGCGTGTTTTTGCGGACGCGGAAATTTTGCTTCTCGGTAACGAAAGTCAAAGCATGGGACCCGAAAACGCGCCAATGGCGGTGCATAAAATTTTGCTTTCAAAAAACATCGTTCTGCTTGAAGGAATTGTTCTTGATAATACAAGAGAGGGAAGATATATCCTCAACTGCGCGCCCCTTAATATCAAGGGCTTCGAGGGTTCGCCCTGTAGGGCAATTTTGATTGAAATTTAGCCTTCCCATTGAGGGGAAGGGGGACCGCGGTCGGGGTTCCCCGAAACGAGCATTGCGCAGTTTTGGGGGTTCGCGATGGCGGTGGATGAGGGGAACGCCATTTAGTTTATGCTAACGGCTTTCTTGAAAAACTAAAACCTTGATTTTTCAAGTAATTTCTTTGTGTTAAAAAACGATGTTAAGTGGAGAAAGACGATTATTTGTTCAAACTTTGCTCTCCTCATCCACCATAAATGGTCCCCCTTCTCCGCTGGAGAAGGCACCGACAAATCAAAATTCATAACAAAAATTTTCAAAAATCTCTTGACAATTTCGGTTGGGAGGGGGATAATCTTTTTAGAGATACTATACCAAAACTTACAAATTTATAAAAAATTCAAACTTTTTTCAAAAATTATTACACTTTTTTAAAAAAATCTTGACTATATAAGTGAAAGCATTTATGAAAGGAGAATTTTTATGAAAAAATTATTAGCTTGTATTTTGATATTGGTTTTATGTTTGTGTTGTCTTGCTTCGTGTAAGCTGCTCCATTCTACGTTCAATATCGGTGAGCACACTTATGAGTATATCCAATACGAAACAGGTCACTTTAAGCAGTACACCTGCGGTTGTCCGTCGCCTGATATTTTGGGCTTGCACCTTGATACCGACGAAAACGGCGCTTGTGACGTTTGTGGGTATGATGAAATGCATAAGCTTGTTTACGAAGCTGTTTATGAGATTGGACATGAAATATATTGTTCATTAGGTTGTGAAGATTATGTTGCTTTTTCCAAACATTATGATAACAATAATGATGAATTATGTGACGTATGCGAATATTCTATGGACAGTGTTTGTAGTTATGAGTGGGTTCGCGATATTGTTTATCATACCTCAAACCCAACTTGCGGGTGTTGTGTATCCACTGAAGATTTTTATAAGCATATAGATCACGATAATAATAAAATTTGTGACGTTTGTTTATACGATTTATCAAATAAAGACTAATATAAAGAAAAGCGAGCCGTGTGGCTCGCTTTCTGCTTTTATGCGTTTATATCTGCTTATGCACCGATTTATATTCATCGTAAAACTTGTAGTATGGACATTGCTTGCCCTTGCTTTGAGAAAAACGAACGTATTCGTCTTCGTCAAGATTAATCGTGCAAACGTAGTCTTCATATTCTTCATCGTAGTCAAAATATACACAGCTTTCGCAAAGAGTCATAGCAAAATCTCCTTTTAGTATGTTTGTGGCTTTATTATAGCATAAAAATATGAAATGTGCAAGGTGTATTCGAAGATTATTTGTGATTTATCGGGGAGAAGATAGTTGAGAAAAGATTTAGGGGGATTTTAGAAAATCCCCCTATAACCCCAAAACTTTTTAATCGTGAGTGTTGAGTTAAGACCGCGCAAATCGTAATGTTTGATTGAAATCAAACATTACATAACGATTTTCTCACTGTTGGAAGGTAGTTCGAAAATCTATGATTTGCTAATGTCCAACGTAGCCATTTTGCTATCAAAAGGGCTATGTACAGAGTAGCAAAGCGCGGTTTTTGTTGCACTTGTGCAATAAAAACGAGTGTGACGAGCGCGAAGAAGTGAGTCACGCGCGTTGCGCGAAATTTGTTTGCCCTAATACGATTAAAAGTTTTTTGCGAGCTTTTTTTCAAAAAAGCGAAAATTTTTATCTTTGTAACTTCCCGATAAATCAAAATTTGAAGGCGGGGACGCGGAGTGCCTACTGCGTTGAAATTGCTATCCCTCGATAAATCAAAATCCGAATTTCCAACTTCCAAACAAAAACTTCGCGCGATTTATTGACATCACATTTAAAATGTGATATAATTCAATGTTAGTAAATTATTATTTTATATATAGAGAGGTATCACAATGAACAACAAAAAGCTTGATACTATTTGTGTGCAGGGAGCATATTCTCCCAAGAGTGGCGAGCCCAGAGTTTGCCCCGTTGTTAAAAGCACAACGTTTTATTACGAAAAGGCACAGGATATGGCAGACCTTTTCGACCTTAAAAGTGACGGATATTTTTATTCAAGAATAGGCAACCCTACCGTTAATGCATTTGAAGAAAAGCTTTCAATGCTCGACGGCGGCACGGGTGCAATTGCGTGTGCATCGGGTATGAGCGCAACTATGCTTGCGGTCCTCAACGTTTGTAACGCGGGTGATAACATCGTTTCTGCATCCGCGGTTTACGGTGGAACTTATAACCTTTTCTCCGTAACTCTCAAAAAATACGGCATCGAAACAAGATTTTTCGACCCCGACGATAGCGCAGAGAACATTGAAAATCTCATCGACGAGCATACAAAGGTGATTTTCGCAGAAACAGTTGCAAACCCCACTATCGTTGTGCTTGATTTCGATAAAATTGCAGGAATTGCAAAGAAGCACGACGTTCTTTTTATGGTTGATAACACACTTGTTACACCCGTACTTTGTAAACCTCGTGACTTCGGTGCTAACGTGGTGCTTTATTCCTCGTCAAAGTATCTTGACGGTCACGCGGTAGCCCTTGGCGGTGCTATTGTGGATTGCGGTAACTTCGATTTTGCTTCAAGTAACCGTTACCCCGAATTTAACACTCCTGACGACAGCTATCACGGACTTGTATATTCTACTTTGGGTGAGAAGGCGTTTGGAACAAAATGCCGCGTTCAGATGATGCGCGATCTCGGTGCAATTATGAGCCCCGAAAATGCGTTTTTGACTAATCTCGGTATGGAAACTCTTGCGCTTCGTATGGAAAGACATTCCTATAATGCCTCTCGCGTTGCGGAATTTCTTTCAAAGCATCCTAAGGTTGAGTGGGTTAAATACGGCTCACTTGAAAGTGACCCATACCACGCACTCGCAAAGAAATATATGCCGGGCGGACAGGGCGGTATGCTCAGCTTTGGAGTTAAGGGCGGAGCAGAGAAGGCAACCGTAGTTATGGAAGGACTTAAAATGATTGCAATCGTAACACACGTTGCAGACGTGCGCTCTTGCGTGCTTCATCCTGCATCCACTACACACCGTCAGCTCTCAAAAGCCGACCTTGAAAATATAGGAATTGCGGATAATCTCATTCGTTTGTCAGTTGGTATTGAAAATATCGACGATATCATTGCGGACCTTGAGGGCGCACTTTCTCAAATTTAATTTTATTAAGGAAGATAAAAAATGCCAATTATTATTCCGCAGGATATGCCTGCATATTCAACGCTTGCAAGTGAAAACATATTCGTAATGAATGAGGTTCGCGCGCTTCGTCAGGACATTCGTCCTATTGAGATTGCAATTCTCAATTTGATGCCAACGAAGGTTGAAACGGAAACACAGCTTATCCGTATGCTTTCAAACTCACCGCTTCAAATTAGAGTAACGCTTCTTGGAACAAAATCCTATGTTGGAACGCACGCGCCCGAAAATCATCTTGAAAAATTCTATAAAACATTTGACGAAATTAAAGATAGACGCTTCGACGGAATGATTATCACGGGTGCGCCCGTTGAAACAATCCCTTTTGAAGAGGTAAAATATTGGGACGAGCTTACCGAGATTATGGATTTTGCACGCACCAACGTTCAAAGCACAATCTTTATTTGTTGGGGGGCGCAGGCGGCATTGCATTACTATTACGGCTTGCAGAAAACCGAGCTTTCAAAAAAGGTTTTTGGAATTTTCCCACACGAAAAGGTAATGCGCTATGACCCACTTTTGAAGGGAACTGATAAGTATATCAATATTCCTCATTCCCGTCACACAGAGATTAGTGAGCTTGAAATAGCAAAGATTGACGACCTTGTAACACTTGCGAGAAGTGATGAGGTCGGGGCATCAATTTTGCGCTCAAGAGACGGACGTCAAATTTACTTTATGGGACACCTTGAATATAGCAAGGAAACCCTTAAAACCGAGTATTTGCGCGACGTTAATAAGGGACTTCCTATCGAGCCTCCGAAGAATTATTTTGTTGACGAAACGATGACCGAGATTAATCCCAACTGGTATTCAACCACTTCTCTCATCTATTCAAACTGGCTCAATTACTACGTATATCAGGTAACGCCTTATAATATTTCATTAATATAAAAAAACGCCTCGAAAGCTATACTTTCGGGGTATTTTTTTGCATTTTCACTTGCAATTTTTATTAGAATGTGGTATTATATATATGTATGTAAACTTTGGAGAGGAGAGGCAAATGAAGGCGAGAATTCTTGCGGTTGTAGGGCCTACAGCAAGTGGCAAAAGTGCGCTTGCGATTGAGCTTGCAAAACGTTTTAATGGCGAAATTATCTGTTGCGATTCGATGCAGATTTATAAGCAAATGAATATCGGTACTGCAAAGCCCGACGGGGAAGAATTGAACTCTGCCGTGCATCATCTTTTTGACTTTGCCGACCCTAAGGTGAGCTTTTCTTGTGCGGATTATATCCCCCTTGCAGAGAGGGTTGTTGAGGATATTTTATCGCGTGGAAAATTGCCCATTTTCTGCGGTGGAACAGGGCTTTATCTTGATAGATTTTTATCGGGTGCGGAGTTTGAAAGCACCGATGTCGATGAGGATTTTAGACGAGAGATGAATGCCTTTGCGCTTGAATTCGGCAACGAAGCATTGCATCAAAAATTGCGTGAAATTGACCCTAAATCTGCCGATGAAATTCACCCGAATAACGTAAAAAGAGTAATTCGCGCGCTTGAAATTTACAAAACCTCGGGCAGAACTAAAAGTGAAATTGACAGCGAAAGCAAGACATTTGAGAGCAAATACGATTGCCTTCAAATAGGCATAAAATATGAAAATAGAGATATTCTTTACGATAGAATTAATCTTCGTGTTGACAAAATGATGCAGACAGGCTTGCTTGATGAAACAAAGGAATTACTTGAAGCGGGAGTTTTTGAAGCAAATGCCACAGCCGCCCAAGCAATCGGATATAAAGAGCTTTTGAGCTATTTTAATAACGAAAAAACATTAATTTCCGCAATTGAGGATTTAAAAATGGCAACAAGACGTTATGCAAAGCGTCAAATGACTTGGTTTTCTGCGCACGGAAACGTAAATTGGCTCGTTGCAGATGATAAAAATCTCGCCGAGCTCGTAGCAGAAGCAGAGCAAATAATTAAAGAATTTATATGAAAGAATAGGAGGTAAATATGGAAAAAAGCGATACAAAAAAAGTGAAATTTTCTTTTGCATGGAAGGCTTTAACCCTTGTTATCCTCCTACTTATTATTTATACAGGTTATCACGTAATTTTCGGGCTTGCAGAAAGCGTAAAAACCACCCCCGCAGGTCTTGCAAGTCAAAGCAATTCGGTAATTCTTGAAGGTGTAATTTTTCGAGAGGAAGAACTTGTTTCTACTGTAAATCAGGGTGATATGCGCCCGTATTTTTCAAACGGAGAAAGGGTTTCGATAGACTCCGTTGTTGCAGCCGTTTATACGCAAAGCGGAAATGCAGAGGCAAACAAAAAAATAGCCGAGCTTGAAGAAAAGCTTGAGATTATGAAGCGAAGCAACGTAAAGGGACTCGTTTCGATAGTTAATATCGAAAAGGTTAATTCCGAAATTGAAAAGCTATATACGTCTATGATGCTCGCACTTTCTCAAGGGAATAATCTTAAGGTGAAATCAATCGAAAAGGAGCTTCTTATCAGCCTTAATCAACTTAAGATTTATAAGGGAGAGGTTGCTAATTATAATGATGAAATTGCAAAAATTGAAGCAGAGCTTGATGCGTTGTATAACTCGTTTGAAGGTGAAAAAGAGTACGTTTGGGCAAATAATGGCGGTTATATTTATTATACTTGTGACGGCTATGAGGAGGTTCTCACTCAATCCGCGCTTGAATCACTTACCTTAAACGGATTTGAAGATATTTTAAATCAAGTTAAGAGTGAGCCTAGAGTTGATAGTGCTTATAGATGTAAATTTGTATATAGCAATGTTTGGAAGATTGCAACCCTTTGCGATAATAAAACCGTTTCGCTTCTCGAGATTGGCAAGGAGTATGACGTAACCATTTTCGACATCAAAGAGCGCCAAATAAAAATGACGCTTGAAAAAATTGGTGATGGCAACGGTGAAAGTACATTGCTTGTTTTTTCATGCTCAACTATGCCTGAAGGGTTTGATTATACAAGATATCAAAGCTTTAAACTCGATATATCTACAATCGAAGGATACCGAGTACCGATGGAAGCATTGCAAAGAGTAGTTGATGAGGAAACCGGTGAAGAAAAGATAGGAGTATATATTCTTAACGCAAGTGTCGTTCAATTCAGAAGGATTGAGATTATTGCAGAAAGTAATGGCTATTATATAGTTGCAAAGCTTGATAAATCAAAAGAAAATTATGTTGAATATCTTAATTTGAACGATCTCGTCATTCTTGATACTAACGGAATGTATGACGGAAAGACGCTTAAGAGGTAATGATATGGATTATTCATATTTAGATAGAAACTATCTTGAAGTTAATGAACGAATTGCAAATGCTATTCAAAGGGCAAACAGGAATGATGATGTTGATTTGCTTGTTGCAATAAAGAGCGCAACGATTGATGAGGTCGAATATCTTGTTTCAAAATACGGAATAAAAAAAGTTGGTGAAAATAGAGTTCAGCAGCTGCTTGAAAGATACGATGCCCTAAAAGAATTGGGCGTTGAAATCCATTTTATCGGTGCTTTGCAAACTAACAAAGTGAAGTATATTATTGACAAGGTCAGTATGATTCACTCGGTTGACAGAATTGATCTTGTTCGCGAAATCGACAAGCAAGCAAAGAAAAAAGGCATAGTGATGGATGTTCTCATTGAAATAAATTCGGGTAGGGAAGAAAGCAAAAGTGGACTTGATCCGTCAAAGGTTGAAGACTTTTGTCGAGAAATTGCATCTTTTGAGAATGTAAAAGTACGCGGATTTATGACAATGGGCGCAAAAAGTGAAAAAAATAGTGATTATTTGAAATATTTTTGCGAAACTTATCAATTAGTGCTTGACATTTTGAATAAAAAAGTACATAATATAGATGTGGATATTTTGTCTATGGGAATGAGCGATAGCTTTGAGCCCGCAATTGAAGCCGGTTCTACGATGGTTAGAATAGGACGAAAAATGTTTATAAAAAAGTAAAATAAAAAGAAAGTGGAGAAAAGCAATGAAAAACTTTACATCCTTGTTTGGCAAGAAAGACAATAACGATTACGACAAATTCTATGATCGTGAAGACGACGTTTATGAAAACGATGACGATGACGTAACTCCTTATGGTGAAAACAAAGACGGTGGCTTGCAGGTTGGCGGTGGCGCACCCGTATCTCTTAAGGTAGTTAAGCCCAAGAGCTATGCAGATGCTCCTGCAATTGCAGATCATCTTTCTGCAGGCAGCACTGTTGTACTTAACATCGAGTCTCTTGATAGAATGAGCGCAATCCGTCTTATCGACTTCCTTATGGGTGCTATTCACGTGCTTGGCGGTGATATGAAGAACGTTACAAAAACAACTCTTGTATTCGCTCCCAGAAACGTTGGTGTATCTGATTTCGAAAACGTTGAGGAAGAAGAAATCGAAGAAGAAGCAGACGCTGAAGAATACGAAGACTAATTAAATGAATACTTCTGCCTTTGAAAATAAGGATCTCAAGCTTTTTTATGCAAAGCTTGATGACCTTGAAAAGCGCGCTTTAAGTGGCGTGATTTCGCACTCTGCATTTTTGACTCCAAGTGAGGCATTTAAAGCGGAGAAGTATTTTGAGGCAAAAGGAAATAAAGATAAGATTTGCTTTTTCGGGGGCTATTTTGCCGCTCAAAGAAAGCAAATCTTTCTTTTGCCCGAATATATCGTTGATTGCGCCGACGGCGGCGATATTTTGGCTATGATTGACGATGATTTGAACGATGCAATTTGCGCTCTTAAAATAAGCGGAAGCGGTTTTCGTGAGCTTACGCATAGGGATTATCTCGGTAGTATTTTGTCGCTCGGTCTTGAGCGCGAAACATTGGGAGATATTTGCATTCTCGATAGCCATTCTGCTATCGTTTTTTGCAATGCAGAGGTGTCGAATTTTATACTTTTTGAGCTTTCTTCAATAGGAAATGATAAGGTTAAGGTTGAGAAGATAAGTGTTGACAAAAATATGGCTTCAACCCAGAAATATCAAGGGTTTACGGATACGGTTGCGAGTGAAAGACTTGACTGCGTGGTGGCGGCTATTTTTAATCTTTCAAGAGAAAAAGCGCAAAATCTTATCAAGGGCGGATTTGTGGAATTTAACTACGAAACCGCATCTAAAATTGACGTCAAGGTTGAAGCAAATGACATTATTTCCGCGCGAGGATTTGGAAAATTCATCATCCGCGACCTATCACAATCTACAAAAAAGGGAAGATTGAGATTGTTTGCGGATAAATATATATAATATATATTGACAAACTTTGTTTTTTGTGATAATATTACTTTGGTAATATATGTGGCTATGACAAAGACGGTGTTTTTTGAAGGGCTTTTAGAGAGTGCGCGGGTGGTGAAAGCGCATAGCGAGTAGAGAAGCACAGATCACTTTTGAGCCGATTGCTGACTATAAACTCAGGCAATCCGTACTCCTGCGTTAAAGGGTTTGAGTGGCATTTTTATTGGAACATGTTAATAAATGTTTACGAAATCGTGAACAAAGATTAACAAATTATGAACTTTTAAAAATGCAAATTGAGTGGTACCACGGTAACTCCGTCTCAATGGTTTTTTGACCATTGGGGCGTTTTTTATTTAGTAAATTTATTTTAAAGGAGATATATTATGGCAAAGGATTACACAAGTTCCTTAAATCTTCCAAGCACAAAATTTGAGATGAGAGCAAATCTTCCTACAAGAGAACCTCTTATGCTTGAATATTGGAACAGCATCAACCTCTACGGTCAGATGCAGGAGAGACGCGCAGGCAGACCTACTTTCGTAGTTCACGACGGCCCTCCATTCTCAAACGGAAATATCCACATGGGTACTTCCTTGAACAAAATTTTGAAGGATTTCATTAACAAGTCAAAGGTGATGGAAGGCTACCTTGTACCCTTTACTCCCGGTTGGGACAACCACGGTATGCCCATTGAATCTGCCATCATCAAAAAGAATAAGATTGACAGAAAGAAGATGAGCATTTCCGACTTCCGTCGTCAGTGCCACGAATTTGCGCAGGACTACGTTAACATTCAGATGGGTCAGTTCAAGCGTCTTGGCGTTGTTGCGGATTGGGAGCGTCCTTATCTTACAATGAACCCCGAATTCGAGGCAAGAGAAGTTCTTGTTTTCGGTGAAATGTTCAAGAAGGGTTACATCTACAAGGGTCTTAAGCCCGTTTATTGGTGCCCTAAGGATGAAACTGCTCTTGCAGAGGCGGAAATCGAATACAAGACCGACAAGTGTACTTCCATTTACGTTAAGTTCCGTGTGAACGATGACATGGGCAAGCTTGACGGTATTTGCGACAAGAACAACACATATTTCATCATTTGGACAACTACAACTTGGACTCTCCCCGGCAACCTTGCAATCGCTCTCAATCCTGATGAGGATTATGTTGTTGCAAAGGCAGAAAACGGTGAGTGCTACATCGTAGCAGAGGCACTTCTTCCTAAGACAATGGAAGAGGGCGGAATTGAAAACTATGAAGTGCTTACAAAGATGCCCGGTAGAGAATTTGAATACATGAAGGCGCAGCATCCTTTCATTGAAAGAGAAAGTCTTGTTTGCGTAGCTGATTACGTTACTATGGATAGTGGTACAGGTTGCGTTCACACAGCTCCCGGTTTTGGTGCGGACGACTACAACACTTGTCAGAGATACGGTATTGAAATCATCGTTCCCGTTGATGACCGCGGTTATCAGACAAAGGATGCGGGCAAATTTGCAGGTCTTTACTATGAAGAATCCAACAAGGCAATTCTTGCGGATATGGTAGAAAGCGGCGCTCTCTTTGCATCAAAGGAATTCGAGCACGAATATCCTCACTGCTGGAGATGTAAGAATCCCATTATCTTCCGTGCTACTCCTCAGTGGTTCTGCTCAGTTGAAGCATTCAAAGATGATGCCGTTGCTGCTTGTCAGGGCGTTCAGTGGCTTCCTGAATGGGGTGGTGACAGAATGGAGCAGATGATTAGAGAAAGAGCGGATTGGTGTATCTCTCGTCAGCGTCATTGGGGTCTTCCTATTCCTGTATTCTACTGTGAAGATTGCGGAAAGCCCATTTGCACAGATGAAACAATTAAGAGAGTTTCCGAGATTTTTGGAGTAGAGGGCTCTAATGCTTGGTTTGATAAAGAGGCAAGTGAGCTTCTTCCTGAAGGCTTTGTATGTCCTCACTGTGGCGGTGTTCACTTTACAAAAGAGCACAACACACTTGACGGTTGGTTTGACTCCGGTTCCTCACACTTCTGCGCTCCTGACCTCTATCGTGAAATCGGTGAGCCCGCAGACGTATATCTTGAGGGTGCTGACCAGTACAGAGGTTGGTTCCAGTCATCTCTTCTCACTGCAGTTGGTGCAGTTGGAAGTGGCGCTCCCTTCAAGACCGTTCTTACACACGGTTGGGTAGTTGACGGAGAGGGCAAGGCGATGCACAAGTCCCTTGGTAACTCCATTGCTCCCGAAGAAATGGTTGGTAAATACGGTGCGGACCTTGTTCGTCTTTGGGTTGCTTCAAGTGACTATCGCGTTGACGTTCGTGTTTCCGACAACATCTTTAAGCAGCTTTCCGAAACATATAGAAAGATAAGAAATACAAGCCGTATTATTCTTGCTAACCTTAACGATTTCAATCCCGATACGGATATGGTTGCACTTGACGAGCTTTACGATATTGACAAGTGGGCTCTTAGCCGTCTTAATAATCTTGCAAAGGTTATTCGCGAAGGATATGATACATTTGAATTCCATACAGTTTACCACAGTGTAAACAACTTCTGCACAAACGATCTTTCCAAGCTCTATATCGACATTACAAAGGATAGAGTTTACGTTGAAAAGAGTGATAGCAAGGCAAGAAGAAGCGCACAGACGGCTATGTACCTCATTATTTCAGGTATGACACGTCTTATCGCTCCTATGCTTTCATTTACTGCAGAGGAAATTTGGCAGGCAATGCCTCACTCAAAGGATGATATTAAGGATAGTGTATTCCTTAACCTTATGCCCGAATACAGTGAAGAAATGAACTTTGGTGACGTTAGCGAGAATTGGAACAAGCTCTTCACACTTCGTGATGACGTTATGAAGGCGCTTGAGCTTGCTCGTGCTTCCAAGCTTATTGGTAAGTCACTTGATGCTAAGGTTACTATCTATACAACTAATGAAGAACACAAGGCGCTTCTTGACAGCTTTGCAACTGATCTTGCAACTGTATTCATCGTTTCACAGGCACACGTTGTTGCAGGTGAAGGCGTTGACGGTGCATTCTCTGAAACTGAAAGCGGAATTGCGGTTCTTGTTGAAAAGGCGGACGGACACAAGTGTGACCGTTGCTGGACATATTCAACTGAAGGTGTTCAGGACGAGGAAGGCTTCATCTGCGAAAGATGCAGAAAAATTCTTGAAGCATAAAGGAGATTATAATGCTTATATGGCTTATGATAATGGCTGGGGTAATCTTTCTTGACCAGCTTTCCAAGTGGCTTACGGTTATCAATCTTGATTTCGGTGAGAGCTTTCCGCTTATTGAAAATGTTTTTCACTTTACATACGTGAGAAACACGGGTGCGGCGTTTAGTATATTCAATGAACCCGATGAACGTTGGATTTTTATGAGTATTTCGACTGTTGCTTTAGTTGCGCTTTCTATATACTTGTGGTTCAATCGTAAAAAGGGTGCGCTTCTTTGCGTCGCTTTAAGCTTTATTATCGGCGGCGGAATTGGTAATATGATTGACCGTTGCTTGCTTAAATACGTTATTGATATGCTTGATTTCCGTCTTATTAATTTTGCGGTATTCAACGTTGCGGATTCATTTGTTTGCATTGGTGTTGGTTTATTCGCATTTGCTGTTCTTCGCGAAGAAATTCAAGCAATGAAGAATGAAAAGGCGGCAAAGCTTGCGACACAAGGCAAAGAAACACCTGCGGAGAGTGACGAAAATGAACAAAACGATACTGACCTTAATAATTGATAACATAGGGCAGAGAATTGACACAGTTGTTGCGGAGCGTGAGAAAATCTCGCGCTCTGCAGGTGCAAAACTCGTTGAGAGTGGTGCGGTGCTTGTTAATTCAAAGGTCGTTGCCAAGAATTATAAGATAAGAGAAAATGATATAATTGAGATTTTTCACCCTGAAGTTCAGGAGTGCGAGGTTGAGGCGCAAAATATTCCCATTGACATTGTTTATGAGGATGATGATATTATCGTTGTGAACAAGGAGTCGGGAATGGTGGTGCATCCTGCGGCGGGCAATCCCGATGGGACACTAGTTAACGCGCTTTTGTATCATTGCGGTGATTCGCTTTCGGGTGTTGGCGGTGTTGCGCGCCCCGGAATTGTTCACAGAATTGACAAGGACACAAGTGGTCTTTTGGTTGTTGCCAAAAATGACGATGCGCATATATCTCTTTCGGAGCAGCTTAAAACTCACTCGGTGAGCAGAGTTTATCACGCTATAGTTGTGGGAAATCTTAAGGAGCTTTCGGGTACAGTTAACGAGCCGATTGGTCGCCATCCCGTTGACAGAAAGAAGATGGCGGTTATTAAAAACGAGGCGTACACATCGCGCGAGGCGATTACTCATTACCGTGTGATAAAGCGTTTTCACGGATTTGATTACGTTCAATGCGTGCTTGAAACGGGTAGAACGCACCAAATCAGAGTGCATATGGCTTATCTTGGGCATCCGCTTCTCGGTGACGAGGTTTACGGTGGCAATAAAACACGTTTTCAAACCTTGCACAAGGATTGCATTAGCGGTCAATGTCTTCACGCGAAGGAATTACATTTGACTCATCCAAGAACCGAGGACAGAATGACTTTTACCTCCGACTTGCCCGATAATTTTAAGAGGGTGCTTGAGTTGATGGAGAAGACTTGTACATAACAAAAATCCTTACCCATATTTCAGGGTAAGGATTTTTATTTTTAGGTTTGATTATTTAACTTCAATAATTGATTCGTTCCACATATCAGGTGCTTCGTAGCCGAGGAGGTTAACCATTGTTGCGGCAACGTTTGCAAGGCCGAACTGACCGTTATCTGACTTTACTGTGTAATTTGCAGAGTAGAAATTATCATAGATGATGCAGGGAACGGGGTTGAGTGTATGGCTTGTTTTAGACTTGAAGCTGCCGTCCTTTTCGGGTTTGGGCTGCTTTGTCTTTTTGTCCATTTCATACATTTCGTCTGCGTTTCCGTGGTCGGCAGTAATGAGAGCAACACCGTGGAGCTTATCAACTACGTCGATAATTCTCTTGAGCTGAAGGTCGAGTGCTTCCATTGAGCAACGAGTTGCTTGGAGGTTTCCTGTGTGACCTACCATATCACCGTTGGGGAAGTTTACACGAAGATATGCGTATTTTCCGCTTTCAAGACATTCGATGAGCTTATCTGTGATCTCTGCACACTTCATCCAAGGTCTCTGCTCGAAGGGAACAACGTCGGAGGGAATTTCGATATATGTTTCGAGTTCTTCGGAGAATTTACCGGACTTGTTTCCGTTCCAGAAGTAAGTTACGTGACCGTATTTCTGTGTTTCGGAGATTGCGAGCTGGCTTACGCCTGCGTCTGTGAGATATTCACCGAGAGTGTTTGTGATTTCGGGGGGATTTACAAGGTACTTTGAAGGAATATGAAGGTCGCCATCGTATTCGAGCATACCTGCGTAAACTACGTTAGGAACGCGAACTCTGTCGAATTTATCGAATTCTGCACCGCCTTCAAATGCCTTGGAAATTTCGATTGAACGGTCACCGCGGAAGTTATAGAAGATTACGCTATCACCGTCGTTGATTGTGCCAACGGGCTCACCGTTTTCTGCAATAACGAAGGGGGGGAGGTCCTGGTCGATAACCTTGTATTCTGCGCGGTATGTTTCAACTGCCTTTGCTGCGCAGCAGAACTGTCTGCCTTCACCAAGAACGTGTGTTTTCCAACCAAGGTCAACCATTGCCCAGTTTGCTTCGTATCTATCCATTGTGATTTTCATTCTACCACCGCCACTTGCGATGCGAGCATCAAATCCATCACCGTTAAGTGTTGCAAGGAAATCTTCAAAGGGAAGAATGTATTCAAGGGCACTTGTTTCACCAACGTCACGACCGTCGATAAGAATATGAATTCTAACCTTATTTACACCCTCAACCTTTGCCTGCTCAAGCATAGCTTTAAGGTGGTCGATGTGGGAGTGAACGTTACCGTCGGAGAAAAGACC
>JAZQUS010000068.1:0-7445 GCA_045631445.1 Eubacteriales bacterium
TCATCCTCCCGTTGATATAACAAACATATAGGAGCGGGCGCACGGAGTGCTCCCCTACGGAGTTTGTGCGTAGCCATATTGCTACCTAAATGGCTATGTGAAGAGTAGCAAGGCGCGGTGTTTGTTGCACCTGTGCAATAAAAACGAGTGTGACGAGCGCGAAGAAGTGAGTCACGCGCGTTGCGCGGTTGAATTTAACACCCACGATTAAAAGCTTTTTGCTTCTTTTTCTCGAAAAAGAAGATATTCTTTACTTTGTAACTCCCCTATAAATCAAATTTTGAAATTCTTAAATTTTTTCGATAATTATATAGAAAAGTCAGTTGAAATGTGGTATAATTAATAAAATATTACTTTTAAGAGGTAAAATATGCTTTTTTCGAGATTACTTGAAAAAATTGAATATAAAAATCCCATTTTGTATTGCGAAATAGATCATATCACCAATGATTCACGCGAGGCAAGGACCGGTTCTATTTTTGTTTGCATTAAAGGGTTTGCTACTGACGGTCATATTTTTGCCAAAAAGGCTTATGACAACGGGTGCCGTGCCTTTGTTTGCGAGAAGGAGATTGATCTGCCAAGTGATGCGTCTATAGTTGTGGTTGAAAATAGCAGAAACGCTTTGGCAATTTTATCAAGTGAACTTTACTCAAATCCTTCAAGGGAACTTATTGTGATTGGAATTACAGGCACGAAGGGAAAGACTACAACGGCTCTTATGATTAAGCAGCTGCTTGATGCCTCTGGGCTTGCTTGCGGATATATTGGCTCGAACGGTGTGATTTATTCGGACAAGAAAATTGATGCCGCGAACACCACTCCCGAAAGTCACAAGCTCCAATATTATATGAGAAATATGCTTGATAGCGGAATTCGTGCGCTTGTTATGGAGGTTTCTTCGCAGGCGCTAAAGCTAAACAGAGTGCTTGGAATCAAGTTTGATATAACTCTTTTCACAAATCTTTCTCCCGACCACATCGGACCCGGTGAGCACGATAGCTTTGAGGATTATTTCAATACGAAGAAGCGTCTTTTTGACGATTTTGAAGTAAAAACTGTGATTGCAAATGCGGATGATTCTCATACTGACAAAATGCTTGCCGATTGCAAATCTAAGATTGTTCGTTATTCGATAAATGCTCCGTCCGATTACAAAGCGGAGGCGGTTGAGTTATATAGAACTTCGGATTTTCTTGGAATGAAATTTAAGTGTCAAAAGAGAGGGGAAGTACTCGATTGCGCGCTTTCAATTCCAGGTGAATTTAACGTTCACAATGCACTTTCTTGTCTTGCGGTAGCGGATGCACTTGGTATAAATTCCGATTTTGCGGCAAGAATGCTTGCAAATATGGGTATTGAGGGCAGATTTGAGGTTGTTCACGCTCAAAATGGCGCGTGCTTTGTGATTGACTATGCGCATAACGGGTTGAGTCTTGAATCCGCGCTCAATGCTTTGAGAAAATATGAGCCGAGACGTTTGATTTGTTTGTTTGGCTCGGTTGGATGCAGAACGCAAATTCGTCGCACACAAATGGGTGAGGTGGCTTCGCGATGTGCGGATTTTTCGATTTTGACGTCTGACAATCCTGCAACCGAGGACCCGATGGTGATAATCAACGAAATTGCCGAGCAATATGATAACCCAGACTCATATATTGCAATTCCCGACAGAAAAATGGCGATTGAATATGCCTTTAAAATGGCGGGGGCGGGAGATATAATTCTGCTTGCAGGCAAGGGACACGAAAAATATCAGCTAATCGGCAATAAAAAGGAGTATTTCTGCGAGCGCGAGATAGTTGAGGATTGCATTAATTCGGTGAAATATGTATAAAAAAGCGAGTATGCGTTTTGCATACTCGCTTAAATTTTACATTAAATCGGAACCGTCGTCGGGGATAACCTCGTTAACTGCTGCGATTGCGCATTCGATCATTGAGTCATCGGGCTCAAGAACTGTGATTCTTTGCATCCAAAGGCCTGGGGCGGAGAGAATTCTCGTCACTGCGTTTTCGTGCTTGCCTGCGAATTTGATGAATTCATATCCAAGTCCCATTGTGAGAGGAAGGAAGAGGAGCTTGATTGCGCTTCTCAAAAGAGAGGGGAGTCCCACAGGGATAAGAAGACCGATAAATACGCCAACGATTACCATAACGATGAGGAAGGATGTTCCGCATCTTGGGTGGAAGCGGCCCTGCTTTTTAACGTTTTCAACGGTGAGTTCAAGTCCTGCCTCGTAGCAGAAGATGGTTTTATGTTCTGCGCCGTGATATTGGAAGGTGCGCTTGATGTCTTTCATTCTTGAAACGAGCGCCATATAGCAAACGAGGATTACGATTTTGAGAATGCCCTCAAAAAGTGATTTAAGGAACGCTTTTCCCGCAAGGAAGGGGAGAAGCTTTGCCAAAAGGTCATAAATGAGAGTTGGAAGATAGATGAAAAGTCCAACCGAAAGTGCTACACCGAGAAAAGCGGAGACAACTCCAACAATTGCCATGAGTCCCTTGCTTTCCTTCTTTTCCTCTTCGTTCTCAAATCCCGCGATTTCCGCGCTTTTCATAAGGGCTTTGTAACCCATAATCATTGAGCTTGCGAAGTTGAAAACACCGCGAACAACGGGAACCTTTTTCAATTTATCGATAAGTGTGGGCTTTTTGCTCTCGGGAGTATTATCCCATTTTTCAAGGACGATTTCGCCCTTTGTGTTACGCACTGCCATTGCCGTCTTTTTAGGGCCGCGCATCATAATGCCTTCGATGAGCGCCTGACCGCCGATTGACGTCTTTTTAGCAATGCAGGATTTATTATTTTCTGCCATATATACTCCATTCTGCGCTAGGTTGAGCGCGATAATTTGCTAATAAATCATTATAATACACAAATATGAACTTTGTGTGAACAAAATGGATTGATTGACAAAAAAGCAACACCGAAAAATTCGGTGTTGCTCATTATTTATTATTTTTATTAATGATTTGCAGCGCGACGTTCTGCAAGTTCTTTTTTCATTGTTGCAAGAGTCTTTTTGTCGATGTTGTAAACCATAGCAACACCTACAAATTGGCAAATAGCACTGAATGCGTAAAGACCTGCAACGAGCCAGCAAAGTCTACTTGCTGTTTCTGCGGACTGACCAATAGTTCCGAGCTTTTCATCATAACCGATTAAAGCTGTACCCATAATAGCGATAACTGCTGCAGGGCCAACACCCTGAGCAAGCTTTCTGAAGAAGGAGTGAAGTGCGTAAACAACACTTTCCTCTCTCTTGCCTGTCTTCCATTCCTGGTAGTCAATAGCATCACCCATCATAGCCCAAGATACGCAGTTGTAGAAGCCCATACCAAGACCGAAGAATACAAGACCTACCATATAAACGAGAAGTTGAATGTCCTTAGGACAAAGTGGGAACACAAGAAGAATAGCGGCACCAACAAGGCCTGCAATGGAGCCTATAGAAGCAACCTCTTTCTTACCGTACTTCTTAACAAGCTTTGTAGCAAAAGGCATGAATATAAACATTGGAAGGAAGCCAACCATCATAACGAGACCGGACTTACCGGCATTACCAAAGTGTGTAGCAAACATAATTGTGTTTGCTGTGGATGCGGACTGCATACCAAGGAACATACCCATAGCAGCGATTGTGCAACCAACTGCGGGACGGTTCTTCAAAAATGTACCAAATGACTTAATGATGTTAGCATTGGGCGCATCTTCTTTATTAAGCATCTGATATTCGTTGCCACGAATTGTAATGTTCTTAATCATAAAGATGAACAAAACAAAAGCAAGAACACCCATAATAAGAGCTGCCAAGAACACCTTGTCACCATGAAGAATTTCAAGCTGAGCACCGGTGAGAGGGCTATAAACGGGGTCGCCTGGTTTGTAAAGCTGACCAGCTATATCGTTTTTAGCTTCATCAAAGAACATATTCTTTATATTTGGTACGTGCAACAAATCTTGTATTGTAACCTTAGTTCCCTCAAAGGATGAAGCAAACTTTTCCCAAAGGCCAACAGCACCATTTTCAGGATAAGTAACCTTTTCCCAAATGAGCATAGGAAGGATGATACCGGGTACCATATTACCAACTGCACCGCCGATTGATCTAAATACTGAGAGGGAGGCTCTTTCCTGATCATCTTCGGTAACAATGTTGAGCATTGTACCGTAAGGAACGTTTGCCATAGTATAGGCTGCATCCCAAATAATGTATCCAACAATAAAGAGAACTGCCTTAACAACCTTAGTAGAATTGGGGAAGGGGAGGAATACTGCTGCACCGCCCACAAGAAGACCACAAGCACCAATAAAGATATAAGTTTTGTATTTACCCATCTTATATTTTCTCTGATCGTTATCAATAAGAGCACCGATAATTGGGTCATTAATTGCATCCCACGCTTGAACTATAAGAAGAAGAAGCGCGAAGAAGTCTGTTTCCAGCATCATGTAAACAAGCCAGAAGGTTTGAACTGTGCCTTTGAGACCGAAGCTTAAACCACAAGCTGCATCACCAGCGGCATAAGCGAGCTTGTCGCGGATACCAAACTTGCGATGTCCGTTTGCATCGAGTTCAACTGTTTTTTGCTTTTTAGACATAACATCCTCCAAATAAATAAAATTGCGTTAAAATGTCGCAATTGATATTATACATTATTTTATCCATTTTGTCAATATCTATTAATAAAGTAGAAAATTAATAAAAATGAATAAAATTTACAAATCCATAGATGATAACATTTTTATTTCTCTTGACAAAATACGCGAAAAGGGTTATAATGCATAATGTAATATAATGCGAAATTATGTTTTGATTTTATTTAGGAGGAATTTTTGATGAGATCCATTCTTAATTTTAACAGCTCTTGGAACTTTTACAAGGCAACTTCTGATATTAATGTAACAGAAGGCGCAGAGCTTGTTAACCTTCCTCACTCCTGGAACGCGCTTGACGGTCAGGATGGTGGAAACGACTACTATCGCGGCTCTTGTGTTTACACAAAAGCATTCGCAAAAGCAGACCTTCCCGAAAACGAACTCTATTATCTTGAAATCTGCGGTGCTAACTCTTCTGCCGACGTTTATCTTAATGGCAAAAAGTTGGCTCACCACGATGGCGGTTACTCTACATGGAGAGTGAACCTCACAAATGACCTTGCAGAGCAGAACCTTCTTGCAATCGTTGTTGACAATGCCGCTAACGAAACAGTTTATCCCCAGATGGCTGACTTTACATTCTACGGCGGTCTTTACAGAAACGTCAATCTTATCGCAGTTTCTGCTTCTCATTTTGATCTTGACTACTATGGTGCTCCCGGCATCAAAATTACACCCGTTGTTGACGGTAAGAATGCAAAGGTAGAGGTTGAAGTTTATTCAACCAACCTTAATGCAGGTGAAGAATATCTTTACACACTTTGTGATAAGGAAGGCAACGTTGTTGCAGAAAAGAGAACAGGTGACAAGGTTGTTAACTTCACAATCGAAAACGTTCACCTTTGGCACGGAAGAATTGATCCATACCTCTATACAGCAACAGCTTCTATCGTAAACGGTGAAACAGTTCTTGATAACGTTTCATCTCGTTTCGGTTGCAGAAGCTTCAAGATTGATCCCGAAAACGGCTTTATTCTTAACGGTGAGGAATATCCTCTTCGCGGAGTTTCTCGTCACCAGGATAGACTTGGTGTAGGAAACGCGCTTCTTCCTGAGCATCATAAGGAAGATATGGATTATATTTGGGAAATGGGTGCAACAACAATCCGTCTTGCTCACTATCAGCACGATCAGTATTTCTATGATCTTTGTGACGAATACGGTATGGTTGTTTGGGCAGAAATTCCTTACATTTCAAGACATATGCCCACAGGCCGTGAAAACACAATTTCACAGATGAAGGAGCTTATTTCTCAGAACTACAACCACCCCTCAATCGTGGTTTGGGGACTTTCAAATGAAATTTCTATTGCAGGCTCTGACAATGACCTTCTTGAAAACCACAAGATTCTTAATAATCTCTGTCACGAAATGGACAAGACTCGTCTTACGACTATAGCTGCAGTTTCGATGTGCAAAATGGACGATCCTTATATTCAGATTCCCGATGTCGTTTCTTATAACCATTATTTCGGTTGGTACGGCGGTGAAACAAATATGAACGGACCTTGGTTCGATAAATTCCATGCAATGCACCCCACAATCCCGATTGGATGCTCCGAATACGGTTGTGAAGCTCTTAACTGGCATACAAGTGATCCAAGACAGGGTGACTATACTGAAGAATATCAGGCATACTATCACGAAGAACTCATTAAGCAGCTCTTCACAAGAAAGTATATGTGGGCTACTCACGTTTGGAATATGTTTGACTTCGGTGCTGACGCAAGAGCTGAAGGCGGCGAAAACGGACAGAACCACAAGGGTCTTATGACTATGGATAGAAAGTATAAGAAGGACTCCTTCTATGCTTATAAGGCATGGCTCCGTTCACCTGAAGAAGCACCATTTGTTCACCTTTGCGGTAAGAGATATATTGACAGAGTTGAGGACGTTACAAAGGTAACTGTTTACTCCAACCTTCCCGAAGTTGAACTCTTTGTTAACGGTGTTTCTATCGGTAAAAAGACAGCTCCTGATCACTTCTTCTACTTTGATGTAAAGAACGAAGGTGAAAGCACCATCGTTGCAAAAGCTGGTGAATTTACCGATGAAGGTACAATCCGCAAGGTATCTGAAATGAATATGGATTACGTTCTTGTTGAAAAGGGCGCAATTCTTAACTGGTTCGACGTTGAAGCACCTGAAGGAAGATTCTCACTCAACGATAAGCTTGGGGATATTACCAAAACACTTCGCGGTAAGCTTTGGTTGGCAGGACTCCTTCTTACCTTCAAAAAGAAGATGGATGCTAATAAGAAGGCTCAAAAGAAGGATGGCGAAAGCAAGGGTGGCGGCTTCTCAATTGATATGTCTGCTATGAGTGGATTTATGGATATGCTTGGAAGCTTTACGGTTCTTCGTCTTACCTCAATGGTTGGTATGGCTAATATCTCCTTCACAAAGGAAGAGCTTCTCAAAATGAATAAGAAGCTCAATAAGATTAGAAAGCCTAAAAACAAAAAATAATAGATTTTAATAAACGGAAGTGAATTTTTCGCTTCCGTTTTATTTTGTTATTTAAATTTTGATTTATCGGGGAAGTTACAAAGATAAAAATTTTCGCTTTTTTGAAAAAAAGCTCGCAAAAAACTTTTATAAGTGGGTAATAATTTAGACCGCGCAAATCGTGCACCTTCACTTCTGACGCGCTTGGCGCAAATGTTTTTCCGTTTGCAAACAAACGAAAAAACCACGCTTTGCTACTCTGCATATAGCCGTTTTGATAGCAAAATGGCTACGCACAAATCTGTAGGGGAGGGGTTTTCCCTCCCGCCAAA
>JAZQUS010000069.1:0-6915 GCA_045631445.1 Eubacteriales bacterium
ATAATTTTCTTGCGAAAATCGTGAAATATTGCTCCTGAGGGTCGCAATGTGAAATAAAATTCGCCTCCTCACATTTGCGAAGCAAATATTTCACAGCAAAGCTATTTCACTTGGCAAAGCCAAATTTCACTCGCTGAAGGCGAATTTCGTTGAAAAAAGAGAGCAAGTCCATCGACTTGCTCTCTTTTTTCTGGAGGCGCCACCCAGAGAGTTCGCTTTGCGAACTATTTTTGCCCACAAGATTGCTCGCGAGCGGCAATCGTTGTTTGGTCAAAAATGCGAACTGGATTCCGCTTCACTTTGTTCGCGGAGCCGAGTCCGAATGGACGGAGTGGCGCCAAAACGAAAGAGCACCCTTTTGGGTGCTCTTTCATTTTGGAGGCGCCACCCAGATTCGGACTGGGGGTAGAGGTGTTGCAGACCTTTGCCTTACCACTTGGCCATGGCGCCATATTTATTTAACAGATGAATTATAGCACATATTTCCTTAATTGTCAAGGGGTTTTACATATCTTATAACAATAAATTAATAATACTTTCATTTTTAATGTTTTTGCATAATGATATTGCACAAAAAATGCACTGTTGTTTTGTTCAAACAACCAAAAAAGATTGAAACGTATTGAATAAATTCATAAAAAGGTATATAATGTGTTCAATTCCTAATTTTATATTATTTATAAATATTTATAAAGTTAGATATTCGAAACAAAGGAGGCGCTTTTTCAAAAAAATCAAGTTAAAAATTGAATATTGATATAAATTAAACCCAAAGCTAAAAGGCTTAGAAAGGAAAAATCATGAAAATCAAAACATTCACAAAGAAAGCACTTGCTATGCTCGTTGTTGCAGTGATGATGATTGGCGTTTTAGCACCCGTTGTTAGTGCAATAGGTCCTATCGAAAATCTTATCAAGCACGAAGAACATAACAATAACACATTGCATTATGTATCCCTTGGTGCATCAAACACCAACGGATTTGGACATCATGGATATTTGCCTCCTGAGGTTTATGAAGATCCTCTTGCGGCAAACAAGGCACAGATGAACGATTACGGCTATCTCAAAGAGCCCGAAAACGCATATCCCAATCTTATTAAAGAAGCATTGGCAGAAGCAACGGGCAGAGATGTTGAGCTTCATCAGTTGGCAATCTCCTCAATGCGTGTTGAAGAGGTTCTTTACCTTCTTGACGATTCCTATATCCCCGACGAATATATGGAATGGCGTTTCACAGGCGGTAAGAGCTGGTTTGACGCAGCAGAGGACGGTGGTATCTCCGCATTGAAGGAAGCATATACAAAATACGTTACCGAAGCGGATGTAATTACTATTGACCTTGGTTGGAACAACTTCGGCGTTTATGCATTCAACAATATTATGACCATTCTTAAAGAGGGTGGCTCAAGATATTGGAAGGCACCTGCATTTGACCGCGTGGTTGATGCAGGCAAAGAAGCGGAATATTACGAAATCAGAGATAAAGCAATGGCTCGTCTTAACGAGATGGTTGACCTCTCTGCAACTGCTTTGTCTGAAGATGTAATAGAAAAACTCGCAGACGTTCTCGCATACGCGGCATTTGGCGCGTGCTTCAATTACGATAAGATTGTTGAGAAAATCTACGAGCTTAACCCCGATGCAACGGTTGTAACCATCAACATTCAGAATCTTGCAGATGAGCTTGTTGTTGACCTTGACGGAACACAGCTTCCTCTTGGTGACCTCTACGGCGAGCTTATTGAATTCGTTGATTTCTATAGAGCAAGTGAATCCCCCTATGCTGACAAAGTTTTGTTCGCATATGCAGGTGAGGATGGTGACGTTGACACATTCCTTGACGAATTCCGTCTTTGGGACGGTGACCCCGCTACTCTTTCACAGGATATGAAGGACCTTTTCGATATGTACGACGATAATCTCTACGTTAGAAGTAAGATCGAGTACATAATGGTTGGTCAGGTATTCGGTCAGATATTTGCAGAGCTTCGTAGCGCTGCAAAGGAATACGGTTTGTCTGCATTTGAAAATGACGATAGATACACCTTCGAAATTCCTGAATTCGAAATGGCTTGGTTGAACGGAATAGATTTGGCTGAATTGGATTTCAATAATCCCGACTCAGGACTTGAGTACTACGGTGCAGCCGTTTCAAAGCACCTTGTTAACTTAAGAAATTACGAGGGTGAAGGCAAAAACGCGTATAATTACGTATTTGATGACTTAATCAAGAAATTGACAAGTATCAATACACTGGACGCGGCAATTGCACAACGCGATTATATTTTGGAAGCCCTTGATCCCGCTTATCGTGAAGCATATAAGGATCTTATCCAGGTTGTTTCTATTTTGGAAGAAGCAAGAAACACATTCAATGCCGCTTTCTTCGGCTTGTATATGGTTTATCAGAACACCTTGAACTACGCATACGATACTGTTGGTACAATCATTCAGTACTCATTGCAGTTCAATACCTTCCATATGACTCCCGATTCTATGGCTAACCACAACAACAAGACAAAGGAATTGCTCGGTTACGTTGTTAACACGTTCACTGACAACACAATGCTTAAGTTCTATGAGGAGCTCGGCAAAATTGGTTTGGATAACAGTGGCACTGTTGCCCCCGAAATCACAGTAAACGAAGAATTGTTCAGCGACCCGATTATCCAGGCGGTTGCGGCACTTGAGGTTCGTTACGATTTTGGTAACTCCTTCTTTGCTCACCCAAGCGTAAAGGGTAATCAGCAAATCCGCGACGCCGTTATGGACGTTCTTGAAAATGGCTCTCACGCAGATACATTTATTGATAAAAAACTCGTCCTCTACATCGAGCTCTTCAAGAAGTATTTGGCTTCAATGTATGAAGAAAAATTCGAAAATGCCGGACTCGGTTCAACAGTTGACAAGGTAGTTGGTACTTTGGATTCCATCGATAGCACAATGGATGCTCTCGAAAAGGAAATTATCGATTTTGAAATTCCCGAGAATGCCGATATCGACCGCGAAGCAGCATCCGAGATTAAAAATACCATAATTGAAGAAATCAGTAACGTTAAATCTACTACAAACGAAATTCGTGAAATTCTTCAAATGGATACACTTGCGCTTATAAACACCGATTTCGAAGCAAAGCTTATTGGCGCACAAAAGCATCTTGAAAATCACCTTAATACACTCACAAAACTTGCAAAGCAGATTGGTTATATAGCTGATCCTTACGTTAGCGTAGCTCTTTCACATGCAGGTGCAGTGGCTAAGGAAGTTGAAAAATACACAAAATCAGTAGCAGGCTGCATAGCTGAATCATCAATCAACGCATACAACCACCTCGTTGAAGGCGTTGAGGGCTTCAAGGAAGAATATCTCGCATTTGCCGAGCTCGTTGGCTCTTATGCAGACAAGCTTGATGCAAATCTTGGCAAAGAAGTTCGTTCCTTCCTTCTCGATACACCCGCAGACGCATTGAACATAATCGTTAAATACGGTGAGGATGCAGTTCTTAAATTCATCGTTGACGTAGCAGATGCAGGTAACTCTATTTACTCTTCCCTCTCTGCAGTAGTTGCAATTCTTGCTCAGCACGGCAAGAACATTTATAGCGAAGTAATCGCAAACGAAGAATACAAAGAAATTCTCGCTTCTCTTAATGTGAAATACACAGAACTTGCAGAGCTCTATGCCGCATTGGAATCAGATCCTCTGTTGACGGCTATTGATATCGATATCGTTCTCGGTGAGCATCTTGCCGACCTTGAAGAAATCTATGCACAGCTTATTGCTTGTGTAATGGCGGACGTTGAAAAATACGATTCCGAAGTTGCAGAGCTTTTGTGGAGCGCATTGACAGATGTCGCAAATTCTCTCTGCATCATTACAGAAGCCGGTGAGGGCTATATTTCTTGGCTCGACGGTAGAACTTCTATGATGCTTGGTGCATTGCTCCAAACATTCTTAGATAGCACTCTTGACCTTGGCAAAGCAACTGATGCAACAATTTGGAAATACTTGAATATGCTTAACACATTCATTATGAATACCGTTGAGCAAACAAACGCATATCTTCTTGCTCAGCTTCAGGCATTAAGAAATGAAATTTCAAAGTTTGAAGAAAACGTAACAAATAGCATTCTTTCAAAGATAGAAAAGCTTGAAGCAATGATTAATAAGGGTGTAACGGACGTTAAAGCACTCGTTGCCGCTATTGAAGAACTGGCGTCAGAGGTTGATGCGCTCGTAAAGAGCATTGAAAACGAAGTTAACAATCCCACTTGCGAAAATCTTTTGGCTATCATCTCTAATTTAGGCGCAATAGACGATACGCTCAGCGCACTCCTTGGTGATAGATATGACGAGCTTAAAGCTGCATTGAACGGCTTGGCACTTAACTTGCTTGATAGAGCAATCGACGAATTGAAGAAAGCATCGCCCTATATCGACGAAGCAATTTACAACTACTTAAAGAACAATCCCGATGAGGTTCTTGATTTCTTCAGAGCCTACGGACACTATCTTGAAAAACTCGCAGATGAATACGGCAACGAGGTTCTCGGTATATTTGCATATATCTTGTACGAATACGGTGAAGACGTTCTCGCATACGTTCTTGAAAATCCCGAAGAATCACTCGATGCACTTGCTCGTTGGTATGAAAAATACGGCGCGCGCATTCTTCCATTAATTAAGATTTACGTTGACGTTTTAGGTATTGATTCTCTCGTTGCAGAAAACATCGATATGGCTATCGCAGAGCTCAGCGCAATGCTTGATAAGGTTTATGCTAAATTGAATGCACTTGCAAACGAACTTGAAATCCAATTTAATAACGAGGTTCTTCCCTACGCTCTTGATCTTTTGGCTGATATTAAAACATTAGCTTCTTATATTGGATCAGTAAGCGGTGAGCTTAAGGAATATGCTATTTCAGAGCTTAATAGAATGCTCGACGAATTGAAGGCGCTTATTGAAAGTATTATCAACGATGCTATCACAGGTGAATACACAGTTAATGAAGATTCCTTCCTCATTAGCATCACAGGTGCAAATTCCGAATATGCACAGCTTCTTGCAGGTGCTTTGGGACTTGGTGATAAATTCGCAACAATGAATTGGTACGGCATTGATAAGGCACTTCTTGAAAAAGCAGATATCGTAACAATCGGTTACGATTACGCACAAATTCACAACTTTACTCTTACTCAGCTTCTCGGTGCAGTAGCGGCTTACGGTGACGGCTCACTTAGAGAGCAGGTATCCGAATTTGTTCGTACAGTTCTTCGTGGCAATGTTTCCGATCAAAAATTAGAGGAATATGTTTCCACAATTGAAGGATACATCGACACAGCTCTTGAACATCCCATTCTTGCAGGCAAGGAAGTAGTTTCTCTTGATTGGGCAGCTCTCGTGGGTGAAGAAAACGTTGCAAACGTTGAAACTCTTCTTTCCGAGGTTGCAAATCTCCTTGCAGAACATGGCATCAATGGTGACTATGTACTCAAGATAGATATTGAAAAAGCGCTTAGCGAATACGGAATGTCCTTTGCATTCCTTGAGGACGGCGCAACCTTTGATTTGTCAATTCCCGTTGCAGATCTCATTCTCGTTGCAGTAGAATCCTACCTCTATGCTAATATGGCTCTCGAGCTTACATATGCAAGAACTATTATGGATATTACTTCATCAAATCCTGATGTACAAATTGCAGTTTTAGGTCAGTATAATCCTCTTAGAGATTTTTCTATTGCGGGTATAAATATTCCTTTGAATGAAATAGGTGAAAAACTTTCTTCATTTGCTTCTGCAAGATCCTTCGCATTTGCTCTTGCTCTTCCTAATGTAACCTACGTTGATATTTCAGGCGTTGAAACAAATTGGAATAAGAGCGAGCTTGAAATAACACTTGATATGCTTGTTGAATACTTGAGCAATCCTCAGAACGCATTGTTCACCGATGCAGATAACCTCTATGTGATGGCACAAATTCTCAACGCATACGGTTTGAGCTGCAAACATGCTTACGACGATTGTGAAGACCTCTCTTGTAACATTTGTGGTGAAACACGCGAAAAAGCGGGTCATAATTATGTATCAGTTGTAACGAAACCCACCTGCACCGCAGAGGGTTATACAACCCACACATGCTCAATATGCGGTAATAGCTATGTTGACAATAAGATTGCTGCTCTCGGACATAAATACGATAACGCATGCGATGTAGATTGCAACACCTGTGGTGAAAAGAGAACCCCCGCAGACCACGTATTTGGTGATTGGACACCTGCTGAGGAAGGCAAGGAAAAACGCGAATGTACTGTTTGTGGATACACAGAATACCGCGATGTTATCGATCCCGATATTGGTACACCTGGCAATCCCACTCTCATTATAATTGTTACAGTAACGATTGCAAGCGCAGTTGCACTTGCAGGCGCATTCCTCTACAGAAAATACAGAGGATAAAAATAGAATTAATTAAATTATTAATTCATAAATCAATTCCGCCCTGAGATTCATTCTCAGGGCGGTTGGTTTATATGTAAATTGTGGATTTATCGAGGAGTTAGTTTAGTAAAGATTTTCGCTTTTTTCAAAAAGCGTCCTTTTTTTATCTTTGTAACTCCCCGACAAATCAAAATGTAAAATTAATTAATAAAAAAACACCGCAATTGTGGTGCAATTAATTACGGTTAGCTCGAACTTTTATGGCACTAAAGTGCCATAAAGCTAAGTTTGTTTGATGGCTCACACCATCACTTTGCTAAAGCAAAGACACAAACTTGCCCTTAGTGAACCAAAGGTTCACGCGGGTTCTCGCCACGTAAGACGTGCAATAAAAAACAAAGGACACCCAAAGGTGTCCTTTGTTTTTTATGGAGCGGATTACGGGAAGTCGGATCGTAGCCATGTCGTTCTG
>JAZQUS010000070.1:0-21956 GCA_045631445.1 Eubacteriales bacterium
TTGCAAACGGAAAAACATTTGCGCCAAGCGCGTCAGAAGTGAAGGCGCACGATTTGCGCGGTCTAAATTATTACCCACTTATAAAAGTTTTTTGCGAGCTTTTTTTCAAAAAAGCGAAAATCTTTACTTAACTAACTATTCGATAAATCAAAATTTGAAATTGAAGTACTCTACATCTATATGACGATTGAAAATGCAAAACCTTACAATTTTTATCTCTAATTTTTTTAAAAATCAAAATATTCTATTTATTATCATACCAAGTTTCGCCGACGGTGAGTTCGACTGAGAGAGGCACGGGCAACTGAATTGCATTTTCCATCTCTTCGCGCAAGATTTTGGAAGCAAGATCGGAGCAAGATTTATGTGCTTCGACGAGAAGCTCGTCGTGTACTTGGAGAATGAGTTTCGCATCAATTCCCTCTTCTTTGAGTCGGCGGTTGACGTTGATCATTGCGACCTTAATTATATCCGCCGCGGTGCCTTGAATTGGGCTATTCATTGCCACGCGTTCACCGAATTTCTTGAGCATTTTATTCTGCCCTGAAAGCTCGGGGATATATCTTCTTCTACCATAGAGCGTTGAAACAAAGCCGTGCTCGTAGCCCTCTGCAACGATGTCCTTGAGGTATTTATCTACAAGCGGGTAGCTTGACTTATAGCTTTCAATATACTCCTTTGCCTCCTTCATTGAAATGTGGAGATCATCAGAAAGTGAAAACTCACCAATTCCGTAAACAATACCGAAGTTTACCGCCTTTGCACGTTTACGAAGCTCACTTGTTACCATATTTTCAGGAACGTGGAACACATTTGACGCGGTTGAAGTGTGAATATCGACACCTGACAAAAATGCGCCAATCATATTTTCGTCACCCGAAATTGCGGCAAGAAGACGGAGTTCAATTTGTGAATAGTCGGCATCGACGAGAACGTAATTTTCGTTTTTGGGAATGAAATAATGACGAAGTTCTCTGCCGAGTGTTGTTCTAATCGGTATATTCTGCAAATTAGGTTCGGCAGAGGAAAGACGTCCTGTTGCTGTGCCTGTTTGCTTAAAGGTTGTGTGGATTTTGCTTTCTTCGGTGAGAAGCTTAATAAATCCATCAACGTAAGTTCCCTTTAATTTCATAACCTGACGGTAGTCGAGAATATCTTGGATAATCGGGTGATATGCACGGAGCTTATCAAGAACCTCTGCATTTGTTGAATATCCCGTTTTAGTCTTTTTACCGTGTGGGAGCATCAAGGTTTCAAATAAAATTTCACCTAGCTGTTTTGGAGAATTGATGTTGAACTCCTTCCCTGCATATCCGTATATGCGGTCTGCAAGCTCATTGACGGTTTCGTCAAGGCGGAGTCCGTAATTGACAAGTCCCTCGCGGTCAATTTTAAAGCCCTCGTATTCCATTTCAAAGAGGACACGAGCAAGTGGCATTTCTATTTCATAAAACAACTTTTCGAAGTGCAAATCTTCGATTTTTTGTTTTAATAATTTATAGATTTCGTAGATTACAGGCGCACGTTTTGTATTTTCGTCAAGCACGAGTGACAAATTTGCCATTGCAAGTCTTTCAAGGTCGAAAGAGCCCTCTCCTGCATTGAGAACGTATGCCGCAAGCATTATATCAAAATGACAATTTGTAAATTCGATATTCGAAAGCGCGTGATAGGTGCTCTTGCAATCGTGCATTATGAATTTGCGTTCTGTATCGCACAAAAATTTACGTGCAGAATTAGGCGTTCCCTCAAAAACAAGAAGGTCGGTTTCTCTTGCACAATAGATTTTATCATCTTCGATTGAAATAGCTATTGGTTCGTCTTTAGGAAGTGCCAAAAGTTCTTCTAACGTGACGATTTTTTCTTCTTTTTCGGAAGTTATTTCAACCGTGTCGGAGAAAAATCCAAGCTGCTCACCGTAAGCGATTTCAGGCTGTGGAGCAGGAGTATTTTTCGATTTGGTTAAACCGAACTTTTTGATAAATCCTGAAAATTCAAGCTCTGCAAAGAGGTCATACGCGCCATCTCTAAAACCAACAAAGGCAATATCGTCAAGAGTTTCTTCAAGTGGAACATCGGTGCAAATCTGCGCGAGAGTTCTTGAAAGGTAGGCATTATTTTTATTCTCTGCGAGTTTAACATTGACACTTTTGCCAATTTTATCACTTGGAATATTCGCATAGATATTGTCAAGTGAGCCAAAGTCGGAGATGAGTTTGAGTGCGGTTTTCTCACCAACACCTGCAACACCGGGGATATTATCTGAACTATCTCCCATAAGCGCCTTGACATCAACAAATTGGTTTGCGTCCACTCCGTATTTTTCAAAAAATGCGTTTTTATCCATAACAAGTGTATCCTTGTTTGTGGCAAGGAGCACGGTTGTTTTATCGGTTATAAGCTGTAGTGAGTCGCGGTCACCTGTTAAAACGAATGCTTCCATATCGTTTTCTTCGGCTCTTTTGGCAAGTGTGCCCAAAATATCGTCCGCTTCAAATCCTTCCTTTTCAAGCACGGCAAAGCCCATTTCATACAAAACGCGCTTAGCATAGGGAAACTGAACGCGAAGCTCGTCGGGCATGGCATGTCTACCCGCCTTATACGCATCATACATCTTATGACGGAAGGTAGGTGCTTTAAGGTCAAAGGCAACCGCCGCGTAGTCGGGCTTCACCGCTTCGACCTGCTTATTTATTATGTTTATCATACCGAAAATCGCGTTTGTGTAAAGTCCGTTTTTGTTGGAGAGGAGCTTCACACCGTAAAATGCTCTATTAAGTATTGAGTTGCCGTCAATTACAAGTAGTTTTTTCATAATTTTTCCTTTTGCCTTTGTTATAAAAATGGCTCCCTTGTGTAAAGGGAGCTGTCAGCTTTGCTGACTGAGGGATTGTTTTACAACTCCTTCTATATATTCGCAAACATTTCTAAAATTCTTATGTATCTCGGTATTGGGTATTCTCAAAACCTGCAAACCATACTCTTCTAAAAAAGCAGTTCGTTGCTTATCATACTCAATGCCTTCTTTTGTATAATGACCTGAGCCATCAAGCTCAATGACTAATTTTGCTGAAGCACAATAGAAATCCACGATATAGTTGCCTATAATTTTTTGACGAATAAATCTGTTGGGATATGTGCGCAAAAAATCATACCAAAAATGTTTTTCTTCTTTTGTCATATTTTTTCTCAACATTTTTGCAGTTGGAACTATTTTTTTATTATGTTTTCGTTCCATTACAATCCCTCCGTCACGCTAAAGCGTGCCACCTCCCTTTACACAAGGGAGGCTTATTAGTCAGCTATCATTTTTACTTTTACAGCAATTCAATAAAATATCATAAAAATGCTCTTTGCTTGTCAGTGAATACTCGTCATCGTCATCTGCTTCAGTAAGATCAAAAGATAAAGTAAATTCATCTTCAAATATTTGACAATCCATATAATATTCGTTATATTTTGCTTGAATCCCAATACATTTATGATTATCTAACCAATCTATATGAATGCTTATTTTATCCAAACCTATTTCACTCAATTTGTCTTTCAAATCGCCAGATAAATATTCTTCCAATAAACTATCAAATGGTGTTCTAATACCTACCGATTTGTTATTAAGATACACATTAATCCTTTTCTTTTTTGATAACAGGAACATAAATTACCTTCTGCAAAATCAAATAAAGTCGCTTTGTGCAAAGGGGAACCGCACAAGCGGTGGAGGATTATTTTTGTTGAATACAATCCCTCCGTCGCGCAAAAGCGCGCCACCTCCCTTTACACAAGGGAGGCTTTATGTGCTTTAGTCTTTGCTACCACAAAAACTGTATTTTGTAAAATTTTATAATTTCTATTTATTTTTCATATACCAAACCTTCAAAATGGCAGTTTGGGTTTTTGCGTCCTCGATTTCGTTATTCATTATCATTTCAACGAGTTTATCGAGGGGAATTTTTACGATTTCGATGAATTCACCGTCGTCAAATTCGGTTTCGGTGAAGGTGAGTCCTTCTGCAAGGTACATTGAAATTCTTTCGGTAAGGATTGCGGGAGATGGAATTATATCACCGATATGAGTCAAGGTTTCACAAATCGCGCCCGTTTCCTCACGAAGCTCACGCAATACCGCCTCGCGTCTATCTTCACCTGCATAATCAAGCTTGCCCGCAGGAATTTCAAGAAACATTCTATGGTGCGCGTATCTAAATTGTTTTACGCAGATAACCTCATTTTCTGCTGTCAAAGGCACTACGCAAACAGCACCAAGATGCTTTGCATATTCCCTTTTTGCCTCCTTGCCGTCAGGACGGATTATATCGTCGCAGTAAACGTGCAAAACCTTGCCGTCAAATATAAGATTTTCTCGCTTTGTCTTTTCTTCAAAATTCATATTAGCCAATTGTATCAACCTTAATAAGATTTGTGTTTCCACTCTTGCCGTTTATCTGACCGCCTGTGATAACGATTTGATCCCCTGACCTAAGATGGAACAAATCCTTTGCCGTCTTATAAGCGGAATAGAAAAGAACGTCCGTTGTGGGAACAGATTCGCCAAGCACGGGAGTTACGCCCCAAGAAAGTGAAAGCTTACGAACTGACTTTTGGTCAACGCAAATACCGATAATATCAACAGGTGGACGGAAACGGCTTACCATTCGAGCAGTTCTACCTGACAAGGAGCAAACAACGATAGCTTTTGCGTTAAGGTCGATTGCCATTGAGCAGGTTGCGTGGGATACTGCGTCGACGGAGTTTTGAATATCGAATTCTGTATTGAAAAATCTCTTTTTATAGTTGATATTTTTCTCTGTGGTTTCGGCAATCTTTGCCATTGTTTGAACCGCAAGAATCGGATATTTACCCATTGCAGTTTCACCTGAAAGCATAATTGCACTTGTTCCGTCATAAACCGCATTTGCTACGTCACTTATTTCTGCTCTTGTGGGACGGGGATTATAAATCATTGATTCAAGCATTTCGGTTGCGGTGATTACGCGCTTACCGAGAAGGCGGCACTTTGTGATAAGGTGCTTTTGGATTTTGGGAAGCTCCTCAAAAGGAATTTCAACTCCCATGTCACCTCTACCAATCATAATGCCATCGCAAGATTGACAAATTTCGTCGATGTTATCAACACCGTGCTGATTTTCGATTTTAGCGATAAGTGAAATGTTATCGTTGTGAGTGTGTGCATCAAGGAATGCTCTTACGTCGTCAATATCCTGCTTGCAGGAAACGAATGAGCAAGCAATAAAGTCAACATCCTGCTCAATACCAAAAAGAATATCTGCCTTATCAACCTCTGAAAGATAAATCTGCTTAAGTACTTTACCAGGGAAGCTCATGCTCTTTCTATTTGAAAGCTCACCGCCTGCGGTTACCTCACAAATGATGTCAGTTCCCTTGATTTCCTTAACAACAAAGTGAACAAGACCATTATTTACATAAATCTTATTTCCAACCTCAAGGTCATTATGAAGATTAGGGTAGCTTACGGCAACTTTCTCCTGATTTCCCACAATCTGCTCGGTTGTAAAAGTAAATGTATCGCCGTCATTAAGATAAATTTTATCATTTTCAAAGGTTCTAATTCTATATTCGGGACCCTTTGTATCAAGAAGGATTGCAACAGGAAGTCCAAGCTCTTCTCTAACCTTTTTAATTCTATCAATTCTTACCTTGTGCTCCTCGTGTGTACCATGTGAAAAGTTAAGGCGCGCAACATTCATACCCGCAAGCATAAGCTCGCGAAGTTTTTCTTCACTCTCTGTTGCAGGACCAATTGTACATACAATTTTCGTCTTTCTCATATTATTTTCTCCTTATAATATAAAAGTTCAAATTATTCCAAATAAATTATATCACACAAAAGTCAAGATTACAAGAATTTTTTTAATTATTTAATGAATTTTGTTCATATTTTTTGATAAAGAAAAAACCCGCTGCATTTGCAACGGGCTTGGTGCTCCATCGGAGAGTCGAACTCCGGACACCATGATTAAAAGTCATGTGCTCTACCTTCTGAGCTAATGGGGCATATTCGGTTTGCTACCCATATATAATAACACAAATTTTGCAATTTGTCAACAATTAGTTTTTGCAAAAATGTTACAAAATACGAGGGGTATTATTTGTGCAAATTGCACAATCCTCCTATTGTCCGCCATTAAAAAAGCTATTTTGTGCGATAAATGTCTATTTTGTTTTAGAAAACAGTTGTTTTTTATTATTGATTATGATAAAATATCCTTGAATTTAAATTGGGGGTTTAATATGAAAAAGGAACATAGAAAAGTTTTAATAATTTCTATCACGGCATTTTTACTATTGGGGTTAGTGATATTTTCTTATTTTTATCTACCCTTTACCGTATTTAAAGAGGTGAGGGAAAGCAGAATTGAGGTTGATAAAGAAAGTTGCACGGTTTCAGTTTCGAGCAACGAGGTTAAAATTTTACATCTCACAGATTTGCACACAAATGGTAAGATTGAAATGCCTCTTATGTTTTCAATAATGAAGTCCACTATTATGAAAAGTGAGCCCGATCTTATAGTTATCACGGGTGACGTTTTTAGTAGCGGTTGCAAAGAAAAAGATATTGAAACGCTTTGCGAATTTTTGGATGAAATTGATATTCCTTGGGCAGTTGTACTTGGTAATCACGATGATGAAACTCCCTACTCTCTTGAAGATTTATCTAAAATTTTAGAAAATGCTGACGGTTCTCTTTTTAAGCGCGGTAACTTAAGTGACAGATACGGAAATTACTATTATTATCTCCAATTTGCAGACGGTAAAACTCAACAGTTGATATTTATGGACACAAGATCACGCGGCTTTACCGAGGAGAGCGTTGTATTCTATGAAAATGCAGTATCTGATGCTACACGGTTTGATGGAGTAAACACGGTTAAAAATTTACTTTTCTATCACATTCCGTTGCAGGAAATGCAGGATGCGGTAAATGCTTATGAAAAGGATTCTTCCATCGGTAGCGGAAAAATAGGCGAGCCACTTTGTCTTCAAGACAACGAGGTTGGCTTCTTTGAGAAGGTTTTGGACTATGGCAGAACACAGGCAATGATTTTCGGGCACGATCATTTTAATAACACAATAATCAATTATATGGGCATGGATTTTTGCTACGGAACGAAAACGGGTATCGCCGGCGGTCACAATTTCAAGCTCGGCGGAAATTTGATAACCATGAGCTCCGACGGTGAATATACAATCGAAAGATTGCTCCATTGGGGAAAAGGTGAAGTTCACAAATAAAAATATTGGGCGGTATTTTCTAAAATATTCTAAATACCGCCTTGACTTTTTGCGAAATAATGATATAATAATGCTTGTTATATGCAGATGTGGCGGAATTGGCAGCTTCGAGAACGAGCGCGTCCGGTGGACAATGAAGCGAGTTCGAGAAGGCGCAGAAACAAGGAGAATTGCGACCTCAAGGAGCAAGGCGACTATGTTTCAAGCCGTCTCGCGGGGCGCGGCTGCCACACCAAAAAATCAAATTAAATATGCAGATGTGGCGGAAATGGCAGACGCGCTGGATTCAGGTTCCAGTGAGAGTGATTTCATATGGGTTCGAGTCCCTTCATCTGCACCAAATAAGCACGATAGTTTTGATACGAAACTGTCGTGCTTTTTTATTTTCACTTGAAATGTCTTGCGTTGTGTGCTATAATATTCATATAAATTCTTACTTATCAGGAGGCATTGCATGAAAAAATCAACATATAGAATCATTTCGATAATATTTTATTTGCTAGGAATATTCTTGCAGTTTATGCCAATCCTAATTGACAACACCGAAAAAATAGCATATTGCGGAACTCCTATTATGTGTATTGGAATTGTCATCTTTGTAAACACTTTTGAATATGGTTCTCACCATAGTAAATCATATACTCTTACTACACCTCAAACAAAACCAAACCAAACAAATGAAGATCAAGATTTTATTGACGGATATAGATGGTGTGACTTACAATATTTTGAAAAGTGTGTGAAACTTTTTTATTCCCAAAACGGTAAAAAACGACTTGTTTTTTGCAAATCCAATACTTTTTTTACCGTTAGATTACAAGAATTAGAAATCTATAGCACTGCCATCACAAACAATCCAATATATTGCGCTTCATGGAAAACAATATCCGGGAAAGATAGTTTTTTTGCAGATTTAGATATTGCGCTAAAAGAATACGAAATGGAATTATCCACAGGATATGTAGAAGAAAATATAAATGAAATATATGAGATTGTTTGGAATCGTCATCCAGAATATTATTCGGAGATTGAATGGATAAAAGAAAATAATGGAGGCAGAAAAACAATTCCTTACGGCAATAAATATTGGCCGCAAATTATCCTTGGCACATCAAATAAAGAATACCCAGAGCATAGCATTGTATTGATAAATGTTGAGGGATTGTCGGAATATACAACTTTGGCAATTATCCGATATGCCTTTGAAGGTGCTCCCAACGATTTGTGCGAAGAAATGAAAATTACTATATGCGAGGGGAAAAGAAAAGTTGCGACGGGCATCATAAAATCAAAAAGAGAAAATGTGGATATATAGCATACAGTTTTAGCAGGCAATTCAATTATTGTTTCACCTCATTTTGATGGTTTCATTCTTAAAACGATGGCTTCACTTGAAATTCCCATGGTTTCATTTCCCCTCTCAACCAAATGAAACCAGTTTGAAACCGTATCAATATTATAAGTTCTCTTCAGAAAAAGACTCAGTATTGGATACAATCCTGAGTCTTTTTCAGCTAAATCCGCCTTCTGCGGAATAAATCCACTTCGTGGATGAAATCGCTACGCGATGAAATCTGCCTTACGGCAGGTTAGGATGGCGGATTTGATTTCATCTGAGGTGGTACACCGAAGATTTCATCCGAATGGAGTGAGAATTTCATCGTGACTTTCGCCACGATTTCATTATTTCAATCTCCCCTACAAATCAAAATTTGAAATTCAAAAAAGACCTCGCGGTGCGAGGTCTTTTTTATGTATTTATTTGTTTTTTCTTTAGTTTCAACAGGAAAAATCCAAGGCACAAAAGAGATGCAATTGCAATACAAATATTACTTATTCCCATTGAAATGCCCGCCGCTTCTGCGCCGATTTCCTTATGAAAGGTCTGCAAATACCACAAAACAGGTATACGGAAAACAAAAACTCGGCTAATATTGAGCAGCATCGTCATTTTGGTTTGTCCAAATCCATAAAGCACACCAAGAACGGCAGAGTTCACCGCCAAGGCAAGAATTGACAACGAATCGTATCTATGTATGCTCTTTATAAGTGCCAAAAACATTTCCGTATCGGTTGCAAGCTCGTTTTGATTATAGAGGTTAATAATACCGTCTTGAAAAACAAAACGAACAAGAATATATCCCACAATACCGAGTGAGGTTGCCAAAACAAATGAATATTTGAATGTTTTTAATGCTCTTTTTATATTTTTAGCACCTATATTTTGGCTAATAATAGTTGACGTTCCCTCTTCAAAAGAGTTAATCGGCGTGGTTGCCATACCGTTAATATTGTTCGAAACTCCAAGCGCGCCAACGACAAGCGGACCATACGATTTGCACATTGCATTGATACTAACTTTACCAAACGAGAAAATGAATTTGCCAAGGAAAATGGGCAGTGAAATTGCGAGAATTTCGCGACATTCCATCCATTTCAGCTTAAATTCGTTTACTTTGATTACAAAAACATTGTCCTTTTGAAGCATCATAGAAAGGAGTATACTAAACATCACCATTTGTCCTATGAGTGTAGCAACTGCCACCCAAACGATGTCCCTCATATCCATTCCCCATACAAAAAGGAAGGAGAGCGAGAGCTTAACCATCATTGTGAGTATATTTAGCCAAAGCATAATTTTTGTGTTCCCTTTTGCCTTTTGCATCGACATAAAAACACTATTATAAAACACAAAAGCAAGGGTTACTATCTGAACAATAAAGTAGCTTGTCCCAATGCTTATAAGCTCATCGGGAACACCCGAAAGTCGCATTATCGGTACTGCAAACGATATGCAAATTGCTAGCAATAGTGCAATTACAACATTTGAAAGCCCAATAGTTTGATTGGAGTGAAATCTCGCCTTCTCCATATCACCCGCGCCAAAAAGACGAGCAACAATAATTCCACCACCCGCCGCAAGTCCTGAACCAAGAGATGAAAGCAGATGTTGAATTTGAGAAAGAGATGCCACGGCACTAACACTCGTTGGATTGATTTTTGACACCACAACGGCATCGATTATTGCATAGAATGAATTGAAAAGATTATAGAGAAATATTGGCGCACAAATACTGATGATGGTAATCCAAAGATTTCCGTTAAGTATTCGCTCCCTACGTTTTAAATCTTTTGCGCTTACCATTATTTTGCCTCCGAGAGTTTAAACAAAAGGTCCTTCATATCCTTGTGAGTAGCAACAATAAAGTCGGGTGAAACACACAAATCGGGGTATTTTCCCGATTGCTCGGTTTCAATATACACAGTTTTAAGTCCTGCTCCACTTGCGCCAAGCACGTCGTCGTGAAGGTCGTTTCCAACGTAGTAGCACTCTTCTCTGTTGAGGTTAAATTTGTTAAATGCCACGTCAAAAATTTCGGGACAGGGCTTCTTCACACCCGCGTCACTTGAAATGAGAATTCCGTCAAAAAGTGGCTTTATTCCAAGCTCGTCAAGTTCATCAAGGGTAAAGCACGCCTGTGCATTGGACACAAGATAAACCCCTGCGCCCCTTTCTTTAAGCCCCTTTAAAATATCCACAACATAGGGAAAAAGACGAAGCTTTTGACGTGATAAAACACGAAACTCTCTTGCAAGCTCGTTTGCTTTTGACTTGCTTGCGCCGCGGTTTTCAAGCATCTCCTCAAAAACGCGCAAAAGGTCAAATTCAACAAATTTATGAGCGCGAGCATTTGAATACTTTCTGCATATTTCAAGGTATTCATTCTTCACACCTTGAACGTCGCTTTCTCCCAAAAGCCACGCAAATCCAAACCAAAGAGATTGTAATTCTTCGTCAGTTTTTATATCGGCAAGTGTGCCGTAAAGGTCAAATAAAAAATTCATAAAAAATCTCCTTACCAAATAAAAGGTATCATTCTGTATTTTACTTTCTGCTTGTATTCCTCATATCCTTCAAGCTCACGAGTCAGAACCTCTTCCTCATTTTTGATACGCTTTGATATGATAACAGGATATGCCAAAAACACGATAAATGAAATCAAGGAACCAAGCACGAATGGTATTGACATGAAAAGCAAAAGGGTTGCAAAATACATTGGGTGGCGAACAATACCGTAAAGTCCTGTTGACACTACCTTTTGTCCATCAACCACCTTGATCGTTCTTGAAAGATAGCTATTTTCACGCAAAACCTCGGCATAGAGAACGTATGCGATAATGAATACTACCGATGCTACGATATTTACTGCCAAAGGAAGCCTTAATGTTCCAAAACGGAAATCAAGTCCAGCAATAACAAAACCGAAGATAAACATAAGTCCGCTTAATTTAACAACTACGTTTTGCTCCCTCTCCTTCTCCTTGGCATCAAGTCGGCTCGCGAGAAGCGAGGGGTTTTTAGCCATCATAACAAGACCTGCTATGAACATTGGTATAAAAAGTATTCCCATAAGCAACCACCCGCCAACAAAGGCAAATGTGCCTGCGGGCAAAAATATGAGTACACCAACAAGCACTACTCCGAGTGTGAATTTCAAAATTGCTTCAATGAATAATTTTAATGTCATAAAACTACCTCCACAACGCATTTAAGTAAATTATTATAGTTTATTTTATCACCTATGGAAAAAAAAGTCAATAGAAAAAACGGCGCAGAGATTTGCGCCGTTAAATATATTTTATTTTTTAAGCTCCTTGGCTTTCTTTTTTTCTTCTTTAACTATTTGATTGTATATTGTTTGTTGCTGCGGACCATATCCCAGTATAAAGTTGGGAGAATACTGTATAACATACTTCTTGAGAAATACAACAAACTCTTCAGGAGTGAGAAACAACGTGTACATTCTGCCGTTTTTAGTATGAATTCGAAAGCTTTTTTCAACCCTGATACCGTTAATACGATGCTCGTAAGCATAAGCCCAAATAAGCTCGGAATACGGAAGAATTATGCCTGAATCTCTAAACACAAGAGCATAATTTCCACAACAGATTTTTGCTTTAGGATATGTAGGATTATTAATGTCAACGTCGGAAGCAATATGCTCAAGCCCCTTTTCTTCAAGCCATTTAGCATTTAATGCAATCGGACGATTACAGTCAGTATAAATAACTAAACTAACAAAAGCTGCAAATAAAAATAATACTCCCACAAAGAATATTTCGAATATATTCGTTACAATAGCAATTACCATTGCCAATACAAATAACGCCAAGCAAATGAATATTGCTTTTTTTGATTTTTCTGCGCCTTTAATTCTTTTTTCACGCAGGCTGCTTAATGAATCATATTGTTTCATAATGTCCTCCTAAAACACAATACTTTTTGTCTTTATTATCATAACACAATTTGACATTTTTGTCAATAATATAACAATAATGTTTATTTTCAACTACTCATCTAAAACATATGGGCATCCTGCGATTTTATTTTTGTTAAACAAAATCACCGTGCAACTATCAATTTGTTATGCACTTTTAACAGTATTGATTTATAATAATCGTTATATATTCACAACTATAACAATTTTTTCTAAAATGCGATTTTATTATTGATTTTTTTACATATTAATTATAGAATATAATTGTACAGGTATGTACAAAAATAAAAAATAAAAAGGAGTTAGCAATGAAGCTCTCAAGAATCATTTCTCTCTTGCTTGTGCTCGTAACACTTACACTTACTATCGCAAGCTGTAATGTAGGTCAGGGTAATACTACTACACCTGATGAATCCACAACTACTACAACCACAGAGTCTACAACAACAACTCAAAAAGCAGATGATCCCACTCCCGACGATGAGCCTCAGTTGATTACAATAGCAGAAGCTATTGAAATTGCTATGGCAGAAACAAGCAACACTCCCACAACAAGATACTTAATTCGCGCAACTATCGTTAAGGTGTCTAATCCCGCTTACGGTGAAATGACAATTGCTGACGAAACAGGCGAAATCTACGTTTACGGCGTGTATAGTGCAGATGGTTCTATCGGCTATGCTAACTTTGAAGAAAAACCAGTTAAGGGAGATGAAGTTCTTCTTTCTTGCACTCTTAACACATATAATGGCACACCCCAGGTTAAAAATGGTCGTCTTATCGAATTTACACCCGGTGTAAAGGAAGATATTGACGCATCCGATTACACAGAAATGACAATTGCAGACGCTCGTGAAGTTGCTCTTGGTACAAAGGTTAGAGTTACAGGCGTTGTTGCAAGAATTACATACGCTAACGGCATGAAGCCAAGCGGTGTTTACATCGTTGACGGCACAAATTCTATCTACGTTTATGACGGTGACATCGCAGGTCAGGTTGCTATCGGCAACAAGATTACAGTTCTTGGTGAAAAGGACTACTGGGTTCTTGATACTGAAACAAATAATGCTAACAAATTCGGATACAAGGGCTGCTGCCAAATCTCCGATGCTACTCTTTATGAAAACGATAAGGCAGTAAACGAGATTGACTTCTCTTGGTGCGAAGAAAAAACCGTTAAGGAAATTCTTAACATTCCCGTAACAGAAAACGTTACAACAACAACTTACAAAACAACAGCTCTTGTTAAGAAGGTACCCGGCAACGGATTTACTAACTACTATTTCTACGATCTTGACGGAAACACAGGTGCTTATACATATACACAGTGCAACGGTTCTGACTTCAAATGGCTCGATGAGTTCGACGGTAAGCTTTGCACAGTATATCTTTCCCCTATGAATGCAAAGTCCACATCAACAGATTGTTACTTCAGATTCCTTCCCGTTGCGGTTATTGATGAAGGATTTGTATTTGATACTGCAAAGACACCTGCACACATAGTTGAATACTACGGTGTTGATCAGTTCCTTTCCACATATACAGGTAACCCCTTGCTTGAACTCGTAACAAGCGTTTCAAGTGAGCTTCTCGGATTTGAAAATGCTACTCTTTCTTATGCTTCAAGCAACGAAAGTGTTGTTTACTTCGTAGAAGAAGATGGTAAGGTTATCCTTAATTGCGGTGCAAACGGTACTGCTACAGTAACTATCACAGGTACTTACGGTGAATACACATACTCTAAAGCTGTTGAAATCACAGTTGATGCTCCCGTAGTTGAAAGCGAAGGTCTTACAATCGAACAGGCAATTAACAAAGAAGTTGGTGAAATAATCAGAGTTGAAGGTATCGTTGGTCCTTCCCTTGTTAACAAGGACGGATTCTACCTCATCGACGAAACAGGCGTTCTTGCGATTGTAGTAAATGATTCTTCTGTTTGGGAAGGTCTTGCAATCGGTCAGAAGGTTGTTGTTGAGGGCAAGAGAGATAAATTCAACAGCGGTTCTAAAGGATATGGTGTAACCTGTCTCACAAGCGCAACAATTGCCGCAAACTACTATGGACAGCACGAATATTCAACCGCTTCCTTCATCACAAACAAAACTCTTGATGATTTCTATGCGCTCAATGCAGATGAAGACCACTCAACTGAGGTTTACGTTGCAAATGGTACAATCGTTGTTGAAGAAACAGCTTACTACACAAATATTAAGCTCATCACTCCCAACGGTCAAAAGATAACTCTTTACTCATCAAGCGCTAACCAGTATAGCTGGCTTAAACAGTTTGCAGGTGAAGAAATCACAGTTGAAATCGTTCCTTGTAACTGGAACGGAAAATCATACTACGCAGGCTGCGTTATCGCAGTTAGAACTGCTGAGGGTAAGATTCTCAACGAACTTAACTTCCAATCAAAATAATACACAAAAGGCACTCGTTTGAGTGCCTTTTACTTGTTAAAAGAAAAATCAGGCGGAGATTTTCTCCGCCTGTAAGCTTTTGAATTATTCTTCGTTTGTAGCGTTTTCTTCCTTAATCTTCATAGCGATATTCATAGGAACCTGTTCATAGCCTGTTTCTGCAAATGTGAAGCTACCTCTACCCTGTGTCATAGCACGGAGTGTGATTACATAGTCAAGGATTTCTGCCTTAGGAATTGTTGCGTTGATAGTTGTGTAACCGCGCTTAGCAGCGGGATCCATACCCATAACGCTACCACGTCTCTTATTGAGGTTGGACATAACGTCACCAACGTAAGATTCGGGAACTGTTACTGCAAGATCACCAACGGGCTCAAGAAGAACGGGGTTAGCAAGCTTCATACATTCTTTGTATGCAAGATTTGCAGCCATCTTGAAGGACATTTCGTTAGAGTCAACGTCGTGGTAAGAACCATCGAAGAGGTTAGCAGCAAGCTTGATTACGGGATAGCCGTAAACACCGCGCTTCATAGAATCTTCAAGACCCTTCTGAACTGCAGGGTGGAAGTTTTTAGGAACGGAACCACCTACTGTAGATTCTGTAAATGTAAGACCTTCTTCTTCACCGGGGAAGAATTCAATCTTAACGTCACCGTACTGACCGTGACCACCGGACTGCTTCTTGTGTTTACCCTGAACCTGAACTCTCTTTGTGATCATTTCACGGTACGCAATCTTAGGAAGGTCAAGCTTTACGGATACGCCAAATCTTGTTTTGAGCTTCGCTTCGATAACGGAAATGTGCATATCACCCATACCGTAAAGAACGAGCTGATGTGTTTCGGGGTTATTTTCAAACTTAATTGTCTTATCCTCTTCACAAAGCTTTGTTACGCCAAGAGAAATCTTATCTTCATCACCCTTGGAAAGAGGAGAAATGGACTGTGCCATGAAGGGCTCGGGATATGTTGTTCTTGCATAGTGAATATCACTATTCCAAGCAAGTGTATCACCTGTATTTGTATTAGCAAGCTTAGCTGTCATACCAATATCACCGCAGCAAAGAGTGTCAACCTCTGTCTGAGTCTTACCCTTAATTACATAGATATGGGACATCTTTTCGTTTGTATCAGTTGTTGTATTCTTAAGGAGCATATCCTTACGAAGTGTACCGTTCATAACCTTGAAGAATGACATCTTACCAACGAATGGGTCAGATACTGTCTTGAATACGAAGAGAGCTGTTTCACCTTCGGGCTCGATTTCCTTTTCGTCTCCACTTTCAAGAAGCTCGCTTCCCTTTGCTGTGTGTCTGGGGAAGGATTCGTCGATAACGTCAAGAAGTGACCAAACACCCCAAAGCTTTGTAGCAGCACCACAAAGAACGGGAACGATATCACCGTGAATAACGCCTTCGTGAACTGCATTAAGAGCTTCCATAGGTGTGATTTCTTCACCCTCGAAGAATTTTTCCATAAGGTCTTCGTCAGTTGTAGCAACCGCTTCCATAAGCATGTCACGATATTTTTCCATTGCTTCTACGCTTTCAGCGGGAACACCCTGAATGGAGTGCTGACCCTTATCGTTAAATACGTGTGCTTCCTGCTTAATAAGGTCGATAGCACCAACTACCTTACCGTCCTGAACCATAGGAATTGTCAAAGGACAAATATTTTTACCGAATTTTTCATGGAGAGAGTCAAGAACTCTACCAAATCTTGCTTCGTTATCGTCAAATTTATTAATAAAGAATGCAGTAGGAAGATTTGATTCCTGCGCGTAGTCCCAAGCAAGCTCTGTACCAACTTCGATACCTGCTTTACCGTCAACAAGGATAAGAGCAGCATCTGCAACCCTGAGTGACTGCTTAACTTCACCAACGAAGTCAAGGAAACCGGGAGTATCAAGAACGTTAATCTTTGTATTCTTCCACATAAAAGGAGCTACCTTTGATGCAAGAGAGAAACCACGCTTGATTTCTTCGGGATCGTAGTCACAAACTGTTGTACCGTCAGTGATGTTACCAAATCTGTCAGACGCGCCTGCTATATGAAGCATTGCTTCTGCAAGAGAGGTTTTACCACTTCCGCTATGACCGAGGAGGGCCAAAGTTCTAATTCTTTTTGTTTCAATGTTTTGCATAGGAATTTACCTTGCCCGGCTTTTGCCGAGCCCTTTCAAATTAATATGTAAAATGCTAAATTAATAACCAAAAATACATTTCGGGCAATAATTTTCCACCTTGAAATCTATTATACACATTTTTTCTTTATTTTTCAAGTGTTTTCTTGATATTTATTAACACCGAATGTAGAAATTCACGCTCGTTTTTTGTGCATTTTTCACAATGTCCATATATGATTGCTTGAAAAATCGCAAAAAATCAAGATATATTTTATTATTCTCTATTGATAAATCTATTTTTTTGTGCTATAATATTATGATTATTCTAATTTTGGAGGAAATATGGAGATAATTTCCCTTCCCACCGTAGGTTTTACTTCAAATTGTTACATCGTTCACAACGGAAACGAGGCGTTTGTAGTTGACCCTTCAATTTCAGAAAAAAAGATAATTGCGGCACTCAATGAGTGCAATCTTAAGTTAAAAGGCATCCTTTTAACTCACGGTCATTTCGACCACATTTGGCGCGCGCAGGAATTGAGAAACGAAACGGGTGCTCCGCTTTACGTTCACGAATTTGATGACGAAATGCTCACCGACTCCGATAAAAATGCCTATCGCACATTCACAGGAAATGAATTCACTATTGAAAAAGCAGATGCTTTACTTCGCGAAGGTGATATTCTTTTTTTGGGTGATGAAAAAATTACCATTTTGCACACTCCGGGTCACACAAAGGGTTCCGTGTGCTATGACACGGGGGATTCACTTTTAAGTGGTGACACGATTTTTGCCGAAGGCTTTGGCAGGTGCGATCTCTATGGCGGAGATATGAGTGCGCTTAAATTATCAATTCAAAGGCTCTCTGAAATTGCAAAAAACGAAAACCGTTGGCTATATTCCGGTCACGGAGAACGCTCCACATTAAAACAAGCCATCGAAAGACTTAAATACTATTTTTGATATATAACCGAAAGGAATTTAAATACTATGGATTACAAACTTTTAGCTGATTTACTTTTCCCACACGTAACAAAAACTCCTGAAGAGGTTGAAGCAATGTACCCTGCACGTCAGTTGCCCGAGGGTGCAAAGGTTACTCGTTTTGCTCCAAGCCCCACAGGATTTGTTCACTTTGGCGGACTTTTCCCCACGCTCGTTGGTGAGCGCCTTGCTCATCAAAGTGGTGGTGTTTTCTACCTTCGAATTGAAGATACCGACGCAAAGCGCGAGGTTGCAGGTGCTGCGGAAAGTCTTATAAAGACATTTAATTATTACGGAATCACTTTCGACGAGGGCGCAATTCTCGACGAAAACGGAAATCTCACAGACTGCGGTGCTTACGGTCCTTACAAGCAATCAAACAGAGTTGATATCTATCACGTTTTTGCTAAAAAGCTCGTTGAAGAAGGCAAAGCATACCCTGTTTTCACAACTAAAGAGGAACTTGAAGCACTTAACTCAGTTGATAAAAAAGCAGAGGTTAAATCAAAGGACTGGCACGAGGACAACGGTGAGCAGAGAGAAGAAATGCTCAAGAACCGTAACTTCACTCTTGATGAGGTTAAGGCGCACCTTGAAGCAGGTGATCCATTCGTTCTTCGTATGCTCTCCGACGGTGACCCCGACAAGAAGATTAAGTTCACCGACCTTATAAAAGGCGACCGTGAATTGCCCGAAAACGACCGTGACGAAGTTCTTCTTAAGAGTGACGGAGTTCCCTCATACCACTTTGCACACGCGGTTGACGATCACTTGATGGGAACAACCCACGTTATACGTGGTGACGAATGGTATGCAAGCTTGTCACGTCATATTATGCTCTTCCGCTTCCTTGGATTTAAGCTTCCCAAATACGCGCACATCTCCCCCATTATGCAGATGGGTGAAAACGGCTCAAAAAAGAAATTCTCAAAGCGCGACCTTGGTTCTAACATGGAATACTACCGCGAGCTTGGTTATGATAAGGACTGCGTTGTTGAATACGTTATGACACTTCTCAACTCCAACTACGAGGACTGGCACGCGCAAAATCCCGACAAGAAATATACCGACTTCCCCTTCTCACTCAAGAAGATGTCAAGCTCAGGTTGTCTTTATGATATTAATAAGCTCACCGACGTTTCAAAGAACGTAATATCCCGAATGGATGCAGACACAGTTTACGAAAGACTCATTGACTGGGCAAATGAATTCGATGTTGAATTTGCTACACTTCTTCGCGAGAATGAAGAAATGTCCAAGCAAATTCTTGCAATCGGACGCGGTGGCAAGAAGCCAAGAAAAGACCTTGCAAAATGGTCCGATGCGAAGGATTATATGGGCTTCTTCTTTGCTCCTTTGTTTGAAATCAAAGAGGAATATCCCGAAAACTTAAAAGCAGAGGATATTAAGAAAGCTCTTGAACTCTTCAAGGCAAGCTATGACTACAGTGATGATATGAACACTTGGTTTGAAAAAATCAAAGCTATCGCAACTGAAATTGGCTACGCTGCAGATATGAAGGAATATAAGGCAAATCCCGAAAGCTTCGGAGGTAACGTTGCAGACGTTTCCATGTTCATTCGTGTTGCGGTTACAGGCAAGACAAACGCCCCCGACCTCTACACAGTAATGCAGATCATCGGTTACGATGAAACAATTGCAAGAATTGATTCTATGCTTGCAAAATTCTAATTTAGGAGAACTATTATGGAAGAAATTAGCTCCAACTTTATACACGATATAATTGATGCGGATTTGGCAGAAAATCCTGATATAAATATTATCACTCGTTTCCCTCCCGAGCCCAACGGATATCTCCACATCGGCTCTGCGAAGGCGATTATGATTAACTATGAAACCGCAAAGAAGTATGGCGGTAAGTTTAATCTTCGTTATGACGATACAAACCCTGCTAAAGAGGACAACGAATACGTTGAGTCCATCTACGAGGACCTTCATTGGCTCGGTGCAATTCCCACGGGCGGAATTTATTACGGCTCTGACTATTTTGATAAGTGCTATGAATTCGCAATTAAGCTCATCAAGGACGGCAAGGCATACGTTTGCGACCTTTCTGCCGACGAGATGAGAGAATACCGCGGAACACTCACACAACCCGGTAAGGAAAGCCCATACCGTAACCGTAGCGTTGAGGAAAACCTTGATTTGTTTGAAAGAATGAAAAACGGTGAGTTCGCGGACGGCACTCGCACACTACGTGCAAAAATTGATATGGCATCCCCCAACTTCAACATGCGTGACCCTGCGATTTACAGAATAGTTCACACTTCTCATCACCGTCAGGGTGATAAATGGTGCATCTATCCTCTTTATGACTACGCGCATCCCATTCAGGACGCGCTTGAGGGCATCACATACTCCCTTTGCTCACTTGAATTTGAAAACCACCGTCCCCTTTACGAGTGGGTTATCAATAATATCGGCATCGACAACAAGCCCAATCCCAAGCAGAGAGAGTTCGCTCGCCTTAACGTTACTCACACAGTAATGAGTAAGAGATACCTTCGTTACCTTGTTGAAAACAATATGGTTGATGGTTGGGACGACCCCCGTTTGCCCACAATCTGTGCGCTCCGCAGACGTGGATATACCCCAACTTCCATCTTCAATTTCGTAAGAAGCGCGGGTGTTGCAAAGGCAAACTCACTTGTTGACATCGAAATGCTTGAGCATTGCATTCGTGAAGAGCTTAATGTCACCGCAAGCAGAAGAATTTGCGTTAAAAATCCTATTAAGGTGGTTGTTACAAACTATCCCGAAGACAAGGTTGAATATTTTGAAGTTCCCAACAATCCTTCCGTGGAAGGCGCAGGAACAAGACAGGTTGCCTTCACTCGCGAGCTTTACATCGACGAAAGCGACTTTGCCGAAGTTCCACCACCAAAATTCTTCCGCATGAAGCCCGAGGGAGAGGTTCGTTTGATGGGCGCTTACATCGTTAAGTGCAACGAAATCATCAAAAACGAGGACGGAACAGTTAAGGAAATCCATTGCACCGCTGACCTTGAAACAAGAAACGGTATGCCAGTTGACGGCAGAAAGATTAAGGGCACAATCCATTGGCTCTCCGCAACCTATTGCGAAGAAGCAACATTGATGCTCTATGATAATCTCTTTACAATCGAAAATACAAACGATATTCCCGAGGACAAGACATACAACGATTATCTCAACCCCAATTCTCTTGTAAAGGTTGAGCATTGCAAGGTTGAGCCCTGCCTTCTTGATGCGAGCGCAGGTGAAAAATTCCAGTTCGTGCGCGACGGTTACTATTGCAAGGATTCTAAATACGAGAACACCTTCAACCGTGTGGTTGGTCTTAAAGACTCATTCCCCAAGAAATAAAATAAAAGGAGATTTATTATGCTTGAATTGATTGTTAAATATCCCCTTGTTTCCGCTTGTGTTATCTACGTTTTAGTAGTTTCACTCATTTCCATTATCGTTACAATTTACGATAAAAAGATTGCAGGAACAGGCAAGCGCAGAGTTCCCGAGGCAACTCTCCTTATGTGGTCCGCTCTCGGTGGCTCGGTTGCAATGCTTCTTACAATGTTCGCAATCAGACACAAAACACAACACAAAAAGTTTATGATTGGTATTCCCCTCATCATTATCTTGCAGGCGGCTCTTATCATATTTGTGTTGACCAAATTCGTATTTTAATAAAAAAGCAGAGTGAGGTAAATCTCACTCTTCTTTTTTGTGGGTGAATTGGGATTTATCGGGGAGAAGATAGTTGAGAAAAGATTTAGGGGGATTTTGAAAAATCCCCCTATAACCCCAAAACTTTTTAATCGTGGGTGTTAATTTAATCCGCGCAAATCGTAGTGTTTGATTAAAATCAAACACT
>JAZQUS010000071.1:0-5366 GCA_045631445.1 Eubacteriales bacterium
AAAATCGTTATGTATTGTTTGATTTCAATCAAACAATACGATTTGCGCGGATTAATTTAATACCCACGATTAAAAAGTTTTGGGGTTATAGGGGGATTTTTCAAAATCCCCCTAAATCTTTTCTTAACTATCTTCTCCCCGCTAAATCTACAATTTATCTAAATCATTAAATCTCCCCCAAAAGCGCATAAAAAATGATAAAAAAGAATAAAAAAAGCAAAAAAGTTTGAAAATAAAAAAGTATTTTTGATTATTTTTGCGTATATTAACATATGTGATAAAATTAAGCCGAAAGAAAGGAGGAACACTGTGTTAATTCCACGAGAAATAATTGAAGAAGTTATTGCGCGAACGGATATAAATGACATTATTGGCTCATACGTTAGTTTGAAGCGCGCGGGCTCTAATATGCAGGGGCTTTGTCCCTTCCACAGTGAGAAATCTCCGTCCTTTACGGTGTTTTCGCGAACCAACAGTTTCTACTGCTTCGGCTGCGGTGCAGGTGGTGATGCCATCAACTTCGTGATGAGGGCAGAAAATCTCGATTATCCATCGGCAGTTGAATTTTTGGCAACGCGTGCAGGTATAACCATTCCGCAGGACAAAAACGAGGTTGCTCGAATGGGAATGAGCCGCAAAAGAGTTTATGAAATGAATTTGGAGGCGGCAAGGTTCTTTCGCGAAAATCTTTTTGACAAGGAAGTTGGCTTTGAAGCAATGAATTATCTTGCGGGAACACGAAAGTTAAGTCCTTTGATAATTAAGCGCTTCGGTCTTGGTTATGCTCCCAACAACTTCTTTGCTTTAACAAATCATATGAAAAGCAAGGGATTTACCGAGCAGGAGCTTATTGATGGATTCCTTTGCGGAAAGAGTCAAAAGGGAAATCTTTACGATTACTTTAGAAATAGAGTCATCTTCCCGATTATTGACGTTACAGGCAACGTAATTGCTTTTGGCGGACGAGTTATGGACGATTCAAAGCCGAAATATCTTAACTCTTCGGATACTCCCGGCTTTAAAAAGAGCAAGAATTTGTTTGCTCTTAACTATGCAAAAAATCATTGCTCGGAGCAGATAATTCTTTGTGAAGGATATATGGACGTTATCGCGCTCCACTCTGCAGGAGTTGAAAATGCGGTTGCAACCTTGGGTACTGCGCTCACCTCGGAGCAGGCAAGAATGCTTACCAAATACACCAAAAAGGTCATTTTGCTCTATGACTCCGACGATGCAGGTCAAAGAGCAACGGATAGGGCAATACAGATACTCAACGAGGTTGGCCTTGAGGTCAGAATTTTGAAGTTGAATAATGCTAAAGACCCTGATGAGTACATAAGAAAATTTGGAGCTGAACGATTTAAGGCATTGCTTGGTGAGAGTAGAACGGGCTTTGATTTCAAGGTTTCGCGAGCCATTGTGGGACTTGATTTGCAACTTCCCGACGATAAAATTAAGGCGTCAAAGGCAATTTGCGAGATAATTGCAGACTCAAATTCAAGCGTTGAACGAGAGGTGTTCTTATCCAAAGCAAGTGAAATGCTGAAGCTACCCGTTGACGTTCTTCGTAACAACGTTGAGTTGATTATTAGGAAGAGAGTCAAGGAGTTTAAGCAAAATGAGTCGAAGCAGGCGCAGATGTCTATTAAGCACGTTGGCGATAGAGTTAATCCAGATGCAATTAAGAATATTCAAGCAAATGCGCTTGAGGAAAATATTCTCGGGTTACTTCTTATCTACGATGAATACAGGCAGGGCGTTATCTCGGGCAAAATTGAGCTGAATGCTGACGATTTTGTTACTGCATTTGGCAAAAAAGTGTTTGAGGCAATAATTGAAGTTTCGAAAACTAACGGTGAATTCCTTTATTCTATGCTTGGTCAATTCTTTACCGCAGATGAGATGGGACGCCTTGAAAAAATGAGACAAAACAGACTGTCTCTTACCGAGAACGGATACGATATTCTTGATGTATCAATATCCGCACTCAAAACGGAAAGGGAAAAGAAAAATTCAACCGATAACGGTGACAAATTTGCAATTCTTCGCGCAAAGCAGGAGCAATTAAAAAACAAAAGAAAATAAAAACAGGGGATATATAAAATGAAAAAAGAAACAAACAAAAAACTTGATATTGACGAGCTTATTGAAAAGGGAAAAAAAGAGGGTATTAATTCCATTAATCTTGATGAAGCACTTGAAGAAATGGATTTCGATATGGATTCCCTTGATAAGCTCTATGAAACAATCACCGAGAGTGATGTTCCGATTGGTGAGCTTTCGAGTGCAGAGATTTCAGAAATCGAATCTGAGGTTGAAAAGCTTTCAACAAGTGACAGTATGGAAAAGCTTCTCGAACAGGGTGGTGTTCAAATTGACGACCCCGTTCGTATGTATCTTAAGGAGATAGGTCGAGTTCCGCTTCTTTCTGCAGAAGAAGAAAAGGTTCTTGCCGAAAAAATGGCTGCGGGTGACGAGGATGCAAAGTTAAAGCTCGTTGAAGCAAACCTTCGTCTTGTTGTAAGTATCGCAAAGCGTTATGTTGGTAAGGGTATGTTTTTCCTTGACCTTATTCAAGAAGGTAATATTGGTCTTATGAAGGCGGTTGAAAAGTTTGACTACGAAAAGGGCTTTAAGTTCTCAACATATGCTACTTGGTGGATTCGTCAGGCAATTACAAGAGCCATTGCAGACCAGGCAAGAACAATCCGTATTCCCGTTCATATGGTTGAAACTATCCATAAGGTTTCAAGATATAGCCGTCAGATGCTTCAGGAGCTTGGCAGAGAAGCAACTGCAGACGAAATTGGTGAAAAGATGGGTATGTCTGCTGAAAAGGTTAGAGAGATTATGAAGATTGCACAGGATCCCGTTTCTCTTGAAACTCCCATTGGTGAAGAAGAAGATAGCCATCTTGGTGATTTCATTCCTGACGATGATGCACCACAGCCATCTGAAATTGCGTCCGCAACTATTTTGCGCGAAGTAATTGAAAGAGAATTGCACACTCTCACACCTCGTGAGGAGCACGTAATTAAGCTCCGTTTCGGACTTTATGATGGCAGAAGCCGTACACTTGAGGAGGTTGGTAAGGAATTTGACATTACTCGTGAGCGTATTCGTCAGATTGAAGCTAAAGCACTCCGCAAGCTCCGTCATCCAAGCCGCGCACGTCACCTTAAGGGATTCCTTGACTAATTAAGTACATAAATCAAAAAGAGGCTGTCTCAAACGCTCTAAATTCGCATTTGAGACAGCCCCTTTTTTTGTGGAAAAATTCTATTTATTCATCACTACTGTAAACGTACACCCGCACTCGTCATTGCTTTGAACGAAAATCTCACCGCCTTCAATGTCAACGATCTTTTTTACAAGGGCAAGACCCAGTCCGTTGCCTTCCTGCTTATGCGAAGAGTCGGCTTGATAAAATTTATCAAAGATATGATTTTTTTCTTCTTCACTAATTCCAATTCCGTTATCGGAAATAGTAAAAATCACCTTATTTTCAAGATTTTGAAGCTTTATGCTAACCTTTCCTCCCTGATGACTGAATTTTATTGCGTTTGAAATTAGATTGTCCCATATGTGATGCAAGAGGGACTCATTTCCAACGAAATCGGTATCCTCCAAATCAACGTCAAATTCGATTTTCTTTTGCTCCCACGCACTCTCAAGCATGAGTATGGATTTTCTTATTTGCTCGTCAAGATCAAAGGATGTTTTGTTTGAAACTATGGATTGATTTTCGAGCTTTGAAAGAAGTAAAATGCTACCTGTAAGAGAGGAAAGACGTTGAGTGTTGAAAATTATCTTTTGAAGGTATTCTTTTTGCTCGTCTGTGAGATTGTCGTCATCCTGCAAGAGCATCGAATAGCCCTCAATTGCGCTGATTGGTGTTTTAAATTCGTGAGAAACAGTTGAAACGAAGTCGCTTTTAAGTATTTCTGTTGATTGAAGCTCCTCTGCCATCATATTAAAGCCCGAAAATATCTCGCGAATTTCCTTTGAATTGGATTTCGTTTCAAGGCGCACCGAAAAATCGCCCTCGGATATTTTTTCCATTGCGTGACCGACGTTTTTGATAGGTTTGATAAACCAACGCGTGAGCGCATTTGTAGCGAATACACCTACTAAAATAGCAATTATCACAAGTTCTATAAAAAGAGGAATATTCCAAACATCTGCAAAAAGCCATTTGCAAATAATATCCATACCTATTGCAAGGAGAATACTTGCAAGTATTTCAAATGTAACTATAAGAATGAGTCGAAAACGAAGATTAAATCGCTGACTTATTTTTCTTGCACTTTGAAATCGCTCTTTTTCTTTTGTGATGTGAGTTATATCATTTTCTTTCATATTTTGATCACCTTATATCCCACACCTCGCATTGTAACAATTTTAAAATCGGTATTGTTTTTAAATTTTTCGCGCAAACGAGCAATATGTACGTCAACGGTGTGCGTATCACTTTCATTATCATATCCCCAAATCTCGTCCATAAGCTGATGGCGAGTGAAGATTTTGCCCGGATAGGATGCCATTTTATAAAGAAGCATAAATTCCTTTTGAGGAAGGATTAAATTTTCGTTTTCTGTATAAACTGAGAGGGAATCAAGCTCCAAAATCGTTTTGCCAACGATTAATTTGCGGTCATTTATCATTTGAGCGCGACGCAAAAGCGCGCCAACGCGAAGTACCATTTCATTGATATTAATTGGCTTTACCATATAATCATCTGTTCCCGAGGAAAAGCCACGATCCATATCCTCAAATGCATCCTTTGCTGTAATCATCATTATAGGAGTTTTATTTCCCGTGCTTCGAAGCAGACGCACAAGCTCATAGCCGTCCATTATGGGCATCATAATGTCCGAAATAATTAGGTCATAATAATCCTTGTCCATCGCATCAAGTGCTTCCTTTCCATTTGAAACACCTCGCGTGAAATATCCGTTTTTAGTCAAAATGTGAGAAAAAAGTTGACGAAGCTCTCTGTCGTCCTCTGCAATTAAAATTTTAAACATAGTTGCCTCCAATCTTGATGAGTTTATATTTTTTGAGTTTTAAATTTTGATTTATCGGGGAGTTACAAAGTAAAAAAGGTCGCTTTTGAAAAAGCATCGCGCGAACCCCCAAAGCTCATAAATGTCGCTTCGGGGAACCCCGCACGCAAAACTTTTATAGGTGGGTAATAATTTAGACCGCGCAAATCGTGCGCCTTTACTTCTGACGCGCTTGGCGCAAATGTTTTTCCGTTTGCAAACAAACGAAAAAACCACGCTTTGCTACTCTGCATATAGCCGTTTTGATAGCAAAATGGCTACGCACAAATCTGTAGGGGAGGGGTTTTCCCTCCCGCCAAA
>JAZQUS010000072.1:0-4693 GCA_045631445.1 Eubacteriales bacterium
TGCCTTTGTCAAGTACTTTTTTAAAGTTTTTTTAACTTTTTTCGTGCTTTCCTCAGCCCTCGCAATTGCGACTTGCTTATATTACCACATTCTTTCCCTCTTGTCAATACCTTTTGTGAAAAAAGTTTGTCTTTTTTTGAATTTTTTTTGCACAAAAACTATTGACAAATTAAATTAGTTATGGTATATTATTTTACGTTGACACGGCCCGTTGGTCAAGCGGTCAAGACGTTAGCCTCTCACGCTGAAAACATGGGTTCGATTCCCGTACGGGTCACCAAAATAAAAATAGGAGTGCAAAAGCACTCCTATTTTTATTTTGCCGATGCGGTGCGCATCGGCAAACCCATCACCGCGCTTGCGCGGGATTGGGTTCGCATTTTTGGCCAAACGACGATTGCCGCTCGCGAGCAATCTCGTGGGCAAAAATAGTTCGCACAACGAACCTTCCCATACCTTATAATACACCACTTTGTGGTGCTTTTTTGTTTTTACACACTCAAATAAATGCACAAACGCAAAAACGGACTAAAATTAGTCCGTTTTCTACATTATATTATATATGAAGAATTATTTACTCCAACCACCGCTTTGAATATATTTAGCAAGCAAATCGCGAGCGTAGGTTGTTTCATCATATAATTCAACCGTTTCACATTGAGCCCAAGCATAAAGAGCAGTCCAACTATCCGCAACGATATAGTAATATTGGTTATCCTTAACCTGAGAAGAAGAAATTGTTGAATATACAGTATAGCTACTATTATTCAAAAACTTTGACTTGAGATTGCTTCCTTTTATTCTGCAAAGATAAAGAGCATTGTCAAAAGGCAAAATTGTCTGCAAATCGCCATACAATACTTCCCCTGCCGCAAGATCATAAGGAGATCTAGTATTCAAGCTTCCTCCGGCAAGAACTATATCATATTTATCACCCCATTTTTCAACGCCCGCTTCGTAATAAAGTTTAGCAACCATTGATTTAATAGCGTTGCTTTTACGAATTGTTGCATTGTAGCCAAGACTGTCATACATCCAACCAATCTCGTCCCAATATTTGTCAAGCAATTCCTGAACGATAGGAGCGTCATCAAGGTTCTTCACGCTATTAACCTCAACATAATCAGTAACATTAATATCAATATTACCATTGGCAAAATTAACGTTAAGTTCGACGTGAGCAATTCCCTTGGAGTTGTCACCGCCACCTTGAAGGTGATAAACATCGTAAGCATCGGTTGTGATATAGTAGCTATGAGTATGCCCGCCAAATACAAGGTCAACGTATCCACCGCTTGAAAGCGAAATATCATAATAATCCGATATATCCATATCACTGTAGGTCGTACCGTCGTGAATCAAATAAACGATCAAGTCAGCACCCGCCTCACGCAATTTTACACTTTCCGCTTTAACAAGAGAGGTAAGCGCGCTACCAACCTTGAAGTTAATTCCCTGTGTTTTATCAGAAGAAATAGAAGAATAGCAATCTCCAATAGCACCAATAATACCGATCTGCGCACCACCGCGCTCGATCATAACGGAAGGTTGACAGTAATCAACTCTCTGTCCTGTTGCGTTATCATAAATATTGATTGCAAGAATTGGAAATTCAGCAGCAGAAACATTCTCCTTAATAGCATCCTGACCCCAGTCAAATTCGTGATTACCAAGAGCCATCGCATCAAATCCAAGATAATTCATCCAATCAGTAATGATTCTTCCGTGAGTACCGTTTGATGCAGTACCGCCCTGCCACATATCCCCTGTTGAAAGAATAACAACGTGCTCGTCAATATTCTTTCTATTTTCGAGGTATGTAGTAAGCTCGTCAACACCCTCATTGTCATCCATATTCTCAAATTTGCCGTGAAGGTCATTGAAATTATAGAAATCAATGGTTTCTATAACGTAAATTCCGCACTCCTCAACATCACACCAACCGTCATTATTTGCATCAACGTGCTCACCCTCAGGTCTAACAACGTTGCCAGTTGTCATGTCACCAGTAGTTGTAGTGCTAAAAGTATCATCAATGTTAGGCACATCAAAACAACCGAAGAGCATACTCGTCAGCAATACAAGCGCCAAAAGAAGTGATAACACCTTAAAAATTAATTTGTTTTCCATAAAAAACTCCTATTTCTTTATTTTTTCCCAATATTCCCTTGCGGCGCGTTCAGTTTTGTTGTCACCGTACACATAATATTGCTTGTTTTTAATATCATTAGGAAGATATTGTTGTTTAATGTAATGATTTTCAAAATCGTGAGGATACTTGTATCCCTGATACAAAGGTGAACGCAAATGATTTGGAATTTCCTTTCCAAGTCCCTCCTTAACGTCTGCCTTCGCGGAAAAATACGCATTATATGACGCATTTGACTTTGGACTCGTCGCAAGCATAACCGCAGCATTCGCAAGCGGAATAGCCGCCTCGGGCATTCCAAGCTCGCGCGCAGAATCACAACAAGCTTTAGTAATTGCCGCCGCCATCGGATATGCAAGTCCTATGTCTTCACTTGCAATCACCTGCAAGCGTCTGCAAACCGACAAAAGCTCACCGCAATGAAGCAATTTTGCAAGATAGAACACTGCCGCATCAGGATCAGATCCCCTAATCGACTTCTGCAAACACGAAAGCAAATCAAAATGAGCATCGTCAGAGAAGTTATCAACGGGAATGTGAAGTGTTTTCACAAGTTCAACATCAATTTCACCGTCGCAAGCATAATATGCCCCTTCAAGCAGATTGATTGCGTGTCGAACGTCACCTCCCGAGCATTGAGCAATATATTCAAGCGTTTCAACACTTGCACAAACCTTCGTTTCATCCCTCTCATTAAGAAAATTCAATGCCCTATCAAGTGCCCTTGCAAGCTCATTCTTCTGTACGGGCTTGAATTCAAACAAGGTTGAGCGCGAAATAATAGCATTATATATATAAAAATGAGGGTTTTCGGTTGTAGAAGCAATAAGCGTAACTCTGCCGTCCTCCATATATTCAAGAAGTGCCTGCTGTTGCTTCTTGTTAAAATATTGAATTTCGTCAATATAGAGCAAAATACCACCAAACCCGAAAACGTTGTTGGTCTGAGCAATAATATCCTTAACGTCAGAAAGTGTTGCACTTGTCGCGTTAATTCTATAAAAGTCCATACCCGACTGTTTTGCAATAATACTTGCCGCAGTTGTTTTACCCGTTCCGGGAGGACCAAAGAAAATCATATTGCTCATTCTTCCCTTGTCCATCATCTTGCGCAAAATACCGCGCTCACCGAAAAGATGGGCTTGTCCAACTATATCGTCAAAGCTCTGCGGACGCAAAACATCTGCAAGAACCTCATTTTTGTTTGCCATTTTTATCACCTCGCATACATAATCATTATATCAAATATGTAGAAACTTGTCAATACACCAAATGCAACCTTTTCTTCCTTTTATTGAGGGTTGAAACACTTTTATTTTAATGATAAAATATAGACAAGGCGGAAATCAGTATCCGTCAAATCTATGAAAGGAGATGTTTTTTTAAAAATCTAAAGAAAGGACGTTTTTATGACTAAAAAAATCAAAATTTTAAGCATTTTTGCGTGCGCAATGGCAATTTTGATGCTCTTTCCCATCGGCGCATCCGCAACGCAAAAGCAAAGCTACAAGGAAATCCCGATTTACATCGAAGGCAAAAGAGTTGATGGCAGCGAAGCGCTTTTAATCGATTCAATAACCTATGTGCCACTCCGTAAGCTTGCAGAAAACTCAAAGGATTGCAAAATTACCTATAACCACGCTACAAGAACGGCAACGGTTAAATTCGAGAACTTGACCATCACCGTAACCACGGGCAAAAAATACATATCCGTAAACGGAAGATATTTTTACGGTGTAGGTGAGGTTAAGAACATAAACGGCTCTCTTTACGTGCCCATTCGTCCACTTGCAAGAGCTCTTGAGCTTGACGTGAAATGGAATGCGAGCAATTATTCCGTGAATCTTACCAAAGCAACCTGGACGCTTGTTGATGCGGAAAGCTACTATGACCCACAAGAGCTTTATTGGCTCTCTCGCATAATTGAGGCGGAAGCAGGCGGTGAAATAATCGAAGGCAAAATTGCAGTTGGCAACGTAGTGCTCAATCGCGTGAAGGATAGTCGCTACCCCAACACGATTTATGGTGTAATCTTCGACTTCAAGCACGGCATACAGTTCACCCCCGCCTTTACAGGCACGGTTTATAATACGCCGAGCCAAGAGAGTATAATCGCGGCAAAAATCGCGCTCGAAGGATACGAAATAGTCCCCGGTGTATTGTTTTTCTTCAATCCACGAATTGCCACAAGCAACTGGATAAGTAAAAACCGCCCCTTCGCCGCGCGCATCGGACTCCACGACTTCTACTATTAAGCATATCAATTAATCTCCGAATTAACAAAATGCCCCCAAACGCCACGCGTTTGGGGGATAAATTTATGTAAAGCTATTCAGTTTCTTCTTCGATTTCGATTTTTGTTTTTATTATTGGAACGAATTCGCCCGGGGCGAGAATTTTTACATAGTTGCATATTTTACATTTAGCAGTATCTTCTATATCGTTAGCCGTCCACACGTGAGCTTCTGACGATCCCGACGTCGCGCCGCAATAGCGACACTTCAAAATATGACACAAAGCCCCTGTGGTTCGGTATTCAAAATA
>JAZQUS010000073.1:0-27751 GCA_045631445.1 Eubacteriales bacterium
GGTACTGAGCTTATCAGAAGAAAGCTCGGCAAGGACGCGCACGCGATGACAATCACACTTCTTCTTAACTCCGAAGGCAAGAAGATGGGTAAAACCGCTTCAGGTGCTGTATGGCTCGACCCAAACAAGACTACTCCCTTCGATTTCTATCAGTACTGGAGAAACGTAGGTGATGCAGACGTTCTTAAGTGCATTAGAATGCTCACATTCCTTCCTCTTGACGAAATCAATGCGATGGATTCTTGGGAGGGCGCACAGCTTAACACCGCAAAGGAAATCCTTGCATACGAGCTTACAAAACTCGTTCACGGTGAAGAAGAAGCAACAAAGGCGCAGGCAATGGCTCGTTCGCTCTTCACAGGTGGCGCTGATAACGCTCCCACAGTTGAGCTTTGCGAGGCAGACCTCGTTGACGGCGCAATCGACATTCTTTCCGTGCTCGTTAAGGCAGAGCTTGTTCCCTCTCGTTCAGAGGCACGCCGCGCAGTTGAACAGGGCGGCGTAACAGTAAATGACGAAAAGATTACAAATCTCCGTCAATCATACACAGCTTCCGACCTCGCAGACGGAATCCTCGTAAGACGTGGTAAAAAGAACTTTAAGAAGGTTGTAATTAAATAAAAAATCAAGGGAACTCGCGAGAGTTCCCTTGATGTTTTTGTATATTGGTATATTATAATACATCTTATATCAACGATTTTTTGCCAAAACAATTGTCAGGAATAGAGAGCATATAAATGATGTGATAGGTATCCATAACTCTAAATCGATGTCCTCAGCTACAAATATAAGCAAACCACTTAAAATCGTCATACATATGAATAGAATTATTTTGCGATTATATAACTTTTGAGCTTTTGCTTCTCCTTCTTTCATAAGTTTTTGTTCTTGCAATCGCATATCATTAGTTTTTAACTTTTCGGCACATTTTTTAGCATATTCAGCAGACATCTTATACGTAGGAATAGAATTGAAAACTTCCATCGCATTATCAACTTTCATATAATCATTACTCTCATAGTCAAGTATAGCTTGACGATAACGAGGCTCGTAATCAATTATCGGCTGATTCTTGGTTAAATTACGAATAATACTCTCATATGCAATATCTCTAACTTTAATTAAACTTTCTGTACCGTCTTTCCATATTACTAAAACAATATAATCCTGAACGGATGACATTCCTGCAGCAGCTACAGAACCCAGCCAAAAATGAACCTTATCACGAAGATCAGATTCTTTTTCATCTAATTTATTAACGGAGTTAACTGTGTCTTTATAGAAAAAATTGTCAAATTTTTCAGGGATTCTATTTCCAATCCAAACTAGTCCATCACTTGTATTAAAACACACCCCCTGACCTTTATACTTGCCTTCTAAAACGATATTTGTTTCTTGTCCCATTTTGTTTTCCCCCAAAAAAATAAAAAGTGCGCCGACATGAGCCAGCGCACAAAAACGCAAATCCCAAGTCGTCGCCAAACAAACTATATACAGATGGGTATAACATACTTCTGCTGCACGGAATTTGCATTTTGTCAAATTCATTGCAACATAAGTATGGTTAAAAAAGGGTACAAATATCCCTTGTAAAAAAAGAAAATACACCCATTAACTGTATATATTTAGTTTGTTTGGCAATTTTATTATAACACTTTAACGAAAAATGTCAAGAGGATTTTGAAAATTGTTTTTTTTTACATATAAATTGGGATTTATCGAAATATTTGCAATCGAAAAATCACAAACGAATTTGCACCCAATTAAAGCCTTCTCCTGTGGGAGAAGGTGTCACACGCGAAAATTATTTGAAGATATAAATTAAATATCGCGCGTGTGACGGATGAGGAGTTCTTAATGTTTCTAACTACTCATCCGTCTGCTCGCCCATATTAGATAAAAATCGTTTGTGCTCTCTGCTCGCATCCACCTTCTCTCACAAGAGAAGGCTTTTGTTAGAGAAAATTCGCTCACAGTTTGCGTATTCAAACTCCCCGACAAATCAAAATCTTAAGAACTCCCTCTCACCACAAAAGCACCGTTCAAAGAACGGTGCTTTAAGTTATGTATTCAATTATCTGTATCTTGTATTATCCGCGATTTCTTCAACCTTTTCAATCAGGTGACCGAAGCCGTAAAGCACGATTGACGCAAACGCGGCGGATATAATCCCCGTAATTATGGAAGTGAGTCCGTACACACCATACTCAAGCATTGTCATCAATCCGGTTACAATAGCATAAATAGACCCAGCCACAAGTGTGAAACGAGCAATGCCTTTGATTGTCTTGCCAATGTCATTAAAAAATCTGTTCAAAAAATCCATCATATCAAAATTCTCCTTTTAGTAAATATTTTACAATTTAATTATATCATCTATGCAAAAAATGTCAAGGGGATAACAAAAATTGGAAACAGGAGGGATAAATTGGGATTTATCGGGGAGAAGATAGTTGGGAAAAAATTTAGGGGGATTTTGAAAAATCCCCCTATAACCCCAAAACTTTTTAATCGTAGGTGTTGAATTAAAACCGCGCAAATCGTAATGTTTGATTGAAATCAAACATTACATAACGATTTTCTCACTGTTGCCAGGCAGTTCGAAAATCTATGATTTGCTACTAAAAGCGTTGCCATTTTGCTATCAAAAACTCTATGTGCAGAATAGCAAAGCGCGGTTTTTATCGCACTTGTGCGGTGAAAACATTTGCGCCAAGCGCGTCAGAAGTGCAGGCGCGCGCATTGCGCGGAGTTTATTCAATCCAACACGATTAAAAAGTTTTGCGGAGCTTTTTCAAAAGCGACCTTTTTATCTTTGTAACTTCCACTATAAATCAAAATTTGAACTTACACGCAAAAAAGGAACAACCTCTCGGTTGTTCCCAATTTTTTACACCTTAAATGATATCAAGCATCTTCTCCACGCTTGCGATCTTTACACAAAGGCAAAGGACGTCAACCGCTTGTTGAAGCTCATCGTTTGAAGGATAGGTCGGCGCAATTCGAATATTTCTATCGCGCAAGTCGTTGCCGTAAGGATAGGTCGCGCCAACGGTTGTAAGCACAACCCCCGCCTTTTTAACAAGCTGATAGGTGCGCTTTGCACATCCGTCAAGCGTGTTCAAGCTAATAAAGTATCCACCATTGGGATCTGTCCAAGTGGCAATTCCCTTATCACCAAGCTCGCGCTCAAGTGTATTTTTGACAATATCAAATTTCGGACGGATAATCTCCGCAAGTTTCATCATATGCGCGCGAATATTATCTGCAGTGCCGAAATATTTAACGTGACGAATTTGATTAATCTTATCAAAGCCAATCGTTTGCGCCGCCAAAATCGGACGTATTTGATTGAAATTTCGTGTACTCGTTGCAAAAATTGCCACGCCCGAGCCGGGGAATGAAATTTTTGAGGTGGATGCGAAATAGAAAACTCTATCAATATGACCGCAGGTCAAGCAAACATCAAAAATGTCCACAAGCTCGTCACGTTTATCGGGATAAAGGTCGTGAACGGCATAGGCATTATCCCAAAAGATACGGAAATCGTTTGCCGCAGTTTCCATTTTTGCAAGTCGTTCAACGGTTTTAGGAGAATAAGTAATGCCCTCGGGATTGGAATATTTCGGGCAACACCAAATTCCTTTGATGCTCTCGTCCTTTGCAACAAGCGCTTCAACTGCGTCCATATCAGGACCCTCGGGAGTCATATCAACGGTAATCATCTCAATGCCGAGAGATTGACAAATAGCAAAATGTCTATCGTATCCGGGGGCCGGACAAATGAACTTAACCACGGGCAATTTGCACCATGGCTTTGCACTTCCAAGCACGCCGTAAAGCATAGCGCGTGCAACCGTGTCATACATCAAATTGAGCGACGAGTTACCTGCAACGAATATATTTTCGGAAGGAATATTCAAAAGGTCTGAAAAAAGCTTTTTCGCTTCCGGAATTCCCTCAAGAATGCCATAGTTTCTATAGTCAACACCCTTTTCGTTTATACAGTCCTCACTCTTTGATATGCAGTCAAGCATACCCGTCATCATATCGAGCTGCTCCCTGCCCGGTTTACCGCGTGAAAGGTCAAGAGAAAGACCCATATCGCGCACGTTTTTATATTCATTTTTCAACTCAAGGTAAAGTGCCTCAAGCTCACTCGGTTTCATTTCTGCGTATTTCAAAATGAACACCTCCTTTATGAATATGTGAATAATTAAAAGTTAGTTAAATCAAAACCGCTCAAGCCGCTTAGGCTCGCGCTTTTGTAAAAGCGCGGCAAAACAATTACGTGGGGGTGCGCGGACTCTTCGTAAATTTTCGATAATTCGCAAACGAATTATCGGTTCACTTGCTAAAATCCTTTTGCGAAAATAAATTTCCGACAAGGATTTCATCAATTGAACTACGAAAACCAAATCATAGATTTGTTTTTCTAAAATTTACTTTGTTGCAATATAGCCATTTAATAACAATATGGCTAAGTACCAATTCGTAGGGACAGGCGTCCCCTGTCAAGAGTAAGATTGTAAACAGTTGTGCAAGAGGATTGTATACACATTTTATGTCTTGGTTTTACGCTTTTGGAAGCCGAACGGAGCGTAGCGGAGAGAGGCTTCCAAAAGTGGCGCGCGGCTCAATCCAGACGCGAAATACGGCGGTTAAGCAACTGCTCGGTTCGCAGATCAAGTTCCGCGATCTTGTAGTTACGGTAGCAGAGCGAGGCAAAATCCGCGCCTTCCGGTCGCAACTCCAATTCCGCTCCCACCATAGATTCACTAAGGTAAAACACCTTGCTGTCAAATCTCAAATATCCTTTAAAGTTAACCTTTAACGTGCGGTGCAATCCGCTGTATTCGTATGTTTTTATCTTATCGGGGTATTTTCTTTCACTCGGTATGTAAACGTCCGCAGGACAGCGCATATCAATTGCCTCGTGAGGTCTGACCTCGTTGTACTTGGTACGCCATTCCTTAAGGTGCTTATCCGCGTCGGCAAGGTTCAGAAAAGCATTTCTTTTAAGAAGCTCGTTCTTCATCGTGCGATGAAATCGTTCTATCTTTCCTTGTGTTTGAGGATGTAGCGGACGACCGTGAATCGGAAGTATATCCAAATCCATAAGCCAACGTTCAAAGAGTGTATAACCGCCCTTAAAGCCTGCAAATGCACCACCGTTGTCGGATAAAATCGCCTTTGGCAGTCCATATTTCTTAAAAACAGCCTCAAATGAGGGGATTATTCCGCCTGCTTTTTCCTTGGCATCTATGCATAGACAAAAACGTGAGCAATCGTCTATGATGTCAAGAGGAAAGCATCGTGTGCCGTCAAGCAGAGCGAAATCTCCTTTGAAATCGGTCTGCCAAAGCTCGTTGCAGTGTTCTCTTTGAAATCGCAGAAACTCCTTGCGCTTTTGGGATTCCGTTTCGCTGATGCAGCCGTTTCGTTGCAGGATATTGTTCGCCGTTCGGGCGCAAGGTAAGTCGGTGTAACCGTTGTTCTCAAGCACCTTCAAGATAGTTTTCGCGCCCCATTCAGGGTTGTCGGCACGGACGCGAAGGATTGCTTCTTCGATCTCTGCAGACGTCCTGCAGGGAATGTGCAATGGAGCATGGCTTCGGTCTGACATTGAACAAGATTGATTGTTACGTTCTACCCATTTGTATCCGGTAGCTCGGGTAATACCGAACTCTCGGCAGAGTGAACTGAAGTTTTTGGAGATCTTTGCCGCCTCCACAAATTCTTTTCTTAATTCTTCCACAGTTTTGTCCTTCCAAGGCATTTGAATAACCTCCTTTTAGGTCGTTTTCTTGCCTTCTATTATATCACAAAACTGTATACAATCATCTTGCACTACCTGTATATAATCATACTACACTGTACAGTCCCCGACTGTCCGTATCGATACATTTGTAATTTTTAACCGAACATAGCCATTTGGATATCAATATGGCTACGCTCTTAGTAGCAAATCACAGTTTTTCGAAGTAATGAGAAAAACGTTACGTGTTGTTTTGCTTTACAAAATAACACGATTTGCGCGAAATTTGTAAATAAAAATTATTTGAAGTTTTTTGAGGGGTGTGGGGAACAATTTTTCAAAAATGTTCCCCACATCTATATTTGTAATTTTATTAAAATTCTGCGTTACCTGTAGTTCTTGGGAATGCTTCAACGTCACGGATGTTAGAAACGCCTGTCATATACATAATAAGACGTTCAAATCCAAGGCCGAAGCCTGCATGACGGCATCCGCCGTACTTACGAAGCTCAAGATACCACCAATAATCGTCGGGGTTGAGGTTGAATTTAGCCATTGCTTCAAGCAATTTTTCCATTCTCTCCTCACGCTGTGAGCCACCAATAAGCTCACCAACACCGGGAACGAGCATATCTGCCGCTGCAACTGTCTTGCCGTCATCGTTTTGGCGCATATAGAATGCCTTAATATCCTTTGGATAGTCAGTTACGAATACGGGCTTCTTAAAGATTTCTTCTGTAAGATATCTTTCATGCTCTGTCTGAAGGTCCATACCCCAATATACAGGATATTCAAAAGTATGACCACAGTTCTGCAATTTTTCAACTGCTTCTGTATATGTGATTCTACCAAATTCGCTATTTACAAGCGCAGTAAGTCTTTCGATAAGACCGTTATCGAAGAATTTGTTGAAGAATTCCATTTCTGCAGGGCAGTTTTCCATAACGTAGGAAAGAACGAACTTCATCATATCTTCTGCGGTGTCCATATAGTCTGTAAGGTCTGCAAATGCAAGCTCGGGCTCAACCATCCAGAATTCTGCCGCGTGGCGCTGTGTGTTGGAGCGCTCTGCACGGAATGTGGGACCAAATGTATATACGTTTGCAAATGCCATAGCGTAAGTTTCAACATTAAGCTGACCTGAAACAGTAAGACCTGTCTTTTTGCCAAAGAAATCCTGTGTGTAATCAATTTCACCGTTTTCAGTTCTTGGAGGATTTGCAAGGTCAAGTGTTGTTACCTGGAACATTTCACCTGCGCCCTCACAGTCAGAACCTGTAATAAGGGGTGTATGAACGTAAACAAATCCTCTATCCTGGAAGAATTTGTGAATTGCATAAGCCGCAACGGAACGAACACGGAATACCGCGTTGAATGTGTTTGAACGGGGACGAAGATGCGCAATTGTTCTCAAATATTCGAGAGTGTGGCGCTTCTTTTGAAGTGGGAAGTCGGGAGTAGATGCACCCTCAACGTCAATCACCTCTGCCTTAAGCTCAAATGGCTGCTTTGCTTCTGGAGTAAGCTCGAGCGTACCCTCGATAATGAAAGAACAACCAACGTTCTGCTTTGCTATTGTTTTATAGTTTTCAAGCTTTGCATCCTCAAAAACGACCTGAAGATTTTTAAAATAGCTTCCATCGTTAAGCTCGATAAATCCAAACACGTTGGACGCACGAATTGTTCTTGCCCAACCTGCAACTGTGATTTTCTGTCCCGCAAATTTATCGGGAGATGCAAAAATTTCTTTAATAGTAATGCGTTTCATTTTTAGTACCTTCTTTTTAAAATTTATTTAAAAATTTAAAACTTCTATATATTGTAACATACTTTTATATATATTTCAAGAGTTTATGGGATTTTTCTTTACTAATAATAAGATTTATGTTTGTCTTGCCCTCTCCGTCAACCTAAAGGTTGCCACCTCTCCCAAAGTGAGAGGCTTTTTTATTAAACATTCACAACCAAAAGGCTCGCCCTTTGGGTAACGAAGTGGCGCGAGGGTCTTAAAAAACAACACAGTGTGTTGTTTTTCCCCGAGTGTGACCGAGCCGCAGCGAGACGCTGTCGCTTTTGCGACTGAGAGGGGCTTTATTTTTTGTTACCAATTCTCTCATTTATGGTTTTGTCGATCACATAGCACACACCTTCAAATTTATCCTCAATGTCTAAATTTGAAAATCTCAAAACCTCTATTCCATACTCTTCAAGTTTCTTGGTTCGTTGTTCATCAAAAAACTTTCCTTCATCAGTATAGTGCTGAGAGCCATCTATCTCAATGACAAGTTTAGCTTGATGACAATAAAAGTCTGCTATGTAATTATCTATTATTTTCTGTTTGTATATCTTGATTGGATATTTTTGCAAATAATCATACCATAGGTGTTTCTCTTGCTTAGTCATATTTCTTCGCAAGATTTTTGCTATATTTAATAAATCATTATTCTTGGCAATAGGTTGAGATTTACAAATAAAGGTTCTTGACACGTACTCATTTATTGCGATCACATCACGTGCTTTCAAATACTTTCCCTGCACTCGTTCAAACTCTTGCTCATTTATTAATCTCACCATCTCGTGAAAAGTGTGCCATTGCACAACCGTTTGACTCCCAACTTCTGAATCCGTCAAATGATTCTCATTAGGCATATTGAAAGTATTAACCACAAAATAATAATTGATTTGCGTGTAATCCAAACTTGCCCTATTCTCTTTAACAATTCCAAGCTCTTGAATTTCATCGCAAACGCAACCAACTTCTTCGTATATCTCTCGGTATAAAGCGGTTAATATATCCTCGCCATCTTCTACTCCACCGCCGGGCAAGCTGTAAAGCTTGAATTTATTTGAATACATAAGAGCATACAAATCTTCTTGATTTCTCACAATGGCGCGTGCAGTAATTCGGGGTGGTTTGGTCGAAAATCCGTCCTTACCCAATATGATTTTATCGTTTAATTCACCAATTGTTTTCATAAAACATCTTCCTTTTTTCCTCTGCCTGAATCCGCCTTGGGCACATTTCGCCACCTATCCCAGAGTGAGAGGCTTTTTTGTTTGCAAAACTTCTCAATCCAAAGGCTCGCCCTTTGGGAGAGCTGTCGCGCAAGCGACTGAGAGGGATTTATGCTTAAACTAACTTTCCTTCCAAAACTCCTTAACTGCGCCTGCCAATTCCTGTGCGGAGTGAGCATATTTAGCGTGCGACCAATGGAGTGGGAACATCATTTTATACTGCTCGGTTGCGTATCTATCGTCGAGAAGAACGACAACTCCGCGGTCGGTTTCCGTTCGAATTACTCGACCTGCCGCCTGCAAAATTCTATTCATTCCGGGGTATGTGTAAGCATAATCGTAACCGCCCTCGCGAGTATTATCAAAATACTCCTTCATAATATTTCTCTCACTTGAAATACCTGGGAGTCCGACACCAACGATTATCGTACCTATAAGGCGCGATCCTGGAAGGTCGACACCTTCTGAGAAGCTACCGCCAAGCACACAAAATCCGATACGGAGAACACCCACATCATCCTTGAAATTCGAAAGAAATTCCTCTTTTTGCACATAAGTCATATTGTTTTCTTGCGCGAAAACCTTAACCTTTGGATACTTCTTTTCAAACTCCTTTTGAACCTCGGTCATATACTTATACGAGGGGAAGAAAACGATATAATTGCCCGCTTCGGCACTAACCGTTCCTGCAATGCAGGAGGCAATTTTCTTATAAGAGTTTTCCCTCTCCTCAAATCGCGTGTTAATAGAGTCAACGCAAAAAAGTCCGAGATTCTTCTGCTCAAACGGTGACGGAAGCTGCACCTTTATGCTCTTTTTATCACCACCGAGAATATCGGAGAAATAATCAATCGGCTCTAAAGTGGCAGAAAACATCACACTCGATACCGCGCGCTTGTGACAAAGCGCCAACTGATGTGATGGGTCAAGACACGCGAGTCGCACCTTAACATCGCCACCCGAAACCTCAATAAAAAACATATAATGCTCATCGTAAAGCTCGGATATTTTTTGATATTTTCCAATATCTGCGTTAAGCTTCTTCACTTCACTTAATACGGGTGAGAGCTTGTTTTTTCTAATCCAAGCTCCACAAACTTTTTGCAATTTTTCAACGCGCTTTTCAATTTCGGAGTAAGAATTTTTGCTAATGTAATAGCCCTGCTCCTCACCCTTTTCGTTCTTGAACATATTATCGTAACAGAGCTTTTTGAGATCCTCCATCATACGAAGGAAGCCATCAAGCTCACTTAAAATTTCTGTTTCGTGCGGTGGTAAAAGCGATGCCACACACTCAATAGCATTACGCGAAAGTGATGCGGAATACATATCAATCGCGCGGTCGGGTAGATTATGTGCCTCGTCAATAAGAAAGGCATATTTGCCCTGCTCTCCATCCTCTCCAAAATATCTTTGGAAGTAAATTATCGGATCAAAAATATAGTTATAATCACAAATAATAACGTCACACAAAAGTGACAAATCAAGGCTCAATTCATAGGGGCACACCTTGTATTTTTGCGCAACACTTGATATAAGCGACTGAGTGTATCCACTATAATTTTCAACAAGCTCGCGTATTGCACCGTTCACTCTATCATAATATCCGTTTGCAAATTCGCAATCAAATGAATTGCAGAAATTACTTGCACTCATTCCACTCGAGATTTTCTTTGGACACACGCACATAGAATCCTTGGCGGAAATCATAATAGCTTTTAGCTTTACACCTACAGAGTGGAGCTTTTTTATAGCCCCCCAAGCTTCTCTGCGCGTGCTTGCCTTGGCAGTAAGATAAAAAATCTTGTCGATTTTACCCTCACCAAGCGCTCGAACGGCAGGATAAACTGAAGAAATCGTCTTGCCAGTACCCGTTGGAGCTTGTGCGAAAACCTTTTGTCCCTTAGCAATTCCACGATAAACAGTTTTTATCATCTGCTCCTGACCTGCCCTTATTTCAGTATATGGGAAAGGCACCTTCTTTGCCTTTGGCAAAATCTCATTTTTACGCTTCAACATCAATTTTCCAAAAAAATCCACCTTTTCCAAAAGGTCAAAATAGGTCTTTTTAAGTGCATCAACGGTGAAACTATCTTCAATTATCTTGATTTTTTTACCATCCTTAAAGCAGAAAATAATTCTTGTATTAACGCGAGAAAGCGAGTACTTGCAAGCATAAAAATATGCATTTATCTTAACAAGTGCTATGTCGTAATTGTCGGGAAACGCGCTTTCGTCGGTAAAACGTCTTTCAACAAAGCGGTCAACAATTCCAATATCCCCCGTTTTGTATGCTCTGTCAACAACAGAAGAAACAGTATAATAATCACCGTGCATCTGCGTTGTATTGCACACCTCGCACATCAACCTCAATGGCTCATGCGCCTTGTCATAATCAGGCAGCTGACACAAAAAAGCATCAAAACCCCTACTCTGCAAATTAATTTTTGAAGATGAGTGTGAATCAAGATTTGCCGGTCTGCTCACAAGGAAGCAAAGCTCATCCGCGCTCATTTCGATGCAATATTCATTTTCATTAAAATTCACGCGCTCACCTCCACGAGAATAATATAACTAATATAGTTTAACATATATGTGCTCTCTAGTCAACGGCTTTTATGCTAAATTTCCAATATTTTTGCACTATCATTTTTGAGTATATTGGTTTATAATGTTATCGGGCATCTTTTAAGAAAGGAGAAACGACTTGGAACTTATTTTGATAAATGAAAATAAACTGAAAATAATGATGAATGATAACGATATGTGGGAATTTGGACTCAATGAAAATGAATTCTATCTTTCGGTAAGCAATACGCGAGTCATACTTTCAAAAATTCTTATGAAATCCAATGTACACACTGGCTTTGAAAATCTTACTCCAAATGATAAAATTCTTATTCAGCTTTATCCGGAAGCGCACGGTGGATGTGAGCTTTTCATAACCAAAATACCAATAGATGATATAGAATTTTCAGAGGAGGAATTTTTTATGCACCAGAGCAACGAAGGATATCTACTCCCAAAATCAGCTCCGCCAAAAGAAGTGGTATACAGAAAATTCCCCCTTACATACGAATTTTTAAAGCTTGAATACTTAATAGCTGCATGTAAAGCGTTAAAAAAGCAAAACTTTAGTGGTGAGTCCTCACTTTATCATCTAAGTGATGGAAAATATATACTATTTATCAAGCAAGAAAATGGGGTGGATGAACAAATCAATTTTCTCTCGGAATTCGGTCAACTTGAAAATACAGACAATGCACACCTTCGCACACTTGAGGGAGGAACTAATATTTTTCAGCAAAATGCAGTTGAAAAAATCTCAATGTTATAGATACAAAAGAAAAAGCACTTCAAACGAAGTGCTTTTTCTGGAGCTGCTAATCAGAATCGAACTGATGACCTCGTCATTACCAATGACGTGCTCTACCGACTGAGCCATAGCAGCATATTTTGTTGACTTTGATATTATATCACAACCAAATACAAAAATCAAGTGTTTTTTAAAATTTTATTTCAATCTTTTTTATGAGGAATGTTTTTATATTAGTATATTTAATGTTTTATTTTGTAAGTGTTTGTTAATTTTAAAAATATTAAATAGAAAACTGCAAGAATTTTCTTGCAGTTTTCTATTTAATTATTACATTCAAATGAGCGCCTCGCATTCCCTTTTGACGACGATGAGAATAGAATAAATCTTCATTGCAGCAGGTACAATAAGAACACACGTCAATATTTTCAAAAGGTACTCCACTTGACGTCAATATATCCAAATTCATTCCCTTTAAATTTGCATAAAGAGATCCATTTGCCTTTGATTTTACATATTTGTTTTTATAGTTTTGTCCAAGTTTTATTTCTATTTGATTTGCAAAATCATTCCCGACCTCATAGCAGCATTCATCAATGCAAGGACCTATAGCAATGTATATATTTTCAGCTTTTGCTCCCAATCTACGCAGTTCCAAAACGGCATTTTCAACTATCCTATCCGCAGTTCCTCGCCATCCCGCATGTACGGCAGCCACGGCAATCACCTCATCCTTTTCGTTTCTTCCTTCAAGCAAAATCGGAACACAATCGGCGGTTTTAACTCCAATTGGCAAACCATTTTCACAAGTTACATAACCATCGCAAGAGAAATTCGATTGATAATAATAGCCCGCGCCCTCATCGTCATATGTCACATTTTTTACAATGTTAGAGTGAATTTGAGGCACACTTATCACCTTTTTGTCATCAAAGCCAACCGCTTTTGCAAAAATTTCGAGGTTTTTATATACCGTATCCTCATCGTCTCCTCTGCCAAAGGCAAGATTCAATCCACTTGTATACTCAAGCTCACTAACTCCACCAATTCTAGTCGAAAAGGCGTGATTTGATTTCAAAACGGTGCTTTTCAAAAGAAAAACACCGTTTTCATTTATAAGTTCAAACATATTAATGTTCCTCGTGGCTATCACCCTTAACTGCAATAAGCTGTTCGGCATATGGAAGCGTCATTATCCAATCGCAGAGGTCGTGCCACTCGTGGAGCTTATGAGTTCTGCGAGCGTAGTACATATTGATAAGATTTTCATAGTTAAGCGTAACTGTTCTCATCTGATTATAGCTTGTTGGAAGCATTTGAATCATATTAATCCACGCCTGCTTGTTCTTTTTGTCCTCACAAAACTTAACTCTTTCCACCTCCATGAATTCGATAACAGAATCAAGAACCTTAAGAGCGTCGTCGTCCATTTTTTCGCAAGAAAAATCCGCTTTTTCAAAGGGCTTATGATGAATTTTGTGCATAGTTGAGCAAGAATTTGCAACAGTACCAACCTTATACGTATCAAATTCCTTCCACCAATAAAGAGGTGCAGTAATATCAACACTAACAAATATCTGACGAAGGAACTTTCTGTGATCATTTCCCGCCTTTGCCAAGCGCATCGCAAGGTCAAGATCGTTAGGACCTAACACATAATTTCCCTTTTCATCATAAAAGCTATCACTTCTGCCCCAGCTATTCATTGGATTTCTTGCTCCGCGAACGGCATTTTCCAAATTCATAACGCTAACTCTATCTATATATATCATTTTTTTACCTCCTAAATACAATATATAGTATTATAGCACAAAAAAATAAAACTTTCAAGATAATATTTTCATTTACTATTGAATTTTTTGTGAATTTGTGTTACAATTATCTAAATTATTCTCATTTGGAGGAATACTATGATAAACAACGAAAAAATTTGCTTTTCAGGAGTTCAGCCATCAGGAAATTTGACCATCGGTAACTACCTTGGCGCTATCCAAAATTTTCCCCGCTACTCCGAACAATATAAATGCTTTTACTGCGTAGTTGATAATCACGCAATCACAGTTCGTCAAGTTCCCGCAGATCTTCGCAAAAGAACTTACGAAACACTTGCTCTCTATATGGCTTGCGGACTTGATCCCGAAAAGAATACTCTTTACGTGCAGAGCCACGTTCCCTACCACACAGATCTTGCTTGGATTCTTAACTGCTTTACAATGTACGGTGAGCTTTCTCGCATGACTCAGTTTAAGGACAAGAGCTCAAGACATTCCGACAACATCAACGCAGGTCTTTTTACATATCCTGCTCTTATGGCTGCGGACATTTTGCTCTATCAAACAGACGTTGTTCCCGTTGGTGCAGACCAAAAACAACATCTTGAGCTTGCTCGTGACGTTGCCGCAAGATTTAACCAAATCTTCCCCGATACATTTACAATTCCTGAGCCAATGCTCTCAAAATCAGGCGCAAAGATTAATTCTCTTGCAGACCCCACGAAGAAAATGAGCAAATCGGACGAAAACACAAACGCGGTGGTATATATTCTTGACGATAAGGACACAATAATTAGAAAGTTCAAGAGAGCCGTTACCGACTCTGATACTGTTGTTCGTTTTGCCGAGGGCAAGGACGGAATTAACAACCTTATGACAATCTATTCCTGCTTTACAGGAAAGACACTCGAAGAAATCGAGCGCGAATTTGACGGTCGCGGTTACGGTGATTTCAAGCTCGCAGTTGGTGAAGCTTGTGCAGATGCACTTGCTCCCGTTCAGGCAAGATACAATGAACTCATTTCTGACAAGGCATTCCTCGAAGCGCAGATGAAAAAGGGCGCGGACGAAGCATCCTACTACGCGAGAAAAACTATTTCAAAAGTTAAGAGGAAGCTCGGATTTGTGCAAATTTAATTAAATATTACATAAAAAACTCCTTTGATACATAAATCAAGGGAGTTTTTTATTTCGATGTATTTGTTAATTTTTCCAATTTCTTTTTTACTTTCATTCGTTTTGTTTCGTCCATCATTAGCAATTTCAAAAGTAACAGGCGCCATAGATTATCCAAGCACTCGAAAAATCCACTCAAAGCCCATAGGACGCGCAGGCGGATTTTCTTTTTTTATTGCATTTTCTTTAATATTACTGATTTCCTCAGTCAATTTATCATTTAAAATCCCTTTGTTTCTCGGCTCGTTCCTAATATTCCTTGTGGGTTTTTTAGACGATACGTTAAATCTTTCACCTTTTATGAAGCTTTCGGGTCAATTCTTGGCACTTGCAGTTTTTCATTTTTCAAGTGAGCTTTTTGGGGGAGATATTTCGACTTTTTTATCAATAATAATCTCAATCTGGGTAGTATTCATAACAAACGCAACCAATATAATAGACGGACTTGATGGACTTGCAGGAGGAGTGTGTTCCTCGCAAGCATTGTGCCTTGCAGTTTTATCACTGGTTTTAGAAAATAAAGATGTCTTTTTTTGTTCTATTTTACTTTTAGGAGTAATTTTGGGCTTTTTACCTCACAATTTTCCACGTGCAAAAATATTTATGGGGGATTGCGGTGCACTTTTTCTTGGGTTTACACTCGGTTCCCTTTCATCACGGCTCTTTCTTGATAGCCAGAGCTTAATTTGTGCACTCGCCATTCTACTCATTTTTCGCGTTCCATCATACGAAGCAATTTTTAGCTTTACCAGGAGAATTTTGAAGGGTAAAAACCCCTTCCGCGCGGATAAAGGGCACTTCCACCATAAGCTTATAAAATTAGGATTCACAAAGGAATGCAGCACCTTGGCACTCGTTACCCTTTCTCTTGCATTTGGACTATTAGGAATTGTTATGAGCCTAATATAAATCCCCCAAGCACACGCTTGGGGGATAAATTTATGTAAAGCTATTCAGTTTCTTCTTCAATTTCGATTTTTGTTTTTATTATTGGAACGAATTCGCCCGGGGCAAGAAATTTTATATAGTTGCATATTTTACATTTAGCAGTATCTTCTATATTGTTAGCTGTCCAAATGTGAGCTTCTGACGAGCCCGACGTTGCTCCGCAATATCGACACTTCAAAATATGATACAAAGAACCTGTGGTTCGGTATTCAAAATAGTGGGATTGGGTCACGGAATATCCGCAGTCCGCACATATATTAGAATGATGCGTAGCATCAATACTTTGATATATCGTTCGTCTGTGTGATTCCGTTTCCGTGTAGCCGCAGTCGGTACAAGTAGCTGTATGAGTTACACCATCAACACTAACAAATGTCCAATTATGATTATAAGAAAATTCTATTTTGCAATGGCTACATATACCAGTATGAGAATAATCACCTACAGTATATGTCGCAAAAAAATGCTCCTTAGTAGAAATATATTCGCAATCTCTACAGGTCAGCGTACACTCAGTTTCATCATAAATTGGAGGATTAAATGAATGATCTAACCTTACTTGATGCTCCTCAACACCACATTCGAATAATAAATCGTGAGATTTAAAATTAAAACTCATGTAAGTTGGAATGTTGTTATACAATTCAATTTCTTCAGAACAATAACAGTAATATTTTGTTTCTTTAATTCCGTCTTCTTTTTGAGTAATTACTCCGTATTTTTCACTACAACGATGAGGAATATTAAACTCTATAGTTAGTGCTGATTTATATATGTAATAATTTTTTAGTGTTCCAGTAGTATCATTCAAATCATTTGCACAGTTTTCCGGACTTATGTGAGTAGAATTGCTTCCCCAACCAAAATGACAATAAATTGTATCCGTTGTGACATCATAATCATATGCTACAACCCAATGACTCTCCTTATCTTCATCATCTAGATGCACCAACACTGGATATCCTCGTTGAATTTTTGATATTACAAAGCATCTCACCTCATTGCTTTTATCAGCATTAAAAGAATAATCTATTTCATCTATGATATATTCTTCACCTTCTTCAAATCTCGTTTCATCTTCTATATATGTGTTTAACACACTTTTAAGCATATTATGAAGAAGCCCTGCTGGATATTTTAATTGATGTATATAATATAATTTTGAATGACCTATAGTCAACAATTTAGCATGTAAAGAAATCTCGTCCTTAGATTCCATATATCTGTAGTAATCCATATTACGTTGAGCAATATCACCCCATTGTTCTCCATAAGTATTTTCTTCTGTGTCAAACTTATAAGGTTCATCATACAAGGTTCCGGGTGAATCTCTCCAACATATTACATTATAGCATTCTCCATTTGATCGCACATCGTATTTATTATCTACAATATCATCGTCCAAATATGTATCATAATAACTCAAAATCATGCCAAGTGCAACATAACCACAAGAACCTATAACATTTTGACCAAAATTTGTGGTCAAGTTATCAAAATATGATTCCATAAAATTATCATAGTGGTACATATTAGAGCTATATTCTTTATCAGGATTAGTCATCATAATTATAAATAATCTGCATTTTTTCATCGCTCAATCCAACAAAAACATCTTCGTTCATATTAACTACAGCAACAGCAGAATTACTGGGAATAAACATCATAAGGACTGCTATAAATGTTAGTAACACAAATAAACCAAATGTACTTTTCATAAATTCCTCCTATTTTTTCACGTTAGCAACTATAAGATTTTCATTTAAAAAAGTTGTCATCCACTCTTGAGTTATGTTATCATCGAAGTCATAGAATACCTTACCTACTAAAATTGAATTTGAATACAATTCAACGCAGTTAGCAAACTCATTATCCATTATGAACACATACTCAATTTCTCCCATTTGTTCTCGATATTCATAGAATTCAGCTGTAATATGAAGATGTGTGTCAAATAGATTTACTTTCATTGTAATATCAACTTTATTTGTAGCATTAGTATATTCATAATAATTTGCATACATCTTTTTGAATCCATTACTAAACTTTGATGTATATTCAATAATTTCAAAAGAATCTTCTGAATTTTCAATATTTCTTATACCCAAATATGAATGTTGAGCTACATCTAAATTTGGAACACTCATTGTTATTTCCTCCGGAACACGTGTGCCACGAGTTGCATCGGTATATTTTTCAATGTCTATATAACACAAATGATTATCTAAAAAATATGAATAAACCTCATTGCTGATTATTAGTCTAGTTTTGAAAGATATTTTACCAACCAATTCATTATCGTTGTATATATTTATTCTTTTTTCAAAAAGCATATTCTTAACAAATTCGTATCTTAATTCACCTATCTCCCCTTGAAAAGCATAATATTGAGCATCAAAAGTAAACGAAACCTTTTTGCCATTGTTATACCAAAGTCTACCATCGCCCAATTCTTCTACATATATCCCGCCACTACAGTTTATATAAGGTCTACTATATTCTTCTGTTCCGTCAGAAAATTGTATTCCATCGCAAAAATACCACGACATATCTTTTTGTATATAATTAGAATCGTTTTGATTAATATATTCCATACACAAAAATTTAATTGAACCATCGTCCAAATTAAATCTTTGGGTTGTATCGATTTGAATATTGTCTTTACAAGAGCACACACTTGTTGCGCTCACCACCAAAACCACAACAACCATCAACCTCGCAACGAGCTTTGTTTTGTTAAGTTTAAGATTTGTGTTTTTCATAATAAAAAACTCCTTTCGTTTTCCTAATTCATTTTAACACATTTTAACGTATCGTGTCAATACGGTTTTTGTCTAAGCTAATAGTGGTGAAAGACAAATAGGTTTTTGTTTTGTGCTTTCATAAAATACCCCTTCCGGTAATATAGATTTCCTTTTCAAAAAGGCATAAATTCCCCATTTTTAAAAGTATTCTATATATAATACCCTTTTAATTTGGAAAATTCTTCAAATTTTTTGAACTTTTTTCAAAAAATGTGAAATGTTTACAGTTTGTTAACACGTTTGAAACAGTCACGTCACTTTTTCGTAAATTTCAGCACACGCTCTCGCATTCAAAAAAAGCGCTCCAATGTGAAGCGCTTTTTATTTTTATTTTCATTTTCATTTTTTATTATTTATTCTTTATTCTTTATTCAGTATTTCATCGAGCACCGGCTTAATTGCGGACGTGAGCACCTCGTATCCTTCGGCAGTAAGGTGTCCGCCATCGGTGGTGTAATGCGAGTGTATCTCGTTAGTTTCCATATTAAGAAGCGGTGTGTAAAGGTCAACGTAGGGGCAACCGTATTTATCCGCAAGCGCCTTAATTTTGACGTTATTAAATGCGGCAAGCTGATTGTTCTTACCCCAATGCTCACCTCCCATAGACGTAAGCGAGCAAATAACGAGCTTCGTTTCGGGAAGATTGGTCTTAATACCGATTATCAAGTCCTCATAATCCTCGAACATCGTTTTGAAGTTGTTTGCGCCAATAAGCATAACGATAACCTTCGGCTTCAACTGATAAACCGAAATATCAAGACGCGCAAGCAAGGTGTGTGTTGTGTCACCACCAATTCCGCGATTGCTAACCTTATATTTGGGATAGTATTTTGCGACGTCATAACCGTCGGTCAAGCTATCTCCAATAAAGGCAACGTCAATTTCATAGTCGCCATATTTTTCATTTTCTTCAGTATATATTGCAAACTTGTTTTGACGGTATTCCTCCACCATTCTCATCAATTCTTCCCTTTCCTTTTTTTCGGGAATAACCTTTAAAAATAGAAAGAGTGCGCCCGCGATAAGCAAGGCAATAAGAAGAAGTGCAATAACGATAATTATTTTCTTTTTCTTATCCATATCAAATAATCAAATTCATAACCAAAGCCGTGATTATACCAACAACAACTCCTGCTAAAACCTGAACGGGAGTATGCCCAACAAACTCTTTAAGCTTGATATTATCAATTTTTTCGTTCGAAAGCAATTTTTTAAGCTCGTTAATTATAATAGACTGCTTGCCCGTTTCCATACGAACGCCAACGGCATCACGACAAACAATCAAAGAAAACACCGCACAAACCGCAAATTGAAAGCTCGCAAAGCCGTAATTGAGTCCTGCAAAGGTTGTTAATGCAAAAACTGTTGTAGAATGTGAGCTTGGCATTCCTCCATCTCCCAAAAATCGTTTCAAATCCCATTCTCTATATAGTATTGCGTGTGTAAAAATCTTCATCGTTTGAGAAGTAAACCAACCTGCAAGTGCCACAAGCAAAAAGGGATTGCTTAAAAAATCAAAAAACCAATTCATATTTTTCCTCACAAATTCAAAAATATATCCATTGTAGATTATAACTGATTTTTCTCCTTTTGTCAACAAAAATCGACACGAAATATTTGCCAAACAAAAAAGCCGACTTTCGTCGACTTTTTTATGTTAATCTTTATCGTTGATTTGATGTTGCCTGATAATATTTCTTAACAAGCTCCTTAAATTCCTGTTTAAATTCATCATTTGAAAGGTCTAAAGCATTTAATCTTTCAATCAATCCATTTAAGGATGCTTCTCCCTTATATTCAGAATCTCTCAAAATAAGAGCAAATTCAACAACTGCGGCAACAAATGCGTCCGTTTCCGTCGGCTCTGCGTGATAGCTTTCCGTTCCCACCGCAAGAGTCAATTCCTGCTCGGTTGCGGCGTCCCCGCCAACGGTTTCGGTAGGTTTGTATTTGATTTTAACGTCTGCAAGATTTTCTCCCTCAACAAATTCCTTGTCGGTAAGCACTATCTCATAAACAACCGTCACCGTGTGTCCGCTTCCAAGCTCGCCCGCATCGGTGTTGGAGTCCTCAAATTCCTCTTGCGTGAGAATCTTATTTTCATATCCGATAAGACGGTATGATTCAACGTATTCGGGATTGAAAACTATTCCCGCCTTAACGTCCTTTGCAACGGTTATCATAGTTCCGCCAATCTGCTCAACAAGAGCGCGTCGCGCCTCGCGAATGGAATCGATATAGCTATACGTTCCGTTTCCTTTAAGTGCAAGGGATTCCATTTTGTCGGATTTAATATTGCCCGTTCCAAAGCCAAAAACTGATAAATAAACACCACTCTTTGCTTTGTTTGCCACGAACTCCTCAAGTCCGAAAATGCTTGTAATACCAACGTTCAAATCACCGTCAGTCGCAAGGATAATTCTGTTATTTCCACCTTGAATAAAACATTCCTTGGCAATTTCATACGCAGTTCTAAGACCTGCACTGCCCGCGGTACTTCCTCCCGCACTGAGTTCTTCAATAATTGCGGCTATCTTCTGCTTTTCATAGCCGTAAGCACCCCTGAGCAACACCTGATCCGAGCCCGCATAAGTCACGATAGAAACTCTATCCGTGGGGTTAAGATGCTCCAAAAGAAGCAGGAAGGACTGCTGAACGAGGGGAAGCTTATCCTCTGAATACATCGAGCCGCTGACGTCGATAAGGAAAACGAGGTTGTTGCTTATATTTTTAAACTCGATTTCCTTTGCTGCAAGACCAATAGTTAAAAGCTTCGTTTCTTCGTTATAGGGTGTATCAAATACGGAGGAATTAAGCGCAAGAATGGAATCGTCATTGGGGGTTTTATAATCATAATTGAAATAATTGAGCATTTCCTCAACCCTTACCGCATCCTTGGGAATGCCTCCGTATCCCTTATTTATGTATCTGCGAAGATTGGGGTAGGATGCCGTATTCGCGTCAATCGAGAAATAGCTGTCGGGCTTTTCTGCGGTATTGATAAATGGATTTTCAACAATTTCGGTGTATTCTTCACCGGAATTTCCGATAGCATATTCGGGTGAGTAGTAAGCACTGTCACTCTTTGGAGCCATCGCAGCCCCGCAAGAAGCCAAGGAGAGCATAAGCGCAACGAGTAATAATACGGAAATTGATTTTAATTTGTTTTTCATAGTGTTTTCTCCTTTTTCATTAAATTTGTGAAAAAATGCATCAAATCAACATCTTCATTACTATAGTCAAGATTTTTTTGAAAAAGTGTAAAGATTTTTGAAATTTTTATAAAAATTTTTAATTTATGTAAAAATTATATCATAAAGTGAAATATATGTCAGTAAAACAGTATGCAAGAAAAACATATTTAGCAAAATACCAAAATATTTTCAAAAACCACTTGACAATTAATAAGAAAAGTAATATAATAATTAAGTCGCGTAAGCGGGCCATTAGCTCAGTTGGTTAGAGCTACCGGCTCATAACCGGTCGGTCTTAGGTTCGAGTCCTAAATGGCCCACCAGAAAAAAGCACTTGCATTTTGCAGGTGCTTTTTTCATTTTTTGTAGCATAAATATTTAGTAAATTGGAATTTATCGGGAGAAGATAGTTAAGAAAAGATTTAGGGGGATTTTGAAAAATCCCCCTATAACCCCAAAACTTTTAAATCGTTGTGTTGAATTAAGACCGCGTAAATCGTGATGTTTGATTTTGATCAAAAATCACATAACGATTTTCTCGGTGTTGGCAGGCACCTCGAAAATCTGTGATTTGCTAATGAGTGCGTAGCCGCGTGGATATCAAAATAGCATTGTATAAAAAATATCAAACATATCGACGCGGGTGCACGGAGTGCCCCCCTACGAAGATTGTGTGTAGCCATTTTGCTATCAATATGGCTATGTACAGAGTAGCAAAGCGTGGTTTTTTCGTTTGTTTGCAAACGGAAAAACATTTGCGCCAAGCGCGTCAGAAGTGTAGGCGCACGATTTGCGCGGAATTTATTTATACCAACACGATTGAAAGTTTTTTGCGAGCTTTTTTCAAAAAAGCGAAAATCTTTACTTAACTAACTCCCCGATAAATCAAAATTTGAATTTTAGTTATATAAGGTATATATGAAAAAAATAAAGATTTCTCCGCTGTGCTTAATTTGGCTCGTATTTTTAGTTCAATTTCAGGGTGAGTTTTTTCTACCCTTGCTTTGCGCTATATTTTTGCATGAGATGGGTCATATTCTTGTTGCACGAGCGCTCAAAATTAAAATAAAAGGTTTTCGATTTTCAATGCTTGGTGCACGAATAGAAACTGAACAAGAACCTTCCTACCTCAATGAATTTTTACTTGCAGCGGGTGGTCCGTGTTTGGGTTTTTTAGGTTTTGTCCTTGCATATACGTTTAGCAAGCAATACGCAAGTGTGCCATTTGTTGCACGATTTCTACTGCCATTTGCCGTAATTTCTCTATCACTTACTATTTTTAATCTAATCCCCCTCTCCACACTCGACGGCGGACGAATGCTTTTTTGTTTCGCTTGTAAATATTTTTCTCTCGATTTTGCGATAAAAATTCTCTCTATAACATCATTTTTCACTCTATTCATATTTTGGATTTTTACTGTATATTTAGTAATAAAAATTTCTGCAGGAGTACCAATGCTCGTTTTTTGCGCTATTTTCTTCACAAAATGCTTCATTTTTAACACAAAAAGTGGAGAATTAACGAGTTTTTAAGAGATTTTATGAGGTTTTTATTGTTTTTTTTGATTTTTTTCAAGTTGCTTACGGATAATCCAAAATTTTCTTGATTTTTGCCGATTTTTTTCGACTTTTTTTCTTAAACCTATTGCAATTTTTCTTTATATCTGCTACAATATGTGCTATGATGGATAAGAGTGAGCATTTTGTTCACTTGCCATTCCCTAAATATTTTTAAAACAGGAGTATTATGCGGAATGAAAGAAAATAATAACAACATTATAAAGCCCAAGGTAACTTACACGGACACCAAGGTCGTTGACCTTAAGCATATATGTAAGCAATACGACGGAGAAACTGTGTTAAACGACATAAATCTCTATATCAGAGATAAGGAATTCGTTACGCTTCTCGGTCCTTCAGGTTGCGGAAAAACAACAACCTTGCGTATTATTGGCGGCTTTGAAACTCCCGATGAGGGCAAAGTGCTTTTCGAGGGAAAGGAGATTAATGATCTTCCTCCTAACAAAAGACATATTAATACAGTTTTTCAAAAATATGCCCTTTTCCCACATCTTAACGTTTACGAAAACATAGCATTCCCTTTAAGATTAAAGAAAAAGGATGAAAATGAAATCAAAGAAAAGGTAACCGAAATGCTTAAAATGGTTGCTCTTTCAGGATTCGAAAACAAGAGTGTAAGCACTCTTTCCGGTGGTCAGCAGCAGCGAGTTGCAATAGCGCGCGCACTTATCTCACACCCCCGTGTTCTCCTTCTTGATGAACCACTTGGTGCACTCGACTTAAAGCTTCGCAAGGATATGCAAGTTGAACTTAAAAATATCCAGCAGAGCATTGGTATCACCTTTATTTATGTTACTCATGACCAAGAGGAAGCTCTTTCGATGTCCGACACAATAGTTGTTATGGCAGACGGTGAAATTCAACAGATTGGTACGCCAACAGATATTTACAACGAACCCAAAAATGCTTTCGTTGCGGATTTCATTGGTGAATCCAATATTATTGACGGCGTAATGCTCTCTGACTATAGCGTTCGTTTTGCAGGCCACACATTCAACTGTCTTGACAAGGGCTTTGACAAAAATGAGCAGGTTGACGTCGTTGTTCGTCCCGAGGACGTTGACGTCGTTGAACCCGAAAAGGGTATGCTTACAGGTCAGGTTTCTGCCGTAACATTCAAGGGCGTTCACTATGAAATCATCGTCGACATCAAGGGCTTTAAGTGGATGATTCAGTCTACTGACTACGTATCCCCTGAGCAGTTCATCGGTCTTTATATTGAACCCGATGCAATTCATATCATGAAAAAATCCAAATATTCAGGTATGTTCGGTGACTATTCGTCCTTCTCTGACGAGCTTGATATGCTTTCAGACGTTGAAAGCGCCGAAGAATTTTAATTGAGTTTTATTAATTAACTCACTACTGCAATTCCGAAACAAAGGAAATCTCTTTTTGAGATTATGGTCATAAATAATGAAAAATAAAAAGTCATTTATGGGCTCTATTGCGGCAGCACCCCATATATTTTGGGCAATCCTATTCATAGTCCTTCCGTTATTGATTGTAATCGCGTATGCATTCACAAATCCCGAGGGTGCATTCACTCTTGAGAATGTAACCTCGCTTCGTGATTATGTTTCAATTTTCGGTCTTTCAATAGAGCTTTCAGTTATAGCAACGTTTATCTGCCTTTTGATTGGATATCCGCTTGCATACATAATAGCAAGAAGCAATCCTAAGCATCAGAAGTTCTACATTATGCTTCTTATGCTCCCAATGTGGACAAACCTGCTCATCAGAACGTATTCATTAATGGCAATTCTTGATGACGGTGGATTTATAAATACGCTTTTTGGAACTAATTTCCACATCGTTGGAACAAAGGGAGCAGTTATATTCGGTATGGTATATGACTTCCTTCCATATATGGTGCTTCCCATTTACACTTGCGTTTCCAAAATAGACAAGCATATGTGGGAGGCGGCGAGTGATCTCGGATGTAACACAATGCAGGTTATAACCAAGGTTATCTTCCCTCTTTCCATGTCGGGCGTGATTTCCGGTGTCACTATGGTTCTGGTTCCTTCAATCAGTACATTCTATATCTCCCAGAAGCTTGGCGGCGGAACGTTTGAGCTTATCGGAGATACTATTGAAAGACAGTTCGTTACCGGCGCTTACAACGTAGGCGGCGCTATATCGCTGGTTATGATGATACTTATTCTCATTTCCATAAGTGTTATGAATAAATTCGGCGAGGATGACCAAGGAGGTATAATCGTATGAAAAAATATGCTTCCAGAATTTATCTTTGTATCGTGTTCGGTATTCTCTATATACCGATTCTCACGCTCATACTCTTTTCATTCAATAGCACCGAAAGCACGGCTAATTTCACCGGATTTAGCTTCCAATGGTATATAAAGCTCTTCTCTGACGAGACTGCGTTTCTTGCCCTCAGAAATACGCTTATACTTGCGGTTTCTTCATCCTTGCTTTCAACAGTTATCGGAACTGCTGCTGCAGAGGGTATTTACAGAATGAAGTCAAAATGGCTCAAGGGTGCCGTTAATTCGGTTACCAATATTCCCATGATGAATCCCGATATAGTTACCGGCGTTTCATTTATGCTCTTCTTTGCTGCAGTAGTGGCTATTCTCAAGATTGAAGATTACGATTCTATCGGCTTTGGCGCGATGCTTATTGCCCATACCACCTTCTGTCTTCCCTACGTTATTCTTTCGGTATTACCTAGAATTAACGAGCTTGGCGAATCTCTGACAGAAGCAGCTCTCGACCTTGGTTGTACACCTGCCGAGGCGTTCTTCAAGGTGAAACTGCCTAATATTATGCCCGGAGTTATTTCAGGACTTGTAATGGCATTCACTCTTTCTCTTGACGACTTTGTTATTTCATACTTTGTAAGCCCGTCTAATTTCCAGACTCTTCCCCTACTCATTTACTCTATGACAAAGAAAACCGTAAAGCCCGATATGTACGCGCTCTCCACAATTATTATCGTTACGGTATTCACTCTTTTGATCATATCTAACGTAAAGGGAGCGAAGAGCACTTCCAAGGGCAAAAAGAAAGGAGGAGCAACAAAATGAAATTTGCAAAAATAATTTCACTTTTATTAGTTCTTTCCTTCCTGCTTAATTTTGCATCTTGCGATAACGGCGAAGAGACACCTCATAAAAAGTACCCCACAAAAACCTTGAACGTTTATAACTGGGGCGAATATATTTCCGACGAGGACGACGAGGAATGCGGACTTTACGACGTTAATGCAGGATTCGAAGATTATTTTAATCAAGAGCTTGCGGACAAGTACGGATTCTATATCAAGGTAAACTACTCTACCCATGCTACCAACGAGGATATGTACGCGAAGATCACTAATAGCGCGGTAGCATACGATATTGTAATTCCCTCTGATTATATGATCCAGAAAATGATCGCAAACGATCTCTTATCTCCCCTTGATTTCGCTAAGTTGACCAATTATGGCAATATTTCAGATGATTTCAAGAATATGCCCTACGATCCCGAGAACAAATATTCTGTTCCTTACACTTACGGTATGCTTGGAATCATATACAATTCCGAATTTGTAGACGAGGCTGATCTTGCTGATGAAAGCTGGGGTCTTCTTTGGAATGAGAAATATTCAGGTAAGATCCTTCAGTTCAATAACCCCCGAGATGCTTTCGGCACAGCGATGTATTGGAAGAACCTTGATATAAATTCAAGTGATCCCGAGGTTTGGAATTATGCCCTCGAGCTTCTCAAGGCTCAGAAGCCACTTCTCCAAGGATACGTAAACGATGAGATCTTCAATAAAATGAAGGGAGCATCCGCTTACATCGCTCCCTACTTTGCAGGCGACTTCCTTACAATGGCTGCGGAAAACGAAGATTTGGATTTTTACTATCCTACCGAAGGAACCAACTATTTCGTTGACGCGATGTGCATCCCAAAAACCTCCAAGAATCCCGAGGTTGCTCACGAGTATATCAATTATATGATTTCTCTTAAAGCTGCCAGATCTAACGCGCTTTATATCGGATATGCTTCTCCCAATACCGCCGTAACAAGCGATCCTACTTACCGAGAGTTACTTTCATATAACTACGACACTGATAGAATCAGCGCGTGGGATATTCTTTACGGTAAAACTAAGGACGAAGCTAACGCGAATTATTCTTATAGCCCCGCTTACGAGGAAGTCGGATCGTAGCCAT
>JAZQUS010000074.1:0-4761 GCA_045631445.1 Eubacteriales bacterium
CAATAGCAAATTGGATTTTTTGAGGTGACGAGAAAAATCATTAGTTCCAACTCGTTGGAACAATTTGCGCGGAATAAATTAATTCCCACTATTGAAAGTTTTGCGGAGCTTTTTCAAAAGCGACCCCTTTTTTACTTTGTATCTTCTCACCGCTAAATCCCAATTTATTTGGTCAACAGTAAAATTAGTAGTAGGATGAGAATGGAGTCGTTGGGATTTTCTTGGTGAATGACGAAGATGATACCGAGTAGGAGGAGGTCCTCGATTGAGATATTGGAAAGAAAGGAATTTAAAAAATGGGAGTTGGAGTCTGGTTCTGGCAGTGATTTTTCACAATTTTCTTCGCTTTCGATAGAAAAATTTTTGTTGTGTGATTCCTCTTCAAAGAAATTATTTTCAATGTGCCGTTTTTCAGTTTCATCTATCACCTTAAATGCGTTTCCTGAATAATTTTGGGGCACAGAGATGTTAGTGAAGTTGTTTTTACTATAGTACATCCGAGCCTCCTTTGTGATTAATGCTTTTGAAAATTTCACTAAAATTGGTTATTTGAATAAAGCTATCGATTAGATCTTTTCGACGCGGCGAAAGGTAGGGCTTGATGGCCAAAAGCAGAGCGATTTCCTTGTTGTTTTTTGATGTTTTTGGAAGATTAATTGAGGAAAAAATTGATGCGATTTTTGAAAAATCCAAGCTTGTGTCGGGATTGCTTGATGCGGCTTCGGTGGGGAGAAGGTCGTCTTTATCTGTTTGATTTTTGTCGTCAAGTGCATCGCGCGTATTAATATCCTTTGTTAAATTGCTATCAAGTGGGGAATTATTCCCATCTGTTTCCGCGGTGAATTTTGACAGAATTCCACTCAATTTTGAAAGTGCTCCGGGGTTTGAAAGAAGGGACGAAAGCACTCCCGAAAGGTCAGGGGCAGGGCTCAGATTTTCGTTTGCTTCACTCATTGCTTTTTACCTCCGAATTGAGATAAAAGTGATGCGATTTGTTCATCGGTTGCGAATGTGAGAAAGGTGCGAATTTTAGCCAAATCGTTTTTACTGACATTAAAATTTTTGTCTCCTACACCCGCCTCATAAGCCAGTTCCTTAATTACAGATGTGAGTTCCTCATCACTTAATTTTGAAAGCTTTGAGAGTGATTTTTTATCAAAATTCATAAAATACCTCCAAAAAGTTAACACAATGTTTATATATATTATTATATGCCTCAAAATAAAATGTTGACATATTGCAAATATTGTGTTAAAATTATAAGCGGTAAAATATTATTTTATGAACAATTCAGAAAATGAGGTGTTAAAATGAAGCACTTTTTTATAATGAACCCTGCAGCGGGCAAGGGAACTAAATTCCATGACCTTATTGATGATATCCATAAGGTTTGTGATCGTCGCCAAGTTTATTATGCGGTTCATATCACAGAAAAGCCAGGTGAATCCACCGAGTTTGTAAAGAAAATGTGTCAAAGCAGCAATGAGCCAATGAGGTTCTATGCTTGCGGTGGTGATGGAACTATCAAAGAGGTTGCATCCGGACTTGTGGGTTGCGACCACGCAGAACTTGGTATTATACCGATGGGTACCGGTAACGATTTCGTTAGAAATTTTGAACATAATGAACAATTCTTCAACATCGATGCTCAACTTGATGGTGAAGTTAGAAAGATGGATTTACTTAAATACAATAATAAATATGCTGTTAACCTTATTAACACAGGATTTGACTGCGAGGTTGCAAAGCAGGTTTCACTTAATAGAAGAAGTATATTTGTTCCATCAAAGCTCGCATATACTGCGGGTATTGCTCAAAAGATTACACAGTTTGATACTGCTATTGTAAACGGTAAGGTTTATTTTGACGGTGTTTTGCACAACAGAGGTGATAAGTTTCAAGCGTGCGTTTTCGCGAATGGACAGTATTACGGTGCGGGATACCACGCAGCTCCTGCTGCACATTTTAACGATGGTATTATTGACTGTTGTATTATAGACAAAATTCCGCTTATGACTTTTATTAAAATTTTGGGCAACTACAAGGCGGGAACTCATCTTACTGAAAAGGGAATTCCCGATGTGTTTGCATATAAAAAATGTAAAAAGGCGGAACTTGTTTTCTACCGTCCAACTGATATTTCCGTTGACGGCGAAATTGAAAGGGTAAAGGGAAAGGTGACTTTCACTATGATTAAGGATGCGGTTAATCTTTCTGTGCCCAAGGCATGTCAGCCTATTCCTGTTGAACCGGCTGTATTAAGAGCTGCAAGAAGATTTCAAAATAAAAAATAATGGAACGCGATATTCTTATTGTTTCCGACACCCATGGCAGAGCAACGAGACTTAGGGAGCTTATAGAATATAGAAAAAAGCTGCTTTCTTACGGGGAGGTTTTAAATCTTATTTTTCTTGGCGATGGTCTTAATGATTTGTTTTCGTGTGAGGAATATAACAATATAATCACTCACATTGTGAGAGGAAATTGTGATACGGGTGTGAGTTTTACACCATTTGGTGAGGAGATTCCGTTTTATCGTGTTATTACAGTAGGAAATTATAAGGCTTTTTTGACTCACGGAAATTTGTTCAACGTTAAATATGACAGAGAAGAGCTTTGTCGCGTTGCCTCGGAAATGGATGCGGATATTGTTCTTTTTGGTCACACCCATGCCCCAACTCTTGAATATATTAAAAAGGGGAGCGTTCGTGGTGTTAATAAGGATTTGGTATTATTTAATCCTGGTTCGCTCGGTGATTTTGACGGTACATTCGGAAATTTATCCTTATCTGATAACGGATTTTTGCTTTCACACGGTAAATACCACAATATAGTTAATAAATAAAAAACTGCCACACCAATGGTGTGGCAGTCGGTTGTAAAAAATTATATGCTTTCGCTTTCCGATGCACTTTCGAGTGCTTCAAGCTCGGCGTCGTATGCTGCTTTTACGGATTTTTCAAGCAATGTACGGAAGTCCGCGTTGATTGGGTGAGCGATATCGCGATAAGTGTCATCGGGGTTTTTTCGACTTGGCATTACGATGAAATATTTTTCTTTTGCATAGATTACTTTGATGTCGTGAACTACAAGTTGATGATCAAATGTTACTGAAGCAATTGCTCTCATAGGTCCTTCTGAAAATGTCTTTCTAATTTTGATGTCTGTGATTTTCATATGGGTCTCCTTGTTTTAGTTTGCGATAAAAATAATATCATTTTTATTTTACACCTTATTTATTACCATTATGCATACTAAAAATAACTTTTTTAAAAACTTTTTATGAACAAATAAAGATAAATTATGAACTTTTTTATTTTTTGCTGAAAGGACGAATTATGGCTACTCCCAATACACATTATGGAGCTGAAAATATAGGATTGATGCTTGAAAAATGCAAAAGCATCTACTTTATCGGCGTTGGTGGAATAAATATGTCATCCCTTGCTCACATATCACATTTGAGAGGTTATCGTGTTGGGGGCTCGGATAGAGAGAAGACTGCCCTTACTGAAAAATTAAGGGAAGAGGGAATTGAACTTTTTTATTCGCACGATGCTAATAATATGGAAAACTACGATGCCGTTGTTTATACGGTTGCGATTTCACCCGATAATCCTGAATATCAAAGAGCTATGGAAAAAGGTATTCCTTGTATTTCACGCGCGGACTATCTTGGATACTTGATGCTTGGATACAAAAATAGAATAGGTGTTTCCGGTATGCACGGAAAAAGCACCTGTACGTCTATGTGTGCAACTGTATTTATGGAAGCCGATGGCGACCCAACGGTGCTTTCTGGTGCAGAGCTCGACGCAATGGGGGGAGCTTACCGCATTGGACAGAGCGAGAACTTTATTTTTGAAGCTTGTGAATATATGGATTCGTTTCTTGACTTTAACCCTTCACTTGCTATTATACTTAACATTGAGCTTGATCATGTTGACTATTTTTCGAGTATTGAGCAGGTTTGCTATTCTTATTCGAGATTTGCTGCTCTCACAGGTGATAGCGGTATGGTTATTGCCAATATAGACGATGAGTACGTGCCTGAGGCGCTTGACGGCTATGCCGGAAAAATAGTGACATTTGGTGTTGAAAGCAAGAGTGCGGATTATACTGCGATTAATATTCGTTATCCAAAAGGATTTGCGGAATTCGATATTATGCATTGGGGAGAATTTATTGCCCACGTTAAGCTCTCTGTTACGGGTGAGCACAATGTTTACAATGCTCTTGCCGCCTTTGCTGCAGGTCATGTTTCAGGACTTGACCCTGAAAAAATTGCTAAAGGACTTTCTAAATTTCACGGTGCAAAGCGCAGAATGGAATACAAGGGAAGCATCAATGAGGCGCTTGTGTATGATGATTACGGTCACCATCCAACAGAGGTTGCTACAACTCTTGAGGGCGTTAAAAAGCGCGACGATGTTCAAAGACTTTTCTGCGTTTTCCAACCACATACCTTTAGCAGAACCTTTACACTTATGGACGATTTTGCAAAGAGCTTTGATGCCGCTGACAGAGTTTTTATTGCGGATATTTATCCTGCAAGAGAAACAGATAACCTTGGTATTAGCGGAAAAACTCTTGCTATCCGAATCGGTGATAAGGCGGAATATGCACCTGATCTACAATTCATTGCGAATGAATTGCATGCAAACCTTTACCCAGGGGATGCAGTTGTCGTTATGGGTGCAGGTAATATTTATAGACTTTTTGATTATTTGGAGTTTGATGAATAGATGGGGCTTATACCAT
>JAZQUS010000075.1:0-2698 GCA_045631445.1 Eubacteriales bacterium
ACCTGCTACGATGGAAAGATATAATTTCGATCGTGTATTACAAATCACCGATGAATATCGTTGCTTTGAGGATTTTGATACTCGTTACAGTCTACAAAAAAGCGAGTTCAAACGAGAGTGGTATCACAAAAGAACCAAGAAACCGATGATTTCCTTGGAGTCTTTTCGTGAGGACTATGCCGAGCAAAACGATGGTGCCGAATGGGACGTTGCTGACCCGACCGTAGAAATAGAACTATATGTTACCGACCGAATTCAAGTAGAGCAGTTTATGAAAACGTTAAATAAAAAAGATATACAAATCCTTGAGATGCGAATGTTTGGTTTAACGTTAGAAGAGATTGCAAATAAGCTCGGTTACAAAACCCACACCGGTGTATTAAAACGCATTCACAAAATCGGAAGGTATTATGAAAAGTTCGCGGGTGTGGACTATGGATTCTCGGAAAAGAAAATAATTTAAATCTTATAGGAACAATTTGTATATACTTATGCCATATATAAATAGAAAGGCACAAAGCCGTCGGAAAAATCCGGCGGCTTTTTTGTACCATAAATTTATAAAAAAAGAAAGGAGGAGTATTTGTGTATACAAAACATGTGTCTTGTAGTATAGCGAGCATAGGCTTTGTGTAGCCACGCCGCCACAGTGATTAGAAATAATCACTGAGAGGGGCTTTGCCCCTATAACCCCCAATTTTAAGAAAGGAGGAAAATTAAATGACCAAAAGAAACAGAAGCAGTATCATCAACATCCGTGTTACCGATTATGAAAAGCAAAGAATCGTTCACAAGGCAACAAAAGCGGGACTCACCACCTCAGAGTACGTGAGGCAAACAGCGGTCAATAAAGAGATTAAAGAGCTGCCTCGTGCCGAGCTTTACGACCTTTGCACCGAAATCAGCCGAACGATTGATGACCCCGATTTTGATACAAACAAAATCAAGGATTTAGTATTTAAGATAAGGAGCGTGATGTAATATCGCAGTAACAAAAATTCATCCGGTCAAAAACAATCTAAAGCATCTTGTGGCCTATGCTTCAAACCCTGAAAAGCTAACAGATAAATCTCTTTACAATGCTCTGCATTATATCGCTAACGAAAAGAAAATTCAAAGCGATGATGTGGAGCATTTATTATTTGCAAAGGGTATTGGTTGCGAGGCTCAAACGGCATATTCAGATATGCTGCGTGTTCAAAAGCATTTTGGCAAACGAGACGGCAATGTGGCTTACCACGCAATTCAAAGCTTTAAGCCCGGCGAAATAACGCAAAAGGAATGCCACGAAATCGGAGTGGATATAGCAAGGAAACTTTGGGGAGACAGGTATCAAGTGTTGGTTACCACACATTTGGATACCCGCCATCTTCATAATCATTTTGTTATTAACTCGGTATCTCCTGTAAACGGTAAGAAGTTCAATGATGATCTATCGGTGTATTTCGAGTTTCGCCGTGTATCCGATGAAATGTGTAAAGAACGGAATTTGAGCGTTATTGAAAACCCAAAGGGCAAAACACCACGTAAGCTTTACTTTGCTGAACAGAATGGTGAGCCTACTAAGTTTAACCTTATGAGAGCCGCCATCGACAATGCCCTTGAAAACACTTCAACACCTCAGGATTTTACTAGACTTTTATTGCATTACGGTTACGTGTTTTCATACACCGAAGGTCACAAGTACGCAACCATTCGCTTAAAAAATTCTCAAAAGGCGGTGCGTACAAACAGACTCGGAGAAAGGTATGAAATCCAAAACATCATTGAACAGCTAAATTACAACTATTACAAATACGGCAGTAAATATCTTGAAAATGGCTTGAGCGGTGCGTTTAGGTATTCTTCGTCTCCAAAGCACTATAGGTACAAAGGAAAATACTCGGATATGAAATATATCAGCGGTTGGAAAGCAACCATTTTTATTTTCTTGTTTTTACTCGGCTACCGACCACAGGATAAAGAGCACCCGAGATATGCCTATTCACCCGAAATGCGAGAAGCGATGCGAAGGCTTGACCGGTATATTAAAATGAGCAATCTGATTTGCAAATACGATTTTAAAACAGACAGAGATATTAACAACTTTATAGACAACGCAAAAGAAAAACTACAAAAACTAGAGCACCAACGACAGAAAATATATAACCTTTTAAGACGGTGCAAAGACCCAAGTAAAATAGACGAATTAAAGGCTTTGCGCGATAAGCTTACTTTTGAAATCACCAGCATCCGAAAAGAAATTAAAGTAGGATGCGAAATTATAGAGCGCAGCACAACAATCCACGAGCTAATCAAAAAGGAAAAAGCACAACGATTAGCCCAAAACAATCTAATGAAAAAATATAGAAATAAGGAGAAAAGAGTAAATGAACAAACAAAATAATATTAAGAATTTGAAAATCGCGAACCTAAAGGAATTTGAAGGTCATCCCTACAAGGTGACCGATAATGAAGAAATGGAAGCATTAACTTTAAGCATCAAGGAAAACGGAATATTAAGTCCCGTTGTGGTGCGACCTATTGAGGACACTACAGATTACGAAATCATCTCGGGACACAGAAGAATATTTGCAGCGAAAAAGGCAGGACTTACCGAAGTTCCTGCCTTAATTTATGCCATCAGTCACGAAGAAGCCATCATTGCTTTGGTGGATAGCAACCTCCACAGAGAGCATATCCTACCGAGTGAAAAAGC
>JAZQUS010000076.1:0-13381 GCA_045631445.1 Eubacteriales bacterium
CTTTGGTTCAAGTCCAAAAAGGGGAGCCACAAAACGAAGACGGAGTCCAAAAGGACTCCGTTTTTGTTTTGCTTCTTTTGTTTGGATTTAAACCAAATACTCTCATCAAGTAACAGGTAGGCAACCGAAGGTTGCTCTGACAAAAGTTTTGCGGTTTGCTTTAGCAAATGACCGTTGTAAAACGGGCAAGCGAAACTTTTCTACTTCCGCGTAAGAAATCGTAGGGCAAACTTTTACGGTTTGCGTAAGCAAATGACTGTCGTAAGACAGGCAAGTAAAATTTGATGCGTAGCGGGGGGTCTTTGGTTCAAGTCCAATAAGGGTTACGCATACGGCGCAACAACTTATGCACAGTTGCTCGAACAGTATATTGAAATGACTGATGGCGACGGCGAAGGCGACGATTTCTATACTCCTGAAAACTTCGAGTTTGTCAATGGTAGTATTTCAAATTATTGGGATAAATAAAGGGCAAACAAAAGTCCACCCGCAACAAGCGGGTGGATTTTTATCTACTATTATTCTTGCTTTTCATTATTTTTTTTACTATTTAAGTAACGTTTAAAGACATAGAAGAAATACAATAAAACGATGGCAAATAAAATAAAGGATATCACATTTATGGTGACTCTTAAATTATTTGGAAGTGTGGAAATTAATAATCCGTAGTGTTTATCAGTTGTTTCTATTCCAATGGCGGCACATAACAACAGGACTTCATATATTATATTGATAATTTTATGTTTTTTAATTTCGCTTTCTTTGATATAGCTTTTTTTAAATTCTTGCAATAAAGAAAAAGAAATATAGCAAACTCCCAACATAATCATCCAGAAAAAAGTATGAATTAGTGTAGTTGTTTTGTTGTATAGTAACCCTGTAAAAGGAGGTGCGAATAGTATGATGCTAAGCACTGCTATAGGAAAGATTAATGCCATTATAATCATGTATTTATTAAATTTTTTCTTCTCTTTTTCCTTTTCTTCTTTAGCATATTCTGCTACTTTTTTGAGGATGTCGTTGGAAATGTTATCCAAAGGGTCTGTTTGATGTTCACCGTAGATGAGTTCTCGAATATCCACTTCATAAAACTCGGCAAGTTCGACGAGTGTTGTTAAATCGGGAACACGGGAACCTGTTTCCCAACGAGATACAGTTTTTGATGATATGTAAAATTTTTCGGCTAATTCCTCTTGTGTTAAGTCTTTTTCTTTACGAAGTTGTTTTAAAAATGCGCCAATTTTTTGCTGATCCATTTTTATCTCCTAAAATTGCATTGAAATAATATAAATAATTATATCATTTTTTGAAAAAATTTTCAAGTACATTTGAATGTTATTTTGATTAAATAAATATGAATAAAAACGTATTTCAAGCTAAAAAATGGCTTTTTTTGAGGGCCGGACAGAATTTGTCCGGTAAAAAACGGACTATTTTGTGATTTTTTGCTTAAATTTTTTATATTTGGACAAAATTGGGGTAGTAAAAAACGCTAATTCTCGATTACTGTCCTTGAGTTTTTGCTCAAATGGTGATAAGATTTTTTTGCAAAAGGGAAGCAGATTTCCCAAAATTCAAATTCAAGGAGAAAAAATATGAAGAAAATTTTATCACTCACACTTGTAGCTATTATGCTACTCTCAACGTTTATGCTCACATCTTGTGATGAAGCACTTAAAATGTTAAATGATTTTATGAACTCTCAAACCACAACTGAAAGCTCTAATACTACCACAGTTCCCGATGAGATTAGATATACTGTTACTAAAGAAGAATGGGATGATATTCTTCAATCTAAAAATTTTACATATACTCAACAGATTGGAACTTATAAGCAAACAGTATCTTTCTCAGTAGCGGGTGTTGAGGTTAAACTTGACGGTGTAATTGGCGCATATTACGTTACCATAGACGGTGTTGATTATGTGTTTACACTTAATAGGTTTGGTGAATGGGTTAAAAGTTATTCCGACATATTAATTTCTTCAATTACACTGAATGAGGCATTATCTCGTCAATCTATTGATTTAACTTCCTTTTTTGAGATGGCGGAATATAACGAGGAAACAAAAACATACGTTGCTGTAGAAGGAACCGTCAAAATAGAATTCTATTTTGAAGACGGCAAATTAGTATACGCATACATAAAAGCTGATGATATGGAAGTATTACGTATCGAAAACGTTGGCACAACGACAGTTGAAATTCCGGATTTCAACGCGGAAGAGGACAATCAGGAGCCTCAAAAACAACTTGAATACACACTTAATGATGAGGGCACAGGATACATAGTAACAGGTATAGGTGATTATGCCTGGAGTTATGATGCGGTAAACATAGTTATTCCTGATACGTATGAAGGACTTCCCGTTGTTGCTATTGGTGATCAGGCATTCTATAAAGACAGAGCTTATCAACGTGTTAAGAGCGTGGTAATTCCTGCATCTGTTACAACAATTGGAAAAGATGCATTTCTATTTTGTCGTATACTCGAAAGTGTAGTCTTTGCAGAAAACAGTCAGTTAATCAGTATTGGTGTTTTTGCTTTTGATCAATGCAGTAATTTGACAAGCATAGATTTGCCGGACGGAGTACAATATATAGGAGATGCTGCTTTTAGAGGATGCAATTTACTTAAAACTATAGACCTTGGAACTTCATTGGAATATTTGGGAGAAGGTGCTTTCAATGGTTGTACTGTGCTTAATGATGTTGTTATTCCTGAAACTGTAACAACAATTCAGTCCGCTGCATTCCAAAATTGCAAAGGACTTACAAATATTGTTATTCACGATAACATTGACACTATCGAAGAATGGGCATTTAGAGGTGCTACTGCACTTAGAAGCATCTTTATTCCTGTTACTGTTGTAAATATGGGAGAGCATGTTTTTTCTGAATGTGACATAACTATCTATTGCGAGGCAGCATCTGCTCCTGAAGGATGGGATGCTAATTGGAATCAAAGCTATGATGAACAAAATGCAGATTATTATTACTTTGAACCTCTTTGGGGACAAAGTGCACAATAATATTCAATATAAATTTTAGAGGGGCTGTCTCATTTAGCGCAGAACAAAAGCCACCGAAATAAAAATATGAAAAATGCACTACTTTTTAAGTGCAAATTTCTCATAAAGTTGAAAATCGCCAACAAAAATTGGCGATTTTCTTCATTTTGCTCTTTTTTTAGATTTAAACCAAATACCCTCATCAAGTAACATTCAGGCAACCTAAGGTTGCACTGACAAAATCTTTGACGGTTTGCTTTAGCAAATGTGTGTCCTTATGGGACACACAAATTAAGGAGGATAGTGTTATAGTGAATAATCTAGCCCTTGACAAATCATTCCAATACATGTATAATGGAATTGGAAATATTGACAGTGTAACAACATTTAAATGAGTGTTTTTGGAGGCGGTCCCGGAATTAATGTTACTTCGGATATGTTTGATACTGATTATTTTGGATGGCTTGATTAATAGTATTTTATATATTTAATTCTGTGTTAAAGAAGTATTTTTTATGATAAGAAAAAAATCATTAACTGTGTTTATTGTTTTGTTTTTTGGTGTTTGTTCTATTCTTATAGAATGTAAAAATACTCCTCAAGAGAATAAACTGCTATATGAAATAAATTCAGATTCTGTTACTTGCACAATAACGGGAATGGGTGATTATGAGGGAGATGAAGTCGTAATACCTGAAAAAATAGGGGAATATACAGTGACTGCAATCGCCAAAAAAGCATTTTATTTATCAAATATTAAAACAGTTTCCATTCCTGAAACAGTTATTGAAATAGGAGAAAGGGCTTTTGCTGATTGTTATAATCTTGAATACGTAGTAGGGTTAGATACATCATCTTCTTTAGAATCAATAGGCAATGGAGCATTTTTTGCCTGTAGGTCTTTGCAAGAAATAACTATACCATCGACTGTTACATATATAGGTATTGAAGCATTTGGATATTGTATTAATCTTAAAAATGTTTCGTTTGCCAAAAGCAATCGAGATTTGCGTATTTCTGACTATGCATTTTTTGGATGTTCTTCATTGACTTCAATTACTTTACCTAAATATTTTTGTGCTTTGGGAGCTTTTCCATTTTCTGAAACCTCAATAGAAAATATATATGTAGATCCCAATCATCATTTCGCTAAATCAATAGATGGTGTTCTTTTTGCTGATGTTGATGGTATTGGAATTGTAGCATATCCTTGTTCCAAAAAGGACTATACATATGAAATACCATTTGGAACAACGTGGATTGAGGGAGGGTCTTTTGGATTCAATGTATTTATTCATGAACTAAATATACCCAAATCAGTTTTGTATATCTATGGTGGAATCTTATACAATTCTATAAACTTAACAACTATTCGTTACAGAGGTACTGTAGAAGAGTGGAATGGTATCGAAAAGGACAGGGATTGGGACAAGAGTTCATCTGAATATACAATCTATTGCACCGACGGTCAAATTTCCAAAGATGGTACTGTGACTTACAAGTAAAAAGTTGGCTGGTCTACTTTTGTGGACCAGCCTTAATTATTTCTTGACAAAACCTATACTTTCGAGTATAATGAAGGTGGAAATATTGTAGTTAAAAATGAATACGTTTACACTGAGGAATTAGTGCTTGGAACGCCAACAAAAATCTATGCTTACACATACGGCAACGGTTGGAAGGATCAGCTTTCATCCTTTGACGGCAGTACTATCACCTATGATATTGTAGGCAACCCCACAAGCTATCTCGGTGTCGCTCTCACTTGGACGAGGGGCAGATTGCTTAATACTTATTCCAAGGGCAGAACAACTTACACGATGAAATATAACGCTCGTGGGGTAAGAACGTCAAAGATTAAAGAAACACCTTCGTTTAACGGTATTAATCTTGAAACAACAAGCTATACTTACGATGGTGAAGGAAGATTGCGCAGAGAAACCAGAAATGCCTTTGAAAGAATTTATCTCTATTCTTCCGACGGTATTATTGGCTATGAGGAAGATGGCGAAAAGTTCTTGTATAGAAAGAATCTTTTCGGTGATATTACCGCCATTTATCAGGGCTTAGTTAAGGTGGCAGAATACACCTATGATGCTTGGGGCAACTGCACTATCACATACGACCCCGACGGCTACGGAGCAAGCAACCCGATTCGTTACAGAGGTTACTATTGGGATAGTGATCTTGGAATGTACTATCTTATGACGAGATACTACGATCCCAAGATTGGCAGATTTATCAATGCGGACTCCTTTGAATACCTTAACCCCAAAACTATTAATGGATTGAACCTTTATTCTTACTGTAATAACAATCCTGTTATAAATATCGACCCAATGGGAACATTCTCATATACTTGTTGGGACGAAGACGGCGGAGATGATCTTAACGCAGAAACATTCAAATCTTTTGGCGGTGGCGGGATGCATGGCACAAACCAATATTGTTCAAGTGATAATACTATAACCATTATTATCGATGAAAAAAATTCTTCAATTGATAATTTTAGTGAATTTGATCTGAGTGATATTGATTGGAGTGCTTTGGGAGAAAAAGCCATATTTTATGCTGAACAAGGGGTGTATTATACGAAAGTTATTGTTTTGGGTATTACCGGACTGCCTGCATTTATTATTCTTGTTCCTTTAATGGCGTGGGCTGACAAAAAGGGCATTACTCTCTCCACTGGTGATGTTGCTGGTGCAACTCAAACCGTAGTCGGTGCTGCAGGTAATTATACCGATTCTCGATTTAGTGGTAGCTTCTCTAGTGGAATAGGCGATAAAATAATGTATACAATGTTTGGTGATGATGCTACTGGTTTTTATGATTTTTTGGAGTAGTGTTGGGTAATTTTGTTATTTATTTTGGACAAGGAGACACAAATGAGTATAGATAGAGAAAAAAGAAAAAAAGTAATAATAATCGTAATAGTAGCATGGGTACTTGTAAGCGTAATCTCATATTTATTGATGCCAGATTTGTATCATAGTTTATGGTTCGGTGTAGATGATATTGATGATAGCTTGGGAGCGCTTAATTTTGAATATAAAGTGAATAGTGATAAAGAAACTTGTACGATTACTGGACTTTCATCTATGAGTACACAAGATAACATAATAATCCCTTCAAAAATTAGCAAATATACCGTAACAGGCATTGGGGATAATGCTTTTGCAAAAGAGAGAATTACAACAGTAACAATTCCTTCAACAATCAAAACTATCGGCAAGGGAGCATTCGAGGATTGCGGATTGCTAACCGCTGTATATGGGCTTGAAAATTGCGAAAACATGTTGCAAATATCTAATTATACTTTTAGATTGTGCGATTCTCTCAAAGTTATTAATCTCCCGCCAAATTTGGTTTATATTGGGAAGGAAGCATTTGCTAATTGTCATGAATTACAGTCCATAGTTTTTCCGTCCAAATTAAAAACAATAGATGAAAATGCATTTGCATGGTGTAAAAGCTTATCAAGTGTTGTATTATCTGACAGTATCACAACGATTGGAACCACCGCTTTCTCATCCTGTCTCTCAATGAGCAAGATAGTATTACCTGCTTTGGTTGAAAATTATAGCACAGCAGTATTTGCAAATTGTCAGTCTCTTGACACAATCATAGTTTCTGAAGATAATCTTTATACAACGGTTATTGACAATGTGCTGTATAATAAAAAGGTTACCACAATATGGTGTTACCCTTCAGGTAAAACAGAGAAAGAATTTATTCTGCCAGAAGGTATTACGAATATTGGTCCGTGTGCATTCGCTTATAATAATCATTTGGAATCAGTGACCATACCCCAAAGTGTAACACTGATATATCAAAATGTATTTACAAAATCCCCAAACATCAAAAATATAAATTATAATGGTACTGTGAAAGAATGGCAAGCAATTAAAAAATATACTCATTGGAGAATGGATTCTTCCAACTTCATAATTAACTGCACCGACGGTCAAATATCTAAAGACGGCACCGTGACGTATAAGTAAAACTAAATTGGCTGGTCTGCATTTGCAGACCAGCCTTAACTTATTCTTGAGAAAACCTATACGTTCGAATATAATGTAGGTGGAAATATTGTATCTAAAAATGAATATATAATTTCTCCAGCTATTGAAAACCAAATACGACCTTCCTCTCAGTTGTGTAAAAACTGAGAGGATTTTTTCTCTCATTTTCTCTTCAATTAGAATTAAAGGGTAAATAAAGAAAGAGTTAAGGAGTAGTTTATTGACACAAAGATTTATATATGATATAATAATAAAAGAAACGGGGGGATAATATGAAAATAATGACTTTTAATACTCAGCATTGTCTTAACTTTATTACGAAAAAGATTGATTTTGAGGTTATGGCTAAAGCTATTATTGAGTGTGGTCCTGATATTGTTGGACTTAACGAGATGCGCGGTCTTGGTTCGCACGAGGAGTATCAAGAGCAGGTTGAAATACTTGCTCGTCTTACAGGAATGAAGTATTATTACTTTGGAAAGGCATATGATTTTCCTGAAGGCCCTTACGGTAACGGTTTTCTTTCTAAAATACCTATTATTGACGTTAAAACTGTGATTATTCCTGATCCTAATCCTCGTAAATATGATGGATATTACGAAACACGTGGAATTATTGTGGCAAAGCTTGAGGGAGATATTTCTGTTTTGGTTACTCATATTGGACTTAATCCTGATGAGAAGGAAAATGCGGTTTGCACACTTTGTGAGAACATTGAGCCGAGCAGATGTATTCTTATGGGGGATTTTAATATGAAGCCCGACGATCCAATTCTTGCTCCAATATTCGATAGGATGACTGATGCTGCCAAGGGATTTTGCGATGACAAGTTGAGTTTTCCTTCAGATAATCCTGAATGTAAAATAGACTATATTTGGATTTCTCGTGATGCGAGGGTGATTTCGGCAGACATTCCCGAAATTATAGCATCCGATCATCGACCACACGTTGCGTGTGTGGAATTTTAATAATTCGTTATGGAGGCGTAAAAATGTCTATAAATACATATAAAAACCCTGTATGCGAGGGGGCGGATCCCTTTGTGCTTTTGCACGGAGGAAAATATTATCTTTATTCGACGAATTCTCCAGATGGTTTTCGTGTTTTTGAGTCTGAGGATATGTCAACTTGGGTTGACCGCGGTTATTGTTTAAAAGCGGATGACGTGATGGGGGACAAGTGGTTTTGGGCGCCCGAGGTTATGTATAGAGACGGAAAATTCTATATGGTTTACGTTGCTAACGAGCATCTTGGAATTGCCGTTGCAGATTCACCACTTGGTCCTTTTATACAAGAGGAAAAGCGTTGGCTTAATGAAACAAACGAGATTGATGGGCATTTCTTTATTGATGACGATGGTTCGGTTTATCTTTATTTCGTTAGATTTGACGAAGGAAATGTGATTTGGTGCGCTAAAATGAATGACGATTTGCTCTCCTATGATGAAAGTACGGCTAAATTTTTGTTTCGCGCCGAGGACGAGTGGGAATTGCGCGATTGCAGTGTTGTTGAAGGACCTTTTGTCTTGAAGCACAAGGGAAAATATTATTTGACTTATTCAGCTAACCACACGAGGAGTGAGGATTACGCTGTGGGGTATGCGGTATCGGATAATCCGATGGGTCCATTTGTGAAGGCATCCTGCAATCCCATTTTGAAGAAAAATGATTTTTTCAACGGTACGGGACATCATAGCTTTACCACTTCAAAGGATGGAAATGAGCTTATTTGTGTTTATCACGCTCGCCCTTATAGAGATACTGAATGCGCAAGACAGACCTGCATTGATCGTGCGGAGTTTGTAAAAGACTCGAATGGTGGGGATGATATTTTAGTTATTCATGGTCCTACATTTATTTAAATTGCAAAAAGAACCCCGAGGCATTTGCCTCGGGGGGATTATTTTATTAAAGGAGTATCATTGTTGTTACTGTGAGAATAATCAAAAAGCCAAAGTTGATGGCGGAGAAGAGTCCTATATACTGCAAGGTTTTGCCTTTAACGTGAGACGTGTATTCACGGAAGGTGATTAGACTTGCAAGGGATGAGATGAGCGTGCCGACGCCACCAATATTAACCCCGAGGAGCAATTCGCGGTAGTTTTCTGTGAATTCAGAGAGCAAAATTGCCGAGGGAACGTTACTTATTACTTGGCAGGAGAAAATACTTGTGAGAAGTGTATTTTTTTCAAGTAATCCCGAAAAGAAAGTGTTTACGATTTCAATTCTTGATACGTTTCCTGCAAGCAAGAAGAAGCAAACGAACGTTAAAAGCAGGGGATAGTCAACCTTTGTGAGTGCGTTCTTATCGGTTGCCATAATTGCGATAAAAATGACGGGAAGGCAGATGTAATAAGGTATCACTCTGAACACCATCAAAATTGTCATTGCAAAAAGGATGAGATAGAATGCTGTCTTTTTAGGTTGGATTTTTTCTTCTTCGTTATTTTTAAGTGTGAGACTTTCTTTGGGAATAAAGAGGCATCCTATTGTGAAAAGAACGATAGAAAGAATGAAGGGAAGAACCATAATTCCCATAAATTCCATTGTCGGAATATTGAATTTAGTATAAATATAGAGATTTTGGGGATTGCCGAAGGGAGTGAGCATACCGCCGAGGTTTGCGGCGATATTTTGGATAATAAATATGGGTGCCATATACTTTTCCTTGCCTGTTGCAGAAAGGGAAAGATAGCCAAGTGGCAAGAATGTTAAAAGTGCCATATCGTTGGCAAGGAACATTGAGCCGATGAAGGTGATATATACAAGTGCTAATGAAAGACTGCGAGTGTTACCTGTGAGGGTGACAATCTTTTGGGCTGTTATTGTGAAAAAACGGATATTTTTTAGTGCGCAGATAACTGCAAGTGTACAGAAAAGGCACGAAAGTGTTTTGAAATCAAAATATCCCAAATATTTAGCATCGGGTTTTACCACCAAGCAAGAAGCAAAAGCCAAGGTTGCCGCGATAACGAGAACTATGTTCTTTGATGCGAAGCTTATGGCTCTTTTTTTGATCGTTAAGAGTAGTTTTAGTAAATCAAAAGTATGTTTTTTCTGATGTGGAGCAGATATGGATATATTCATATTAACCTACCTTATTATTATATATTTAATAAACAAATGGAGACAACCTCCTTACGAAGCGTCTCCATTTGGTCGTCTTTTTTTGTTTTGCTTAATTCTTTTTCATTGCTTCGATGCCGAGGAGTATTCCTGTTTTTGCGGAGTGGTAGTTTAGTCCGCCTTGCATCCACGCGGCGTATGGTGGTCGGAGTGGGCCGTCTGCGGAAAGTTCGATTGTCGCACCCGCGGTAAACGCGCCACAAGACATAATAACAGGGTCGGTATACCCCGGCATATCCCACGGCTCTGGGCAGACAAACGCTTCGACAGGCATACCCTTTTGCAATCCTTGGCAGAAAGATACAAGGTTTTCTGCGGAATTTAGTATAACTGTCTGTATAATATCGGTACGCTTTTCATCAGATTTCGGGGTCACGGTGTAGCCGAGTTCTTCAAACAAAGCGCTAGCGAACACCGCGGTTTTTAACGCTTCGCCGACTACGTGTGGAGCCGAGAACACGCCAAGGAAAAGTTCACGGTTGTTGCCAAGGGAGGCGCCGATTTCTTTGCCGATACCAGGGGCAGTAAGACGCGCGGCGCAAAGTTCGACAAGTTCACGTTTACCTGCGATGTAGCCACCTGTTGGGGCGATGCCACCGCCAGGGTTTTTGATAAGTGAACCCATAATGATATCCGCGCCAACGTCGGTTGGCTCGTCGTACTCGACGTACTCGCCGTAGCAGTTGTCCACCATCACGATAGTTTCGGGTGAAACGCGTTTTACAAGCGAGGTGATTTTCTCAATCTCGGCGATGGTAAGCGACGGACGGGTTTCATACCCGCGCGAGCGCTGAATATATGCGATTTTTACAAATTCTTTTTTAAGTCTGTCTTCGAGCGCACTATAATCAACCGTGCCGTCAGGGGTTAGGTCAATCTGGTCGTAGTTTACACCAAATTCTTTGAGCGAGCCTTTTGTTTCGGTAATACCGATTACACCGCGAAGTGTATCATACGGCATACCTGCCACGGACAAAAGTGTGTCGTTCGGGCGCAAAAGTCCAAAAAGCGCTACCGAAATGGTATGGGTGCCCGAAACAAAAGCGTGGCGAATAATCGCGTCTTCGCAACCCATAATTTGCGCGAACACCGCTTCGAGCGTGTCTCTGCCTTTGTCAGAATATCCATAGCCATAAGTAGTGGAAAAACAGGCTTCTGAAACCTGATTGTCTATAAATGCTTTTAGCACCTTATTTTGATTGTACTGTGTGATTTTATCAATCTCTTTAAACTTTTTCTCAAGGCTCTTCTCGACCTTGTCTGCAAGAGCCAAAGTTTCTGTGGAAATGTTAAAAAATTCCTTCATTATTCTACCTTTCCTGCGTAGTAGTTTCCGATAATTTCAAATCCGTTTTTTATGTAAAACGGCACTATTTGTTGTTGTGTGTACACAAAGATTTTCTCGCACTTTGCTGTGTCTATGATACTTTTTATCACGTCTGTGCCAACGCCCGTGTGTCTAGTTTCATTTTTAACCGCTATCGCCGAGATAACACACGCGTCGCGGTAGTGCCAATTTGTAATGCCGACGGCGTTGTCAAAAAGGCTAACTGATGCAAAGCCTTTTGGCACTCTGTGGGACAGGTCAGAGAGAAAATCGAGATAATCAGGCATATCAAAACTTTCGCACAAAATCTCATACGCCTTTTTGTAATCAGGGTAAGCCTGCGCGCTGACCGAATCTTTTTTCAAAGCCGTTTTTAGCAAAACATTGCCCTGTTGCATCTCGCTTTTGACAAGCGCTTCGCAGTTTGTAAACACAAAATTTGCCCCAAAAAACACTAGAAACTGCTCTGTTTCTGTAAGCAAATCTTCGCCCAAAAATTCGCTAACCCACACACACGCGCTTTCTCCCAGCAAGTTTATCGCGCCGAGAATTTCTCCCTCGTGCTCAAGCACATAAGTCCTGCAAAAATCCACGTCCTCATACGCGAGAGTGTTTGCAAAGATTCTGGTTGTAAACACGTTTTGCGGTATCTCCTGCGCGTTTTGCAAAAAAGCAAAATCAACCTGTTTTATCATCTATAAATTCCCTTTGCAAAACTCGTCTGCCGCAAGGTGAACAAGCTTTTCAAGCGCATACACGTCCGACTTACTTGCTACGCAAAGTCCCGAGTGGATATATCTGCAAGGAAGAGCTATGTTGACAGTTTTGACACCTGTTTTGCTGAGGTGTATCGCAGAAGCATTTGTGCCTCCTGCAACTGCAGTTTTGTACTGCGCGGCTATGCCGTTTTCGTTTGCTTTGTCCATCAAGGTGTGCACCGTGGATTTGTTGTAAAGTGTGCCGTTGTCCATAACAGGAAGCACGGCGCCCTTGCCTAGCACACAAACTGCGTCTTCGCTCGAGACCGCGTGTAAATCCGAAGCGGTGGTCGATTCGACTGTGATAGCGCAGTCAGGCGAGATAGAAAATGCGGACACTTTCGCGCCTCTGCAACCGATTTCTTCTTGCACCGAGAACGAAAAATACATGTCATATTCAAGCTCTGACTGAATCATCTTGGTAAGACACGCGCAACCGACCTTGTCATCTAGTCCTCGCACGGCGATGTTCTCGCCCATCTCGAAGTATTCTGTATCAAAAACTGCGGTGTCGCCGATTTTGATTAGCTTTTGCGCATCTGCCTTTGAATCTGCGCCGATGTCGATGAACAAAGCGTCTTTGCTAGGCACTTTTAGTTTTGCGCTAGCGTCTAATAGATGCACAGGGACAGAGCCGATTACACCAAAAATACCGCCGTTTAACTTTACTCTTTTGCCGAGTAGCACCTTGGTATCAATACCGCCGACACTCACAAATTTTAAATATCCGTCGTCGGTGTAGCCTGTAATCATAAAGCCGACTTCGTCCATATGTGCATCAAGCATAAGTTTTTTGCTTGGTGTTTTTTTACCCTTTTTAAACACAATGAGGTTGCCAAGGTTGTCCACGTGAAACTGCGTGGCAAAAGGCTTAATCTCGTCGATAATCGCTTTGCAAAGCGCGGTTTCGTCACCCGAAGGGGCAGGAACACTCGCATATTTTTTGATAAGTTCTAGCATACGCTTTGTCCCCCTTGTGTGATGTATAGATAAACAATATCTGCAACCGACTGCACGTCAGAAATTTTGACAGTTTCAATCGGGGTGTGCATATATTTAATAGGAATCGAAATAAGAGAAGTTTTGATGCCACACTCGGTCACGCTTACTACGTCCGCGTCGGTTGAAGTAAGTG
>JAZQUS010000077.1:0-1765 GCA_045631445.1 Eubacteriales bacterium
AGTTTTGGGGTTATAGGGGGATTTTCTAAAATCCCCCTAAATCTTTTCTCAACTATCTTATCCCTGATAAATCTCCGTTTATCATTAAATCAAAAAATCTCCCATAAGATATATAAAATATCTTTGTAGGAGGAATTTTATGTTAAGGAAAAAAGCAAGAAATCCGTTTAATAGCGTAATGAGGGAATACGAATGTGCAAACAAAAAGCTTGTGGTTATTACACCGATTTTGTTAATTTTGATTGCTGTATTTGTGAGGTGGGTTAGCGGAAGTCCAATTACTACGCTTCATTATATAGGTGCGCGAAATATCGTTCCACCAACTTGGTTTATGGTGTTGATGTTTAGTATATCTTATACAATAGTGGGTCTTTCACTTGGCTTAGCACTCGGCAATCGATTTTGCTTTTGCGGTGAAAAGAAGTATCAGGGAGCAATGTGGCTTGTAATATGCCTTTCACTCGGATATGCTTGGTATCCGCTTTTCTTTAGCGCGCGTTTGTTTTTGGTGTCGATTTGCACCTGTGCGTTTTGCCTGTTTTGTAGCATTTGTGCTACGATTTGTTTTGCAAGTGTATCAAAGTTGTCGTTCTTTTTAGCCCTTTTTTACGATTGTTGGTTGCTTTATTTGTTCTTTCTTAACATGCAAGTGTTTTTTGCTATTTGAAAAACGATATTTTAACAAAAAAATAACGCAGAGTAGGGCGTTTGGTACCTTGCTCTGCATTTTTTTGCGTTTTTAAGTAAATTTTTCAAAAATTGTTACACTTTTCCCGAAAAATCTTGACTATAGTAATATAGATAAATTGGGATTTGTCTGTGCCTTCCCCAGCGGGGAAGGGGGACCGCTTGCGGAGGATGAGGAGAACACCATAAGTACTTATGAACGGCTTTCTAAACTGCACATCGTCTATAAACACAAAGAAATATCAAGAAAAACAAAAGAGTTTTTCAAGACAGACGCTTATTTGTACAGACTTCGTTCCCCTCATCCGACACGCGCGCATTATTTTGTTTGTTTCATTAGATGCTTTTCGCGCGTGCCACCTTCCCCTCAATGGGAAGGCTTGCATTAGTGCAAATTCGCTCGTAGAATTGCGTTTTCAAACTCCCCGACAAATCAAAATTTGAAGGCGAGAACGGGCGAGGGGCGAGCGCGACGGATTGCGCGGCGGTTTGCAAAAACGTGGCTCAATCATTTCAAACATGTTAATAAATTGTAAACATTTCACATTTTTTGAAAAAAGTTCAAAAAAGTTGAAGAATTTTTCGAATTAAAGGGGTATTAATATATAGGACACTTTTTAAAATAGGGAAACTATGCCTTTTTGAAAAGAATATATTATACCGAAAGGAGAAAATTTATGAAAGTTCAAAATAAAAACCTATTTGCATTTCACCGCTATTAGCGCCGACAAAACCGTATTGACACAATACGTTAAAATGTGTTAAAATAAATAAAAAATGAAAGGAGATTTGTACTATGAAAAACACAAATCTTAAACTTAACAAAACCAAACTCGTTGCGAGGTTGATGCTTGTAATTCTGTTGTTGACGAGCACTTTGATACTTGCTTCGTGAAGTCGGAGGCCAAAGGCGGTTCTTAGGAAGACAAGACCTGATAACAACACCTTGTCTCACAGACCGACATGGCTACGATCCGACTTTGAAAAACCCAAATCTTAAACTTAACAAAACCAAAGTCGTTGCGAGGTTGATGCTTGTAATTCTGTTGTTGGCGAGCACTTTGATACTTGCTTCGTG
>JAZQUS010000078.1:0-2385 GCA_045631445.1 Eubacteriales bacterium
CCCTACGGAGATTTATTCGGATTCGTGGACCGTCGAGGACGTCGGTCCTTACGAGTTTTGCAGGTCGTCGAGGGCGGTGAGCCATACGGATTTGTGCGAAGCCATATTGCTATTAAAACGGCTACGCGCATTGCGCGAAATTTGTTTACCCTAATACGATTGAAAGTTTGTTGCGAGCTTTTTTTCAAAAAAGCGACCTTTTTATCTTTGTAACTTCCATATAAATCAAAATTTGAAGTGGTGCGTGTGGAAAATAGAATAAAATATTAACTCAAAAAATCTTTCAAATCCATTGACTAGGTTTTAAGGTTATGATATAATAATAAAGTTAGCTTATGAAAGGGGGATTTGAGATGGACAAGTACAAGAGATTGTTATCGAACACGTTGATATTGACTATTGGCACGTTTGCGTCGAAGTTATTGGTCTATTTTTTGATGCCTCTTTACACGGCAATATTATCGAAGGAGCAATACGGAACGGCGGATTTGATTACGAATGCGGCTAATTTACTTATTCCGTTTTGCTGCATTGGAATTACGCACGGGGTTTTCCGTTTTGCCGCTGACGAGGACGAGAGTAACAAGGTGATTTTTTCATCGGGGGTTAGTGTGCTTCTTATATCGAGCGCGGTTTTCCTTTTGGTTTCTCCATTTATTTCGTTTATTCCGTATTTTGAGAGCTATGCGTGGTTAATTGCGTTTTATGTTATTAGCTCAAATTTTCACACTGTTGTTAAAGAATACATCAGGGCAAAGGGGAAGATGAAGTTATATGCTGCGCAGAGTATTCTCGGCACGGCGTTGGTTATTGCTTTTAATCTTTTATTCCTTATTCCGATGAAGCTCGGTGTTGTTGGCTACGTGCTTTCAGTTGCGGTTGCGGATGCGGTTGGAACGGTATTTTTGATTATTTACGCGAAGTTATATAGGGATTTCTCCTTTAAATCGGTTTCAAAAATCAAGATAAGGGAGATGCTCAAATACAGTCTTCCAATGATGCCCACGACGGTTATTTGGTGGATTACAAATGTTTCGGATAGGTTTATCGTTACCGCGATTTGTGGTAGCGGTGAAAATGGGCTTTACTCGGCGGCTTACAAAATTCCGACGGTTATTGCTCTCGTTGCGGGCGTTTTCAACGAGGCGTGGCAATTATCTGCTATTTCGGAGTCGAAGGACAGGGAAGAGGTGAGCAATTTCTTCTCGGCAGTTTTTGAAAGATATCAAGCAATACTTTTCCTTGGTTGCTCTGTGCTTATTCCGTTCACTCCACTTGCGACAAAAATTTTATTAAATGAGTCATATTACACTGCTTGGACATTTATGCCCGTGCTTTTAGTTGCGACTGTATTTTCTTCGCTCGTTACGTTTATTGGAACGATTTACACGGTTAAAAAGAGAACCACGATGTCGCTTATCACGGCGGCATTCGGGGCGGGGCTTAATATTGTGTTAAACCTTTTGATGATTCCTTCAATGGGGGCGCAGGGAGCGGGTATTGCAACGGCTATAAGCTATTTTGCGGTGTTCGTTTTCCGCGCAATTCACTCAAAGAAATTTATGCCGTTTGATCTGAAGGCGTGGAAGGTGGCACTCAACACTTTCATCGTTATTGTGCAGATATTGTTTATGGTTTTAGGATTGCCATTCAATATTTTGGTTCAGGTTTTGATGGTTGGATTGATATGCTTGATAAACGGAAGGTCATTGATTTCTGCATTTATGAAAATATTAAAAAAATTCGTAAAAAAATAGAAAAAACTATTGCAATTTGGAAAGAGATGTGCTATAATACACGATGTATGTGTATGTCACATAGAATTATATGGAATAGTCCGCTGCGACGCTCTGCATGAATATTCCGATTTTTAAGGAGGGCCACTAAAATGGATTTGATCAAGGCTTTTACAAATGAGCAGCTTAAGAAGGAACTCCCCGTGGTTAACGTTGGTGACACAGTTCGCGTTCACAACAAGATCAAAGAGGGAACACGTGAAAGAATTCAGCTTTTCGAAGGTACAGTTATCGCTAAACACGGCGGCGGTATCTCTGAAACATTCACAGTAAGAAGAGTAGCATACGGTGTTGGTGTTGAAAAGACATTCCCCATCCACTCTCCTAACGTTGAAAAGGTTGATATCATCAGACACGGTAAGGTAAGACGTGCTAAACTCTACTATCTTCGTGATAGAGTTGGTAAGGCTTCCAAGGTTAAGGAAAGAATCTAATTTAAACTTAACAAAAAAGATAGAGTGCTTCGGCACTCTTTATTTTTTATCTTTTTCTATTGAAAAATGACTAAAAACGCGCTATAATGGTAAATGCAACCTAAAGTTGCACAATTGAAAACCAAAATGTATGGTCATTTTGGGGGATTTGTGAT
>JAZQUS010000079.1:0-25267 GCA_045631445.1 Eubacteriales bacterium
ACAAGACCTGATAACAACTCCTTGGCTCACAGAACGACATGGCTACGATCCGACTTGGATGCAAGTCCATTCCAAGTAACCGATGAAACAAAAGCATTGGTAATGGATAACATTTGCCATTTGCTAAACAACTTTCTAAAATGTTATGCAAAGTCGGAGGCCAAGCGGTCTTAGGAAGACAAGACCTGATAACAACTCCTTGGCTCACAGAACGACATGGCTACGATCCGACTTCCATTGATAATCTGTCACGCAAAGTCTTTTCATCCGCAATAAGAGAGATACATTTCACGGCACAATTTTGTATAGCTAACTTCTCAAGTATGGAATTGATAATATTTTGCTCGTGCATCACCCAACAAAAAATGATATTTTCGTATGCAGAACATTTTAGAAAGTTATTTAGCAAATGGCAAATGTTATCCATTACCAATGCTTTGGTTTCATCGGTTACTTGGAATGGACTTGCATCCCAGCACCAATCTCCGTCAAGAAATACGCTATTCTGTAAATCTTGTTTAAGCTGTTGGCACACAGTTGTTTTTCCAACCCCCATAGTACCGCCAATCATATATAAGGTTTTCACCATTCTCACCTACAAATTCAAGTTTATCGAGTAGATAACTACTCCAAGTAATTATACCATAAATATTCCAAAAAGTAAATAGGGCGGCAAAGTTTTTACAAATTGAACCGCCATACAAAAACAAAAAGCCCTGCGTGATGCAGAGCTTTTGTATATAAGAAATAATAATTATCTCTTGGAGTTTTGAGAGTACCGTTTGATATCGTGTATATCGTGAGTATCGCTCTATAAAGTGTTGCACCAAATTTGCACCAAAATCACACCACATTAAACGCCCATTCTGCTCGTCAAATTGGAATTTGTCAATCAATCACCCACGGTAAGTAAGCTTCTATTTCAAGCTGTATACAAGGCTTAGGGAAATCCTTTTCAACAAGAACAACTTTTGACGTAAACCCTACCTTGAAATTCTTGTCTACCTCATAAAAATTCTCGTTAATTAACTGATAGCCATTGTCTCCGACAGGTTTGTATATATCAACTGACTTAATAATTGTGCCAACAACATGAAAAATAATGGAATAATATGCGATGCCATCTTCGTTTGTGTCCCACCATGTTGCCTCGGGAGATTTTTGCGGGTCTATTCCGAGGGAACTGAAAAAGTTTTTTACTTTATCTGAGACTTTGGATATTGCTTCATAATAGTTTCGACAATTAACGCAACCGCAATCCTCAAGAACGGTCTTTCCATGCTTAATATAAAATGCTTTTGTGGATTCGACATCTATATCCAGTCGAAAATTACCAAAATCAAAAATCATAACATACCTTCCGTTCCACAAATTCAAGTTTATCGATTAGATACCTAACCAATTATATTATATCACAAAAGGTGTCGTTTGTAAATGCCTTTTTATCATGTGTAGAGTTGCACCAAATTTGCACCAAGATCACACCAACATTCAACGCTGTTCTGCTCGACAAATTGGAATTTGACACTCTCACAATTTGAAAATTATTTGTTTATTACTTTCTTGCACCATGTGCGTTGATTGCATTTAGGACACTTTAAGTGACGAGTTGTTCCTCTGTGCATTGCTGTCATCGCTTCTTTATAGGTAGGTACAATTTCGTAACCACAATTTTGACATTTATAAGCACCAACGCTTACTTCAAGCTTTACCGCATAGAGGCACGTTATCAAAAACACAACACAAACACAGAGAATGGTGACAAGTTGCCACACTCCTTCGGGTATCAAAAATGCGGCAATAAAGATACTTGCAATTAGGACTGTTATGCTTATAATCATAATTGCCCACATAGATGACCAAATCGTTTTGTTTTTCTTCTCTAATTCTTTTGCCATATCCAGCAAAAGCTGTTCAGTTTTCTGATTATCATTTTCCATATTGATTATCTCCCCACTTAATAATTCATTTACACTGATGCTGAGAATATCACAGAGTTCAAGCATTATCGAAGTGTCTGGCATTGCCACGCCACGCTCCCACTTGGATACTGCTTTATCGGTGATACCGAGTTTTTCTGCCAACTGCATTTGCGTTAAGTTTTTCCGTTTTCTGCAATCGGCAATAAATTTTCCTATTTTCAATTGATCCATAGGCGACCTCCTTTTGCATACAGTATAACTGCTATATCACATAAAGTACACCCACCGTTGGTTTAGTGAGGAGAAGTAAACCGTTGGTAGAGTAAATTTGACAATCAAATTCAAGTTTATCGAGTAGATAACTACCCAAGATAATTATACCATAAAATCCTCAAAAAGTAAATAGGACGGCAGAGTTTTTACAAATTGAACCGCCATACAAAAAATAAAAAGCTCTGCCGAAGCAGAGCTTTTGTATATAATAAATAATAATTATCTCTTTGTGAACTGTGAGGGCGTTAAGAAAACAGTCCTGTGGACTGTTTTTAGCCCGACATGGCGAAAGCTATGCTTTTGCCAGCCTCAGTTCGACAGAGATAATTGGCTCGAAAACAAAAAAACAACACCAACTGCAAAGTTGGTGTTGCATAAGATATTTGTAAACCAATTATCTCTTGGAGAACTGAGGAGCACGACGAGCGCCCTTGAGTCCGTATTTCTTTCTTTCCTTCATACGAGGGTCACGTGTAAGGAAGCCAGCTGCCTTAAGAGCGGGCTTATTAGCTTCGTCAGCTGCAACGAGAGCACGAGCAAGACCGTGACGGATTGCACCTGCCTGACCGGAGATACCACCACCGTTTACAAGAGCGATGATGTCCCACTTACCTTCGTTACCTGTAGCACCGAAGGGCTGGTTAACGATGAGCTTAAGTGTTTCGAGACCGAAGTATGTGTCGATATCCTTACCGTTGATTGTGATAACGCCTGTACCGGGAACAATTCTTACACGAGCAACGGATTTCTTTCTTCTACCTGTACCATAAAAATAGGGCTTTGAGCTTGTATACATATTCTTTGTCCTACCTTTCATTAAACTTCATAAGGTGTGGGCTGCTGAGCTTCGTGCTTGTGGTTTGCGCCTGCGTAAACCTTAAGACGTGTAGCTGCCTTTGCACCAAGTGTGTTGTGGGGAAGCATACCCTTAACTGCGAGTGTCATTGCAAGCTCGGGCTTTGTAGCCATAAGAGTCTTGTACTGAACTGCCTTCATACCACCGATGTAACCGGAGTGATGATAGTAGTACTTCTGTTCAAGCTTTCTACCTGTAAGAATAGCCTTGTCAGCGTTGATGATGATTACGAATTCACCACAGTCAGCGTGAGGTGTGAATTCAGGACGGTGCTTGCCACGAAGAATGTTAGCAGCAGCAACTGCTGTTCTACCGAGGGGCTTATTAGCAGCGTCTATTACATACCATTTTCTTTCAATGGTATTTGCATTAGCAAAATAAGTAGACATTAAAATATCCTCCAAATAAAATATAGTAAGTTTTTTAACCTTGCACATTATAACACTTCTCTCCCCACTTGTCAATAGGTTTTTGAAAACTTTTTTTGCTATTTTAATTTATCAATATGCTATCTCATTTTTTCTCTTGTTTTCATATCATTTGCTCGTTTTTCCTCGTTTGCGATTTTAAAAATTTTTCGAATATTTTTCCCAAAATCTTAATATTTTAATATAAATGATTAAAAAGTGAGGAAAAAACAATGGATTTAAACTACTATCTCCCCGAGGGAAGCTCTATTTATTCTAAAGAAAATCTATCATATATTTCATCTCTTTCAGGACTTGAGAGAGCGATGCAGGAGGATCGCATACTTGAAGCAAACGCAATAATGTGCGACGAGGATTTTAATCTTCACATAGATTTATTCGGCATTCGAGGAATAATTCCGCGAGACGAATGCGTACTGACTTTAAACAACGAACCAACAAAGGATATCGCAATTATCACGCGTGTTGGAAAGCCTGTGTGCTTCAAGGTGGTTTCAATAGAACCTATTGAAGATACTTACCGCGTTATTTTATCCAGAAAACGCGCGCAAATTGAGTGCAGAAACTACTATTTGTCCTCGCTTCGCGCAGGAGATATTATCCCCACGACCGTAACTCATCTTGACCGCTTTGGCGCATTCGTCGACATAGGTTGCGGTATTCCCTCTCTGCTTTCAATCGATTGCATTTCTGTTTCAAGAATTAGTCATCCAAGTGACCGACTTTTTAGCGGTCAAAAGCTCGATGTTATAGTTAAATCAAACGATATGGACACAGGAAGAATATACGTCACCTTAAAAGAGCTTCTTGGCACTTGGGAAGAAAATGCTGCAAAGTTTTGCGTAGGGCAAACCGTTTCAGGCATCATCAGAAGCATTGAAAGTTATGGTGTTTTCATTGAGCTTGCCCCAAATCTCGCAGGGCTTGCCGAACTCAAGGAAGACCACCCCCTTGTAAATTCGATAGCAGTAGGTGACTCCGTTTCAGTTTACATAAAGAGCATTTTGCCCGATAGAATGAAAATAAAGCTGATTTTGATAGATTATAACACCTACAAAGAGCAACCTACTCCTCTTCATTATTATATTGATACAAAACAAGTTAAGCATATTGACGATTGGCAATATTCCCCCACACAATGCTCAAAGCATATTGAAACTGTTTTCGAATAAATGATTGACTTTTCTGTTATTTTTGTTATAATTAATAGGATAACAAATTAACAGAGGAAAATATGGAACATAAAGAATACTTTTTAAAAACGAGTGTTTGGCGACTCTTTTTTATGGCTGCACTTCCCGGAGCAATAAGTATGCTCGCATCTGCACTATATGGGCTTTTTGACGGAATTTTCGTGGGTCAAATACTTGGCGATACCGCTTTTACCGCGATAAACCTCGCATTTCCCTTCGTAATAATAAATTTCGCAATCTCCGACCTTATTGCAGTCGGCTCTGCGGTGCCCATATCAATTGCACTTGGAAAACAGGAAGAAAAGGAAGCAAATAACATTTTCACCTGCGCACTCCTTATGATAGTTGGAGCAGGCGTGTTTATGGGAACATTATTATACTTCGGCTCACCATACCTTCTTGCATTTCTTGATGCAAGTGAGGAGGCGCAAAGACTTGCGGTGCAGTACATTCGTGTATATGCTGTTTTCTCACCATTGATAACAGGTGGATTTGCACTTGATAATTATCTTAGAATTTCGGGTAAAACAAAATTCGGAATGTGGCTCAGTATTGCAGTGAGCATAGCTACCGCCTTACTTGAATTCGTTTTCTTGTTTGTATTAAAAATAGGAATTTGGGGTGCGGCACTCGCAAGTTGTCTTTCAATGTTTGCCTTCGTGTTTATCGCATTTTTACCTTTTGCACTAGGAAAATTTACACTACATCTAACCAAGCCCAAATTTTCAATAAAAACCACAATTCAAATCATCAAATGCGGAACTCCCATATTTTTAGCCAATGTATCAGGAAGAGTTACTTCCGTGGTTATGAACAAGGCTCTCATTACGATGGGAGGAGACTCTGCGGTTGCTATTTTTGGAATACAAATGTATCTTGGAGAGGTATTAAATCCCGTAATATACGGTCTTTGCGACTCAACCCAGCCTGCAATAGGATATAACTGGGGTGCAAAACGATTTGATAGAGTTAAAAAGCTTGCAAAATGCATTTATTCTGCAAGTGCTATCGTAAGTACAGTCGCCTTTCTTGCGATGTTCTTCTTACCCGACTTGCTTATTTCACTTTTCACAACCAGCACCGACGTAGCATTCTTAAACGAAGCTACAAAAGCACTTAAAATATTTGCCGTATCAAAGCTTTTCTTCTGGTTTGCATTCTCAACACAATGCTATATGACCGCGGTGGAAAAGTCATTCTATGCAACGCTTATTTCCGTTGGAAGTGCGTTTATATTCCCAATGGCATTAATTTTCGCGCTCAATTCTCTTGGACTTACAGGTCTTTGGCTTAACGCGCCACTAACAATGGTGGCTTGTTGCATTATGTCAGGTATAATTCTTATTATTTTCAAAAAGGAAATGAAGAAAAAAGAAGATTTAGAGCTAATTAACATTAAATAAATGAAAGCACCTCAAAAGAGGTGCTTTCATTTATTTAAGATAATGTTGTGCTTCTTTTACATAAGAATTAGCGTTATCGGTGATGGACTTGATTTCATCGTCGGTTAACTCTCTCACCACTTTGACAGGATTTCCAAAAGCAAGACTGCCCGCAGGGATAATCTTCCCTTGAGTTACAAGCGTCCCTGCACCGATGATGGAGTTTTCACCAATCACCGCGCCATTCAAAACTATCGCGCCCATTCCAATCATTACGTTGTTATCTACCGTGCAACCGTGCACGATAGCGCCGTGACCGATGGTAACGTTATTCCCAATTTGAACGCCAAAGCCCTCACTTGTGTGAATAACCGCGTTGTCTTGAACGTTCGAATTTTCACCGATTTTCACCTTGTCCGAATCCGCCCTGATAACCGCATTGAACCAAACACTGCTGTCCTGTCCCATTTCAACGTTTCCAATCACCTTCGCACCATCTGCTATAAAAACACTTTTGTCAATTGATTTCATAAACAACCTCGTTAAAATATGTTATTATCATTTCAACTCCACCGTCTTATAAACTCTATAGGTTCCGTTTTTACCGGTTTCGGATGTGCCGATGACAAAGGTATTAGCTATGAGGTTTTTAGGCAAAGTAAGATCGCCCAAGAGGGTGTGTGCTGCATTAATTTTTTCTGCATCATCGTCCATAAAAAGCGTTGTATGGAAGATAAAATCAAGGTCATATTCGTGAAGTGGAATACCGTATTTTTCTTTAAGAATGGTATTCAATGATGTGGCAAGCGCTTCAATTTCCGCATTTGAATACATACGTATCCACATAATATTTTCGTGCTTTTCAACGCCCTTGACATCAATTTTGAACGGCTTTTGCGCATCATAAATTGAAAGAATATCGTTCAAAACACTATCAAAAAGTTCATTTTCAACATTAAATGAAATTTTCAAGGAAATATGAAGCGGCAGTTGACAGGTCACATTTGAGATGTCAATCTTCTCAAACACTCCGTCAACTGCTCTTCTTACTTCCTTGAGTTGGTTTTCAACATTGATTCCAACCCAAACAAACATATGTATTCTCCTTATCTGAAGTCCGTTTTGCCGTCCTCAAAATAAATTCTTGTTCTGATAATATCGTACTGCGCTTTCGTAACGTCACCCGACAAAATTCCGAGCTTATCTTTAAGCATAGTGACGATATTTTCGGGATTGATGTGGGGGTGAGTTTGGTTAATTGATGCCGACAATTTGGCATTAATTTTAATAAATTCACCGTCGAAATTCACACTAACGTCACGAACGTAGGACGCAATATCAACCTCTTTAAAGAAAATCTTTTTATACTTATCCTTTGCTTTTTTTAGGATTATTACCTGCTCGGCTTTGAGCAATTTTTCAATCTCCTGTGCCATGTTTTCATCAGCACCTGTGGTTTTAATTGAAAAATCATATTCCGCCCAATAAATATCCTCAAGAGCAGTTTCGGGATAATAAGCATCAAGGAAACGAAGCTCCTCGGTAAGCTCTGCATTTATATGCTCCATAAGCTCAAGGGGTGGAATTGCGCGCTCAACTCTTACGTCGAGGTATTCGCATTCACTCTGCGCGCCAACGGACAAAGGAAGCGCAAAAATGAGCTTGGCGTGGGGGTTAAATCCCTTTGAATACCAAAGAGGAGCTTTGGCACGAACGAGTACCTTTGCCATTGCCTTTTGCAAGTCGAGATGGGAGATGAATTGCAAATTTCCAACCTTGCGAAACTTAAATCTTATGTATTTAGGTTCTTCGAGCATTGGATAATCGTCCTTAGAGTAGGGCTTTAATTTTGTTCCTTTTTCGGACACCATGTGCGCTCACCTCCAAGCTTATTTACACCGCAACCGCTACATTTTTCACGGCAGGAGGGTGTTGTTTTTTCTGCATACGCGTTCTTTCTTTCGCGCTTTAAAAATTCCTTCGTTACGCCACAATCGATAACGTCCCAAGGAAGAACCTCATCTTCACCCCAAGTTCTGTTGGAGTAGAAGTTGTAATCTATTCCGCAATCCTCAAAGACCTTAATCCACTCGTCATAGTGGAAAAATTCGTCCCAAGCATCAAAGCAAAATCCTCTTTCACAAGCAAGTGCCAATGCAGGTGCAAGTCGTCTATCACCGCGCGCCAAAATTGCTTCAACATGTGAAACACGAGCATCGTGGTGAACGTAACGAATTTTTCTATCAGTAATCTTACTTTCAAGATATTTCTGCTTTTCAACAAATGTTTCCATACTGTCCTGCGCTTCCCATTGGAAAGGAGTAAAGGGCTTAGGAATAAAGCAAGAAACACTCACAGTAACTGAAGGCGCTCTGCCCTTTTGTCTATTGGGGTTTTCATAATATGCCTCAATTACTGCTTTAGCAAGGTCGGCAATACCGTCAAGGTCCTCATAGGTTTCTGTGGGCAAGCCCATCATAAAATAGAGCTTACAAGAGGTTTTGCCTGCATCAAAGCCAACGTTAACCGCGCGAAGCAAGTCCGCTTCACACACATTTTTATTGATTACATCACGCAATCTCTGACTTCCTGCCTCGGGTGCAAAAGTCAAAGAACCTGTACGAACAGTTGAAATCTTGTCCATAAGCTCTTTTGTAAAGCTATCCACACGAAGTGATGGCAAGGACAAGCTAATCATATTATCATTCGTCCACTCAAGGAGGTTGTCCGTAAGTTCAGGAAGACGAGAATAGTCACTAATTGAAAGTGATGAAAGTGAAATTTCATCATATCCCGTTGCTTCAAACAAGCATTTTGCCTGCTCGTTAAGAACTCCGGGAGTTTTTTCTCTGACAGGACGGTAAACCATACCTGCCTGACAGAAACGGCAACCGCGAATACATCCGCGATAAACCTCAAGCATAATTCTATCGTGCACCGTTTCGATATAGGGCATAACCACCTTGTCGGGGAAATATGCCTTATCCATATCGGTCATAATGCGCTTGAGCACACGCTTGGGAACATCATCATAAATTGGAGTATATGCCTTAATTGTGCCGTCCTCGTTATAAGTAACGTCGTAAAGAGATGGCACATAAATACCACCTATCTCTGCAGCTGCACGATGAAGGAAATCTTTCTTTGTGTATGTGCCGTTTTCCTTCATCTCGATATAAAGACGGGTAAATTCAACCAAATTTTCCTCGCCCTCACCAATTGAGAAGCAATCAAAGAAATCTGCAACGGGCTCTGCGTTATAAGCACAAGGGCCACCGCCAATAATGATTGGAAATTCTTCTCCTCTATCCCTTGCGTAAAGAGGAATGCCTGCAAGCTCAAGCATTTTAAGGGTTGTGGTATAGCACATTTCATACTGAAGTGTGATACCTACAATATCAAACTCAGAAAGAGGGTCACCGCTTTCGTGAGCACAAAGAGGAATGTTATGCTCGCGCATTTTTTCCTGCATATCCGTCCAAGGAGCGTATGCTCTTTCGCACCAAACGTCACTCTCCTGATTGAGAACACCGTAAAGTATTCTAACACCAAGATTTGACATTCCGATTTCATATGTATCGGGAAAGCAGAATGCCCATCTTGCCTTTATGTCTTTTTTGTCTTTGATAATCTGTCCGAATTCACCCGCGCTATATCTACCGGGCTTTTCAACAGACTTCAAAATTGAAGTGTTTTTTATATTCATTATTTCACCGTTAATGTTTAATATAGAAGTATGAAAGAAGTATCATTGTCGATGCACAAATGCCACACGCAATTGCCAAAACAATCATAGTCATTAAGAAGTTAGCTTCAGAAAGGAGTATCAATGCAAAAGAAAGAATTCCCATAATAACGAGTGCTACTATCCTAATATTATTCATTACTCTTTCGAAATTATCAAGTTTTGAACATGTCATAAGCGCCTGTGCGAGAGCGCGTACGTTCTTTGTTGAAACAATACCGCTTTCGATTGATTTATCACTCGGCTTAAGTTCCTTAAGGGTGGGACGAACAATACTAATAGGCATTCTCTTGGTTTTGCCATAATTGTTTGCCCATTTTTTATTTACATTGGGGTCCGCAGAACGAATGCCGATATTAATTCCGCGCGCGTTCAACTGTTTAGCAAGCTTTTCAAACTCACTTGAAAATTGATAGGTAACGTAAAGCTTTGCTCCTAAAATTCCATTAAGAGCAATGAACATAATGCTATCCTCACCACTTTCTTCAAGCTTGATATCCGATGCGGTATAGCTTGGGTGGATATATCTGCTTCTCATAAACGCTCCAGTGCCAATAAGTACGGATGTTCTTTCATCAACTACTGCAGAAATTCCTTCCTTGCTAATTTCCTTAATTTCAACGTTTTTGGAATGAACCATTTCAGTAGTGGCAAACTCAAAAACTCCCTTAAGAGGACCTCCAACCTTTGAAAATACCGCCTGGGTATGATAGAGTATGCGATAAATTTCATTGTTATCATAGAGTTTAAGACCCTTTGTTCTAACACTCTTTTTGCTAAACACGTTAAAATCGTCAAAATATACGATATTGCATTTACCGTGCTCAGTAACAGTTGATTTTCCAATAATACCAGTTTTGTCCTTTTTCAAAATCTTATAGGCAATAAAGAATCCCATTTCAGTTTCAAGAATTGCCGTACAAATCAAAAGGAACATAAGCGTAATAAAGAAGCTCAAAATAACAACCGAAAATTGAATTTTCTCAACCACAAGCAAAAGCAACAATGCAACGCAGAGTGAAATTGAAAAGCTTATCATAATCGGAATAAGCTTGCTCATCAAATTATTTGAAGCAGGTCTTTGCGTTCTTTCAAAATATTTCTTAACGCTTGGAACTCGTGATATGCAATAGCTATCCTGATCAATTATTTCACCCGTATCAATTTCATCATCGACCTTGATTTTTCCGTATGGTTCCAGTACGAGCTTTTTATCACTCGTTGCAATGATATTAAATACTCCTTCTTGCTGGAAAATGTCAAACAAATCGTAAACCAAGCTCAAAAGTATTAGTACCGCAGCAAACGAATGGAAAGTTTGTCCGACGGTTGCATAATTATCAAATCGAATAAGAATAAGTGCATCATGAAGCAAACTCAAAACAAATGCCACAAGACCTGCTATGTATGAAACGGAGGAAAAGCTTAACGCATCCTTAAACACACGAATAAGCTTATTACCGGAGCCCGCAATACAAAGAACAAGAAGAAGTAGGCCTGCAAACAAATGAAAATCAGGATTTTGGGCTATATTAAAAGCACCACTAAATTCCTTGCCCACCCAACCGGCAATCTCATATCCGATAAGTAATCCGGTAAATATTGCGCACAACGCGGCTTGAATTATAAGAGTTAACTTGTCATTATAATATTTTTTTCTAATTCTGCCATTTTGAGCAAGTGAGGTATATTCATCTCCATAGCATCCATTGATTTTTTTATCCTCAAGTGATTCCGCGGCTTCCTCTTCTGTTTCTTCAACCGCTTGACGTATCTTTTCAAATCCAACAGTCTCATTAAGCTCACTCTTACCGCCAAGAGCAACCATCAAAGCTATATCAACTGCATCAAGATCGTCATTTGAAACTACGGGGTTAAAGTAATCCGTTTGTACCTTCTGCTTTGAAGACACTTCGGAATTTTGATAAACTTCATTATCGTCAGGTGGAATAATATCCTCCTCAACCGCATCGAAATCCTTGCTCTTCATAAGATTTTCCCAATCCTCAAAAATCGTATATTGCTTATTGGGAGCATGACTGTCAGTGATTTCCGCCTCAAAAACAACGTCCTCAAGGTCACCCGACAAATCCTCAACAAATTCGTTGAATACAGTACCCTGCTGACCCTCAAGAACCTCTCCGTAATCAACTGGCTCTTCGGAAATAACCTCATCTTCAGGATAAGTCACTTCATCCATAATGGAGTCCACTTCCTGTTCGGCCATAAACACAGCAGTGGCTTCTTCAACAGCTTGAGGAAGTTCCTCAAGCTCTTCAATCAAAGCCTCGGGCTCGTGAGTATCTTCAACCATTTCAACAGGCTCGTCCACCAAACCCTCATAAACCTCAGGAATAGCCTCTGTCAAAATATCATCAATATTTTCAGCAGAATCTTCGGGTTCATCTTCCGACATTTCGTACGCTTCAGGAAGAACTTCCTGCAAGATAGACTCAACCTCGTCAAGCCCCTCAATTTCTTCCATAGCGTTTTCTTCTATTTTTTCTTCTGTTTCAACCGTTTTTTCTTCATCTGCAACGAATTCTTCAACCTCGTCAAAGGAATAATCATCCGAGATGGTTTCACTTTCAGATTTACCATCGGATGCAAATTGCTTTTTGAGTAAATCTTTGATATCATCCGCAGAATCAATGGTGTTTCCGGTAGCTTGAGTAACTTCATCTTCATTTTCAGTAGCACTTTGCGCCTGCATTTTAAGCATTTCTAACATTTTGTTAACTTCATCGTTGCTAAAATTTTCCACTCAAATTACCTCCCTTCGTGTATTTGTAAGTAAATATCATTTTTTCTGTCTGTGCTGCTTGGATGCCTCCGCAAGAATTACCGCAGCGGCAGTTGAAACGTTAAATGAGTTAACGTGACCGTACATAGGAATGGACACGATAAAATCACTTCTCTGCTTAACAAGCTGAGAAACGCCCTCACCCTCGCTTCCGAAAACAATTGCGCATCCGCCTGTAAAGTCGGTGTCGTAGTATGCCTGTCCGCCTGCTTCTGCGCTATAAACCCAAATGTTTTGCTCTTTGAGTTCTTCAATAGTCTGCGCTATGTTGGAAACCTTTGCAACCGCAAGATGCTCAATAGCGCCCGCACTTGCCTTTGATACAAGGGGAGTAAGTCCACTTGCTCTGCGTTTAGGAATAATAAGTCCGTGTGCGCCAACGCCCTCTGCACATCTGATAAGCGCGCCAAGATTATATGGGTCAGTAATGCCATCGGAAATAACAATAAGAGGAGCTTCACCTCTTTCACGCGCAATCGCGATAATATCCTCAACTTCAACATATTCCTTTTCAGCCGCCATAGCAATAACACCCTGGTGCTGACTCATACCCGCCATAGAATCGAGCTTAGCTCTATCAACCTCAACAACGGGAATGCCACGCTCAATAGCCTGAGCAACGAGAACTACAATTGAGCCCTCGCGATCACCCTTGCTAACCAAAAGCTTGTCCACAGCTCGTCCGCTCTTTAAAAGCTCACGAACCGCATTTCGTCCGATTACAAGACCGCCAAGCTCACCCTCGTCCATTTCAACTGGCTCCTTGTAATATTGCTTCTTGCCCGCATTATTACCTTTGTCCTCACGATAAGGACGGCGGTCATCCTTTTTAGCAAAATTCTTGCCTTTATTATTGTTTTTATAGTTATTTTCTTTCATTTTTACTTCCCTTTCTAAAAAAGAGTAAACTTGTCATTATATTACAGTTTACATTATAACATAAAATATCTGTTTTGTGTAGTACTTTTTTCATTTTATTTTAACTTTTTATCGACTTTTTTTGATATTTTATCATATATCTTCAAATTTTGATTTATAGGGAAGTTACAAAGATAAAAAGGTCGCTTTTGAAAAAGCATCGCGCGAACCCCCCAAGCTCATAAATGTCGCTTCGGGGAACCCCGCACGCAAAACTTTTATAAGTGGGTAATAATTTAAACCGCGCAAATCGTGCGCCTTCACTTCTGACGCGCTTGGCGCAAATGTTTTTCCGTTTGCAAACAAACGAAAAAACCACGCTTTGCTACTCTGCACATAGCCGTTTTGATAGCAATATGGCTACGAATAATCTTCGTAGGGGAGCACTCCGTGCGCCCGCACCTATATATTTGTTGTATCAACGGAAGGATAATATCCTCCCCCCTACGAGTTTGTATATTATTTTTTGTTAAACCATAGTCATTTTATCGGCAATATAGCTATAATCTTCGCAAAAAATTACTGTTGTCTGTTGTAGGGACAGGCGTCCTCGACTGTCCGTATAAACAATAACTAACTTTTCAAACGCACAAACAAATCCCAATTTATCGCACATTTTATATCCTCTAAAAGACTTTGTGAATTTTTTATCAAATTTACGAAAATGTATTGACAAATGCAAAGGTTTGTGATAAAATTAACAAAGTTGAGTGAAAACTCAAAAAATATATTAATATTTTTAGAATTTGGAGGCATTCATTATTATGGCAAGATTTACTCTTCCTCGCGACCTCTATCATGGTAAAGGCGCACTCGAAAACCTTAAAAACCTTCAGGGTAAAAAAGCAGTTATCGTCGTTGGCGGCGGCGCAATGAAGCGCAACGGTTTCCTTCAAAGAGCAGAAGACTATCTTAAGGAAGCAGGAATGGAAGTTAAAGTTATTGAAGGTGTTGAACCCGACCCCTCTGTAACAACAGTTATGAACGGTGCGGCTCTTATGGCTGAATTCGAACCCGACTGGATCGTAGCTATGGGCGGCGGTTCTCCCATCGACGCAGCTAAAGCTATGTGGATCAAGTATGAATATCCCGAAACAACATTCGAACAGATGTGCGTAGTATTCGGTCTTCCCAAGCTTCGTACAAAGGCAAAATTCGTTGCTATTCCCTCTACATCCGGTACAGCAACAGAGGTTACAGCTTTCTCTGTAATCACAGACTATGAAAAGGGTATCAAATATCCTCTTGCAGACTTCGAAATCACTCCCGATGTTGCAATCGTTGACCCCGACCTTGCAGAAACAATGCCTCAGAAGCTTGTTGCTCACACAGGTATGGACGCAATCACACACGCAGTTGAAGCATACGTTTCTACAGCTAACTGCGAATTCACAGATCCCCTTGCAATATTTGCAATCACAATGATTCAGAGAGATCTCGTTGGCTCTTACAATGGCGATATGTCAAAGCGCGCTTCTATGCACAACGCACAGTGCCTTGCAGGTATGGCTTTCTCCAATGCTCTTCTTGGTATCGTTCACTCTATGGCTCACAAGACAGGTGCTGCATTTGACGATTTTGGCGCACACATCATTCATGGTGCTGCTAATGCTATGTACCTTCCCAAAGTTATCGCGTTCAACGCAAAGAATGAAGTTGCAAAGGCTCGTTATGGCGTAATCGCAGACTACATGGGTCTTGGCGGTGCTAACGATGACGAAAAGGTTGCTAACCTTATTGCTTACCTTCGTCAGATGAACAATGACCTCAATATTCCTCAGTGCATTAAGCACTACGGTGCAGATAGCTATCCTTGCGAACAGGGCTTCGTTCCCGAAGAAGTATTCCTTGCAAGACTTCCTGAAATCGCAAAGAATGCAGTTGCAGACGCATGCACAGGCTCTAACCCCCGTCAGCCTTCTGTTGAAGAGATGGAAAAGCTCCTTAAGTGCTGCTACTACGACCTTGAGGTTGATTTCTAATTTAAAATTAGCTTTCTAGATAAACATCCAAAAACCGTCGAGCAATCGGCGGTTTCTTTTCATTTGTAACACCTGCGTTCAAATTTTGATTTATCGGTGGAGTTAGTTAAAGTAAAAAATATTGTTCTTTTTGAAAAAAGAACCAAAAACTTTTTAATCGTGGGAGTGATTAAAATCGCGCAAATCGTATTGTTTGATTGAAATCAAACAATACATAACGATTTTCTCGCCATTTTAACAGGCGGCTCGAAAATCTGTGATTTGCTATTGCAAAACATAGCCATTTTGCTTTCAAAACGGCTATGTGCAGAGTAGAAACGCGCGTTGCGCGAAGTCTGTGGACTTTGCTCAAACTATATGGCTATTGGGCAAAGCGCCATAAAGCTTTTTTGGTTACTTTTTTCTCGAAAAAAGTGACATTCTTTACTCAACTATCTACTCGCTAAATCCCAATTTATTTGACAGAAACACCAAATGTCAAGTGATGTTGTTGACAAATGTAACATATTATGATATACTGTTAAAAAAATGACAAAAAAGGAATTAAAATCAATGAAATCACCATTGCTTATCGGAATTGCAGGGGGAACAGGAAGCGGAAAATCCACGTTTGCAGAACGCTTACTTGCTCTCTTTCCCAACGAAATCACGGTTATCTCCTACGACAACTATTACAAACCACAGGATCATCTTGAATTTGAAGAGAGAATCAAAACAAACTACGACTGCCCCGATGCGCTTGACACGGATTTACTCGTTAAGCATCTTCGAAAGCTTCAAAATGGGGATACGGTTGAAATTCCTAATTACGACTTTAAAGTTCACACCAGAAAGGCAGAATTAACTCGTCTCGCCCCCTCTCCTGTTATTATCGTTGATGGAATTTTAACATTCCACGATGAGCGACTTCGCGAGATGTTCGACATCAAAATTTTCACCGATGCAGATGCCGACGAGCGTATTTTAAGACGTCTTCGCCGTGACGTTAACGAACGCGGTCGTGATATTGATGGTGTTATTTCGCAGTATCTTGGTACGGTTAAGCCAATGCACGGAATTTACGTTGAGCCAACCAAAAAATATGCCGATATTATAATTAACGGTGGTAAAAATGCAACCGCGCTTGACATTGTTGCAACAAGAATCGCAAAAAGACTTGCCGAAGGAAAATAAAAAACAAAATATTATGCCTCGAATTTGTTTTCGAGGCATTTTTCGTTGTTAATTATAAACAAAATACACATTTTAATTTGGTTAATTTTAAACAAATTGTTAAAAGTTCACAAAAATCGACTTATGCTGTTAAAAAAATAACAAAAAGTGTTGACTTTTGTTGCTTGTTTATGATATAATAAACTGCTGTATTTTGGGCGTGTAATTATTTATTAATATGTAAACTGTTTATTTGAGCGTACGCGGTTAACAATATAATAAATATGCTCGCACAAAAAATTCACAGAAAATATTAATTTTCTATTAAGAAAGGAAAAAACAAAATGAAAATGAACAAGAAAACTCTCATTATCATCGCAGTTGCAGTAGTAGTAGTTCTCGCAGTAGTACTCGCTCTCGTTCTTGCAGGTGGTAACAAGACTCCTGACACAACAACAACTACAACCACAACAACTACAACAGGCAATCCCAATCCTACTCCCACTGAAAAAGAATACACACTCGGTATGGGCGTTGCATTCGGTGATCACACAAATGCTCAGATCAATGCTACAATCGCAGTAGTAGTTCTTGACGCTAACGGCGTTATCGTTGACTGCAAGCTCGATGCAGTTCAGAACAAGTACTCACTTGATTTCGACAACGAAACATACAACTTCACAGTTCTTGAAACAAAGATGGAGCTTGGTGACAAGTACGGTATGGCAGGCAAGGTTGACAACAATGGCGACGGCGTTATGCTTGAATGGTACGATCAGGTTTATGCTCTTGAAAACTACTTGGTAGGCAAGACTCTCGCTCAGGTTGAAGCTATCGAAACACAGTTCGTTAACAACCACTACATCGCTAAGGATGAAGCTCTCCTCAAGGCAGGATGCACAATCCAGATCACAGATTTCGTTGCAGCTGTAGTTAAGGCTTGCAAAGACGATCAGAGCGTTAAGTTCTCTACAAGCAAGGATTTCACAGTTGGTATCGGTGCTAACAGCGCAGATAACGGCACAGCATACAATGATAACGGTATCACAGTTAAGATGAACGTTGACTTCGCAGCTGCAGTAGTAGTTGACGGCAAGATCGTTGCTTCTCTTAACGATGCTTACCAGCCCGCAGTTTCTATCGACTGGGATAAGGTTGTAACAAGCGAAGGTGACCAGAGAACAAAGAGAGAAAAGAAGGAAGACTACGGCATGGCAGGCAAGGTTGATAACGACGGCAACGGCGTTAAGCTTGAATGGTACCTTCAGTCCGCAGCTTTCTCTGCTCACGTTGTTGGTATGACAGGTGCAGAGGTTGCAGCTATGGAAACAACATTTGTAAACAACCACTACATCTCTACAGATAAGGCACTTCTTGACGCAGGTTGCTCAATGCAGATCACAGGCATTATGCTTGTTGTTTCTGAGGCAGTTACAAACGCAAGATAATTAAAATTCAAGGAAGATTAACATCTTGAAGCAGTTTTTTAGAGAAAACTACAAGGTGATAATCTGCGTATGCATTCTTTTAGGGCTGCTCGCCATTAGCTTGGCGGTGAGCCCTAAAAGTCCGCAAGGACGCCCCTCTCAAAATAACCCAAACTGCTTAGAGGCAGGTACGGGACAAGAAAATCGTGCTGTTTTTGACACCATTTCATACATTTACACGTATGCGGGTGACACAAAAGAGCAATTTGATGCTAACTGTAAGGAGGTTTGGTCCATACTCGCAGAATATCATCAATTATTCGACATTTATCACGAATATAGCGGCATTAACAATCTTTGTACGCTCAACAAAAATGCCGGTGGAGAGGCTTTGGAGGTTAGTCCAAAGCTTATTGACTTTTTATTGTATGCTAAAGAGCTCTACGATTTAACAAACGGAGAGATGAATATTATGATGGGGGCTGTACTCGTTCCGTGGCACGATGCACGCGAAAACAACTCCTTTAAGGGCTATTACTGCGAATATTGTCATAAGTTCTCTTCTACGAGAATAGTGACTGACGGTAAATGCCCAAAGCCGGACCCCGATTATCCGAATGATGACGAAAAAAAGTGTGGAAGACCGGTATTCCCCTTCGAAGACGTGTTAGCGGAAAAATCCCAGCACATTTCTTTTGATGCTCTTGAAATAGACACCGTAAATAACACGGTAAGAATAGCCGACAAGGATGCTCGCATCGACGTTGGCGCGCTCGGCAAGGGCTATGCAACAGAGCTTGCGGCAAAGCATCTTGAAAACAAAGGTGTAAATTCCTATGTTCTTAACATTGGTGGAAATATTCGTATCATAGGAACAAAGCCTGATGGATCAGGGTGGCCAACAGGCATTAAAAATCCGAAATACTATGATTCCCCAAACCAACAATGTGCCGATTTCGGACATTATGACGCGAACAAGGATTCAAAATGCGATGCTTGTGATGAAACTCAATTTGTTGAAAAAATAATCATTTCAAACGTCTCTTGCGTTACAAGTGGCGATTATGAAAGAAAATTTATTCAAGATAACAAAAAGTATCATCATATCATCGATAAGGATACACTTATGCCCGCCCAATACTTTTCATCCATCACAATTTTGACAAAGGATTCGGGACTTGCAGATTGCCTTTCAACCGCTCTTTTCTGTATGAGCTATGAGGAAGGACTTGCACTTGTTGAAAAAATCGGAAACGTTGAAGTTCTTTGGGTTTATTCCGACGGAAGAACGGAAATGACACAGGGCTTTGAAGCTCTTTTGATGGACTAAAATGAATCGCTTCGGGCGATTCGCGAATTACCTCTACAAAATGCAGAGGTAATTCTCAAAACGTCCGAATGGTATGTTTTATAATAAAAATTAAAATAAAAATATTAAAAAGGAGTAAAGAGAGAATGAAAAACATCTCATCCTTGCACGTGCCCCATAATAAGCACACGGACAAGCTCGATCCCATAAGAATCGCAGTTCCCTCTGAAGTTGTGCTTCCCATGAATATGCATTCGGGTCACGATGCAGAACCCATCGTAAGCGTTGGTGACTACGTTAGAGTTGGTCAGCTCATCGCTCGTGAAGAAGGAAGATTCTCTTCCCCTGTTCACGCAACAGTTTCAGGTACTGTAGTTGAAATTGCTCCCATTAAGCACGGTGACGGCAAAGAAGTTATCGCAATCCGCATCGAAAGTGACGGAAAAATGGAAGCAGATCCCAACCTCAAAGCACCCGTTATCAACAACTGTGACGAATTTCTCCAAGCAGTAAGAGAGAGTGGTGTTGTTGGTCTTGGTGGTGCGGCATTCCCTACTTGGGCAAAGTTTAACGAAGCTAAAAACCCTGATTACAAGGTTGACACAGTTCTTGTTAATGCTGCTGAGTGTGAACCCTACATCACAAGTGACCACAAAATGATGACTCTTCATCCCGACCTCATTTCTGACGGTATTGAATATCTCAGAAAGTATATGAGCGAATATCTTGGTGAAGCAGTTTTCAAAATTTGTATTGAAAAGAACAAGCCCGATGCAATCGAAGTTCTCAAGAAGACATTCGAGGGCAAGGATTACGTTGTAATTCACGAGCTTGATGCTATTTATCCTCAGGGCGCAAAGCAGGTAATGCTTTACAATGCTACAGGCAGAGTTGCTGTTGCAGGTAAACGTTTCCCCTCTTTTGGCGCACTCATTATCAACGTTTCTTCTCTTGCAAAGATGGCAGAATACCTCAACACAGGTATGCCACTTGTTGAAAGAATAGTTACTGTTGACGGTCCTGCGGTTACAGAACCCAAAATCGTTATCGCTCCCATCGGAACAAGAATCAGCTACCTTATGGAGCAGGTTACCGTTGAGGGTGAAATCGGAAAGGTTGTTGTTGGCGGTCCTATGAACGGTACTGCAGTATTCTCAACTGAAAGCCCCATCGTTAAGGTTGCTAACGCAGTTCTTATCTTTGGTGAAAAGGAATCCGTACTTCCTGATTACTCTGCTTGTATTCATTGCGGCAGATGTATCGATAAATGCCCTGTTAATATCGACGTTGTAAGCGTTGAAAGACATCTTCGCGATCCTAGAGAACACAAACGCGAAAAGAGACTTATCGAAACAGGCGTTCGTCAGTGCGTTGACTGCGGATGCTGCTCTTATGTTTGCCCTGCAAACCGTCCTCTCCTTGCTTGGAACCAGGATGCAAAATGGTGGCTCAAGCAGTATGCGGCTTCTAAAAAAGAAGGAGGTAAGAACTAATGAAACAGCTTCACGTATCTAACGCTCCTCACATTCACTCAGGAGATTCAACTCAAAAAATAATGCTCGACGTAGTAATTGCTATGTTCCCTGCAGCCGTAGTATCGGTAGTTCTTTTCGGACTCAAGGCACTTTGGATCATCGCAACCTGCGTAATCAGTGCAGTTCTTTCAGAATATCTTTTCAATCTTGCTTGTGGCAAAAAGTCCACAATTCACGATTTGAGTGCAGTTGTTACAGGTCTTCTTCTTGCGCTTAACCTTAGCACAAGAGTTCCCCTTTGGCAGTGTGCACTCGGTTCGGTTTTCGCAATCGTAATCGTTAAGGGCGTTTTCGGTGGTATCGGTAAAAATATCGTTAACCCTGCAATCGCTGCTCGTGTTTTGATGCTTCTCACCTTCACAACCGTTGGTGGTGGCGCAAATCCTACACTTCAAGGTGAAAATATTCTTGTAAGCTCCGCAACTCCCCTCGTTGGCCTTAACGAAGGTACACAAAGCGCAACACTTTCTCAGCTCTTCTTGGGTACTCACGGCGGTACAATCGGTGAAACTTGTGCTCTTGCACTTATTCTTGGTTTCATCTATCTTGTAGTTCGCAAGGTGATTAAGTGGTATGTTCCCGCAGCTTACGTTGCAACAACTTTCCTTTGCTATATCGTATTCACAGGTAACTTCACACTTGCTCTTTCTCACGTTCTTGCAGGTGGTCTTCTTCTCGGTGCTATCTTTATGGCTACTGACTACGTTACAACTCCTGTTACAAACAAGGGTAGAGTGGTATTCTGCATCGGATGCGGTATTCTTACATTCGTTATCAGACAGTTTGGTGATTATCCCGAAGGTGTTTCAATCTCCATTCTTGTTATGAACCTTCTCGTTCCATTTATCGAGAAGCTTACAGCTAAAAAGACTTTGGGAGGTATTAAATAATGAAAATCTCTGAAATTCTTAAAGCAGCTGCTATAATCGTAGTTATTTTGTTAGTCTTCGGCTTTGCAGCTTTCGGACTTAACTTTTACACACAGCCCCTTATCGAAGCAAATAATGCGGGCGCTGCAAACGGCTTGCTCGTTGAAGTGTTGCCAAACGGCAAAAGCTTCGAAGAGCTCGACGTTACAGCATTAAATCTTCCTGAAAACGTGCTCAAGGCACACAAGGAAACAAACGGCGCAGGTTATGTTTTTGAAGTAACCGCAACAGGTTATCAGGCAGGTCTTGTTATCAGAGTCGGCGTTGACGCAGACGGCAAGGTTACCGGCTCAACGGTTGTTTCCTCCAACGAAACCTGGGGTCAGGAAACATCTCTTAACGGTCAGTATAACGGCAAGGATTCAAGCACACTCGAGCTCATCATCGCCGCAGGCGCAACTCCTAACAGTGCAACCTCAATCGGTTATCACAAGGCAATCGAGGGCGCGCTTAACGCATACGTTCTCGCTTCGGGCGGCAAGCTTGATCCCACAATAGTTCTTGAAGGCATTCTTCCTTCACTTCACACAGGTCTTGTAAACAACGGTGCACTCGTTGTTGATGCCGTTACTCCCAGTGGTAATATCGTTAAGGGCTGGGCATCTACAAACACAACGGGCGCAGCTTATGCTATAATCAAGGGTGAAGAAACGTTCCTCGTTATTGTAAACAACGCAGGCGAAGCAGTAGTTTACGACGTTGAAAAGAATGACGTAACCGATGCTCACGCAGACCTCGTTGCAGAAGCTAAGGCAGCATACGGCGAAGTAAGCGGCACACTCTCTTCAGCTATTAAGAGAAAGATTAAATCTCTCTTCGGTGAGGACGCTCAAAATAGCGCATCCAAGCTTTCATTCTCAACATTCAATTCTGTTTCCACAGTCGCAACCTTTGAGGCAAACGGTGAAACAGTTTATATGTTCCAAACAAAAGCACTCTTCTATAATAACCACGTAATGACGGCCAACGTATTCATTTCTGAAAACGGTGAGATCTTGAAGGTTGATATATCCACGCTCTTTGAAGAGCCCGAATATATCCCCAACTTCAACGGTGCTCCTGACGGATACCTTGACAGATTCACAGGTGCTACGGAAGATACGTTCAATGCTGATGACACCTTGATTGGCGGCGCAACAATGTCATCTAACGCAGTTAAGCAGGCAATTGAAGATGCATTTGCAGCATTTAATTCCATTAAAGGAGGAGAACAATAATGAGTAACAAAATTTATATGCTTAGAAAAACTCCCTCTCCCCTTCTCGTTCTTGCGGCAGGATTTGTAATGGCTTCAAGTAAAAACGTTAAAGCGGCTCTCGGTATGGGCGTTGCAGTACTCGTAACACTTCTTCTTTCATCCATTGTAATCTCTGCTATTCACAAAATCATTCCAACAAGCGCAAGACTTCCTATCTACGTTCTTATCATTACAGGTTTTGTAACACTTATTGATATGCTTATGCAGGCGTGGTGCCCTGAAGTTGTTCAAATGCTTGGCGTTCACCTTGCTTGTCTCTCCGTTTCTGCGGTTATCTACCGCGATGCAGACGAGGTTGCAGGTTGTCATGGTGAATTTGAATCCATTGCAGTTTCTCTCGTAACAGGTGGATTCCTCACAGTAATCATGATCGTTTGTGCACTTGTTCGTGAATTCTTCGGTAATGCATCCGTTTGGGGACTCGAAGTTGGATTTATGAGCAACTATAAGATTTCTGCTCTCGCAGGTGCTTTCGGCGGCTACCTTGTACTTGCTCTCGTGCTCGCTCTTATTCGTAAGATCGACGTTGTAATTCACAAAAATAAGGAGGTAGAATAATATGACACTCGAAATTATCCTTGGTATGATTCTTGCAGGCATTCTTTCTAACAACTACCCTCTTATTGAGTGCCTTGGAACAGGTGCTGTTCTTGAAAACGAAAGAAGCAATAAGAGAAGCGTTGTTCTCGGTCTTCTTACAACAGTAATAATGTTGGTTTCTACTCTCATCACTTGGCCCATCAACAAATTTCTTCTTGCAAACGCTTCCTATCTTCAGACTCTCGTTTTCGTTTGTGTTGTTTTGGTAGTAGTTGAGGTGTTCCACCTTATCGACCACAATACCGTAAACAAATTCTGTAGAGTTGATTTCACAAAATTTGCTATCAACGGTGCAGTTCTTGGTCTTTGCATCCATAACACACACCTTGAATTCCTTCCCGCACTTATCACAACAGTAGGTGTTGGTCTTGGATTTACTTTGGTTCTTACGGTATTCTCTGCACTCGAATTTAGAATCGATTATGATGCAGTACCCTACTCCTTCCGCGGTTTGCCTATTCACTTGCTCATCGCAGGAATGATCGTACTTGCTCTTCTCTGCTTCTAATTAAATGAAGACAAAAGATTTTATATTGATCGGCACAATAATTGCCATCTCACTCGTACTCTTTATCTGCGTAAGTCTTACGCAGAAAGAGGGCGCGTGCGTGGTGGTTAAAATCAATGGGGAAGAGGTTGCAAATTATCCACTTGATAAGAATGCTACTTACACATTAAACGGTGGAACTAATATTCTTACGATAAAAGATGGATTTGCATATTTAACTGATGCAAATTGTCCCGATCATCTTTGCGTAAAGCAAGGAAAAATCAGTAAAACAGGACAAGTTATTACTTGTCTGCCAAATAAACTTACCGTTACCGTTTACGGAGCGGAAAAACTTGATGTTGACTTAATCAGTTAGTTATGGTATAATTAATTTTAGAGCGAAAACAAGGAGGCAAAAATGAAAACGTCAAAAATGACCTTTTTGGGACTTTTCACCGCAGTTGCGATGATACTTTCATTTGTTGAAACCTTGCTTCCACCTCTTACAACGGCTCTCCCAGGTATTAAAATGGGACTTCCCAATATTGCTATAATGTTCATTCTTTATCGTATTGGTTGGAAAGAGGCAAGCGTTGTTAGTATTGTAAGAGTTATACTTGTTAGCTTACTTTTTGGAAGCATAATGAGTATGGCATACAGCCTTGGCGGAGCCATCCTCAGTCTTTTGATTATGACTTTTATGCAAAAGTTAACTTCATTCAATCGCGTGAGCATCAGTGTTGTTGGCGGTGTTTGTCACAATATCGGTCAGATACTCGTTGCTTGGGCAGTAACAAGCACGGCACAAATCGTTTATTATCTACCCGTTCTCCTTATTTCAGGATGTGCGGCGGGAATTCTCGTCGGTCTTGTTGCAGGAATGCTTGAAAAACGTGTTCCAAAAATCAAATTTTAGTTTAAAAACTCATTTTATTAAAAAAGAGGTAAAATACTATGTACAAAATTCTTAGAAAGAAAGTCCTCAATCCCACAGTAACTCTTATGGATGTTGAGGCTCCCCTCGTTGCTAAAAAAGCAGAGCCCGGACAGTTTAAAGTCGGATCG
>JAZQUS010000080.1:0-5915 GCA_045631445.1 Eubacteriales bacterium
TAAAGACGATTATTTGTTAAAACTTTGCTCTCCTCATCCACCACGCAAAGCGCGGTCCCCCCGCTGCAAGCACCCCTTCCACCATAAATGGTCCCCCTTCTCCGCTGGAGAAGGCACCGACAAATCAAAATTAGAACCTAATTTAAATATCCAATCAAAGCATAAAGCATTCTTGCAGTTTGGGTGCGAGTGAGCGATGAGGTTGGAGCGATTTCACCATTTTCACTCTGCAAAATTCCAAGGTCATTTAAAATATAAATGGCATCGTGTGCCCAAGCTGGAATTTCATTTTTATCCGAGAATGTCGGCTTAACGGTTGGCACACTTCCCTTTACAAGTCTGCTAACTATAAGTGCCGCCTCCGCTCTCGTTATTTCACGATTTGGCTCAAAAAGATACTCGCCGTCCGCATTAACCGAGCCCTCAACAAGCCCCATCTCACGCGCTTTTTTAACGTATCCCTTCATACTTTGAGGAATTTCATCATCGTCATCAAAGCCCGTGTTAAGCACATTTTCGGGAGTATTCTGCCCAATGGCATTAATAAGCATCGCCACAAAATCCACCCTGCTCACCGCTTTATCAGGCATAAAATAAGTTTCGCTTCCGATTTTTGTACCACTCATAACTCCCATTTCGGTCATCGCAAGCGCAGAAACGTGATCCTTGTGATTTTGCATATCGCAGTAAACAATATCAGTTTCTGCCTTTTTAACTTCCAAATTAACCCTTTGCGATTTTGAATAATTACCATATTGGTCTATCGCCACATATTCAAAGCTGTCCTCACCAAAATACGCACCCACAGGGGTGTAAGAATATTCCCCACTCTCTCCGTCAAAATCGAGCACACCGTTTTGGGCGTAAGTAACAACTTCATATCTAATTTTGTCGCCATCGGAGTCATATGCACTCACCTTGCCATAAACCTTAATACTCTGAAATGTGCTAACCTCAAAGCTACGCGCATTCTCCATCGACAGTACCGGCGCAGAATTTTCACGATTTAAAAAGTAAAGATTGCAGGTCATTTCATATTCACTCTCGTTCACCTTGAATTTAAACGAGGTCTGCTTTACATTTTCATTACCCTGCCTATAATTTAAAAGCTCAAGATTTTGTCTAGATATGGTTTGCCCAACGTTTACCGCAACATCTGCAACACAAAGACAACCATCGGAAAGCGGTGGTAAGCTCGTCACGGTAATTGAACTTATCTCGGATAAATTCATATTTCTCTCGAAGTCCTTTGCAGAAAAAACAATCTTATTGTTCACCATCGCACTTTTTGCCATTTGTTGATTGTTTGCTATAACGTTCATTCCGTTCGATAAATCAAGTGTAGCAACACTTTTTTGCTCCTTAATAATACCAACCACAGCAAAAATCAATGCCATTGCCATAACTGAAAATGTTATTATTCTTTTCATATTTTTTCCTCTCTTAAAAATTAACTTATTTAAGTATATCTTGAAAAAATATTTTTTATGCAAATTAAAAGAAATATTGTATTTGTACAAGTTTTGGTGTATAATAAAAGCATATATAAATTAGGATTTATCGGGGAGAAGATAGTTAAGAAAAGATTTAGGGGGATTTTGAAAAATCCCCCTATAACCCCAAAACTTTCAAATCGGTTTTTCAAAATAAATTTCGCGCAAATCGTGTTGTTTGGCACAACCAAACAACACATAACGATTTTGCTCATACATTCGCAAAATCTGTGATTTGCTAATGCCAAACGTAGCCATTTTGCTATCAAAACGGTTACGTACTCACTCGTAGGGGCGACCTTTGGTCGTCCGCTCAAAATAAAAGTATCTTTGTGATAAACACGGACTCGCAAAGCGAGCCCCTACGGATTTGTGCGTAGCCATTTTGCTATCAAAACGGCTATATGTAGAGTAGCAAATCATAGATTTTTAAGGCGCCTGTTAAAATGCCTTAAAAATCGTTATGTATTGTTAGGTAAACTTTATAGCAAACCACCGTTTTTGCTTGCAAAATGAGGTTGTAAAACCTCAAGGTGTGTTTGCTTCGGCGCGCAACTATTTTTTTCACTAAACATACTATTTTATGCGCGCCAGCGGATACGATTTGCGCGGTCTTAATTTATTCCAAACGATTAAAAGCTTTTTGCTTCTTTTTCTCGAAAAAGAAGATATTCTTTACTTTGTAACTTCCCCTATAAATCAAAATTTGAAATTCCAAGGAGGCAAATATGCAATTTAAAAATGAATATATCGGGCTTTCGATTAAAGAAATTTTGACTGACAAGCTTCAGTTCTCAAAAAGAGCGATTGCCTCACTTAAAAACCGTCCCGACGGAATTCTAATAAACGGAGAACACGCAACAGTGCGCGCGATTATCCGCGAAAACGATGTTCTCGAAATCAACTGCGAGGATATAAATGACTCAGAAAAGTTAATTCCATCAAGCATTTTGCCCGATGTCATATACGAGGACGATGAAATCATCGCACTAAACAAGCCACCATTTATGCCAACTCATCAATCGCAAGGGCATTTTTACGACACACTTGCAAACTCTTTGGCTCATTATTTTTCCTTGCAGGGACGCCCGTTTGTTTTTCGTTCGGTCAACAGACTTGATAGAAACACAAGTGGCATCGTGCTTGTAGCAAAGGACCGTCTAGCATCATCAAAATTATCAAATCAAATGAAGGAAAATAAAATTTCCAAAAGCTATATTGCCATTCTTGAAGGTAAATTGCCTCAAAGCAAGGGAAAAATAGAATCATACATAAGACGCCGTGAGCAAAGCATTATAGTACGCGAGGTGTGTGAAGAATGCGACGATGCAAAAATTGCCATCACAGAATATGAAGTGATAGCATCCAATAACGGCTTGTCATTAGTTTTAGCAACTCCAATAACAGGTAGAACACACCAGCTCCGCGTTCATTTTGCTCATCTTGGCGCACAAATACTGGGTGATGACCTTTACGGAAAACCGTCAACTTTAATCAACCGCCACGCTCTTCATGCATATAAACTCTGCTTTTTCAATCCCCCAAACGATAAAAAAAACGAACTTTTTGCTCCTCTGCCTGACGATATGGCAAAGATAATTGAAAAATATTTTGGAAAGGATTTTACATTAAATGGAAGAAAACAATAAATTGAAATTGCCGAAATTTTGTTATTTCTTTTTCGGATTTTCGGTTCTGTCAATAATATTATATATAATCTCAATGTCAGTAACACCATTCGCCGACTTTTTCAATAGATACATTTCCTCAATTTTTAGAGGAATTATGGCAACGGTGACTAACATTCTCCCACTCTCTTTCGCAGAATTATTTATCATAACGATACCCGTTACCGCATTCTTTTTAATAAAATATTGCGTTAGAAAATTTGGAAAATCTTGGCGCGACGTGGGTAAATTTTTATTAATTATCCTTTCCGTTGCATCTCTTTTGTTCGGATTTTTCATTTGTGCATTCGGTATTGGCTATTATTCAAGCCCACTTGATAAAAAGCTCGACCTCGAAAAGAAAACAGTTAGTGCAGAAGAACTCGCAAAAACGGCTGACTGGCTAATTGAACAGGTAAACGAAGAAATCGATAATATTAATTTTGAAGAAAAAAGCTCATCAATTTCACCTCACAAAATAAGAGAGATGAATAATATTCTTCTCAATTCCTATAAGAAATTGAGAGATAAATACGACTTCTTACCCCGTTTGACGTCCTTTGTTAAGCCCATTATGTTGAGTGAGCCGATGACATATACACACATTTCAGGAGTTTATACCTTCTTTACAGGTGAAGCAAACGTTAACACAAATTGCCCCGATTACTGTATGCCCTATACCGCCGCGCACGAGTTAGCACATCAACGAGGTATTGCCCGTGAGGATGAGGCAAACTTTATTGCATTCCTCGTTTGTGCGGAAAGCGATGATGCCTATATCAGATATTGCGGCTATCTCAACCTATGCGAATACGTTCTTAATGCCCTCTACGGTGCAAATCAAAAGCTTTGGGAAGAAACCTATCAAAAGCTTGATGATCGCGCTATATACGAAATGATTGCTTATAACAAATTCTATGAAAAATATCAGGATAACGTCGTTGGTGAAATAAGTGGAGCTATAAACGACGCCTATTTGCAGGCAAATGGCACTGAGGGAACGCGCAGTTATGGGCTCGTCGTTGACCTCGCAGTCGCATTTTTTCACGCAGAAATAGAAAATTGAATATTATGTAAAGAGATTTGATATTTTTTTCGTTAAATATCAAAAAAACTATTCCATTTTTGGCAGTTATATGTTATACTAAATTTAGATAACTAAAATATAACTGCCAATATTATTTTGGAGGATTACATATGGAGAAAATAATAATCAAGGGAGGCAATAAGCTTTTTGGTGACGTTCACATCAACGGCATGAAAAATGCCGCACTCCCAATCATTTTTGCGACTATTCTCACAGCTAATAAGTGTATAATTGAAAACGTGCCCAAGGTAAGCGATATCACCATGTCATTTGATATTCTTGCCTCTATGGGTGCGAAGATAAAATATCTCAACGAAACAACTGTTAAAATCGATACTACCGACCTTGAGGGTGGTGATTCTCCATTTGATCTTGTATCTAGAATGAGAGGCTCTACATATCTTCTTGGTGCAGAGCTTGCCCGATATAAAAAGGCAAAGGTTGCCTTTCCCGGTGGTTGCAATTTTGGAACACGTCCAATCGATATGCACATTAAGGGCTTTGAAGCACTTGGAGCAACCGTTTCTCAGGACGAAAACTACGTTTATGCAGAAGCACCTAACGGACTTGTTGGAAATCATATCTACTTTGACATCGTTTCTGTTGGTGCAACAGTTAACCTTATGCTTGCCGCAACACTTGCCGAGGGTCAAACGATTCTTGAAAATGCAGCGCGTGAGCCCCATATAGTTGACCTTGCAAACTTCCTTAACACCTGCGGCGCGGATATCAAGGGCGCAGGTACGGGAATTATTAAAATCAACGGTGTTGAAAAGCTCCACGGATGCGTTTATGATATAATTCCCGATATGATTGAGGCGGGCTCTTATATGTGCGCAGTGGCAGCTACGGGCGGTGAGGTTAATATTAAAAACGTAATCCCCAAGCACCTTGAAATTATATCAACTAAGCTTGTTGAAATGGGCGTTGAAATTGAAACGCACGATGATTATCTCACCGTTCGTTCAACGGGAAAACTCAAGCCCACGAATATTCAAACGCTTCCCTATCCCGGCTTCCCAACGGATATGCATCCGCAATTTTCAACGCTTCTTGCTATTGCGGACGGCGAAAGCACGGTTTATGAAACAATCTGGAAAAACCGCTTTAAGTACGTTCACGAGCTTGAAAAAATGGGCGCAAGCGTAATGGTTCACGAACCGTTTGCAGCATTCAAGGGAGTAGAAAAGCTCCACGGTGCAACGGTGCGCTCCGTAGATCTTCGCGCAGGCGCGGCAATAGTTATTGCAGGCCTTGTTGCAGAGGGTACAACCGAGGTAACGGACATCTTCACCATTGAGCGCGGCTACCTCGACATCGTAGGCAAATTAAAAGAACTCGGTGCGGACATTTCAAAAGTCTATATCGACGAAAACGCGTTTGCTTAAATTTAAATAAACATTTACATACAAATATCCCCCAAGCGTGCTTGGGGGATAAATTTATGTAAAATTATTCAGTTTCTTCTTCGATTTCGATTTTTGTTTTTATTATTGGAACGAATTCGCCCGGGGCGAGAATTTTTAAATAGTTGCATATTTTACATTTAGCAGTATCTTCTATATCGTTAGCCGTCCACACGTGAGCTTCTGACGATCCCGACGTCGCGCCGCAATAGCGACACTTCAAAATATGACACAAAGCCCCTGTGGTTCGGTATTCAAAATA
>JAZQUS010000081.1:0-4584 GCA_045631445.1 Eubacteriales bacterium
CCGTTAGCATAAACTAAATGGTGCTCTCCTCATCCACCGCCTCGGCGGTCCCCCCGCTGCAAGCACCCCTTCCACCATGAATGGTCCCCCTTCTCCGCTGGAGAAGGCTAACGGAGCGACAAATCAAAATTTGAAGCGCAAAAATCCGCGCGGTGTGTGGGGAAAAGAAAAACCCCTCAAGCAAGGGCTTGAGGGGAATAATGACTTTTATTTAGATTATAGGTAAAGATTACTGTACTTTATCGCCTGTCATAGCATTTACTTTAACATTGTCAGCACTAGTGTAAACAAGGATATCGCCGGTACCTTTAGTCAAATTAAAGCTTGCAAGATCGCTGGAAAGGTCTAAACCATCACCTGTAGGAGCTGTTGTTGATTCAACAAATTTAACACCATTTTCTGTGTAGAGGAAGGTAGTTATTGTAGTTGTGACAGCGGATGCACCTTCACCAGTTGTTTTTGTTTCTGTTGTTGTTTTAACAATTACATAATCATTGTTAAGCATAGCTGAAGAAATAATTTGCTCAATCTGAGCAGCTTCTGTCTGAGCGTTTGACAATTCAGCCTTATTAATGAAAGCTGTATAACCAACTACGGAAACAGATGCAAGGATTGCGAGAATTGCGATAACAACGAGCAATTCAACGAGCGTAAAGCCCTTTTTTGTGTTCTTTTTCATTTTTTGTTTCTCCTTTTAATATGAAAATTTATTTGCCCCTTCGCATTCTAAAGGGGATATTATTGGGAAACAGCGGCAACACGAAAGGTGCGTCGTTGTTTTCACTTTTGAGAGCATATAATGACACATCATATGTTCTTCATTGCGGTAATTATAGCATAGTTGTTGTCATTTGTCAAGCAAATTGCGTTTTTTTTGTCAAAAATATGTTTTTTTGCGAGTTTTTTTGTCGAAAATTTGTGGATTGGAATGATAAATTGGGATTTAGGGGGGGAGATAATCATGAGTTAGTTATTCGCGCAAGATCCTTCGGTCGCTTTGGCTCCCTCAAGGATGACGCACCCGTGTGCGTCGCGCGAGGTGTAACAAAATCAAGGCTCCGCGCGTCATTCTTGAGTGAAGTGCTTGCACGGAGCGAAGAATCTTGCGCGGCAGATGAACTAATAAATCTTGCTATTTCAACTTTAACTAACTCCCGATAAATCAAAATTTGAAAACTTTTCTTAAAAATAATCAATCAACTATTGATAAATTTCTTTATTTATGTTATACTAATATGAATTATTATGTAAAATTGTGCTGAATGGGGCAAGAGGTTGCTCCATAGCAACAGAAGGACGGTGAAAAAATGGCAAATTATCGTAGAGGCAGAATTAATGATGAGGTTCAGAAGGAGCTTGCAAGCATTCTTCGTGATGTTAAAGATCCAAGAGTTAGTGGTGCGTTTGTTTCCGTTACAGCGGTTGACGTTACCCCCGACCTCAAATATGCAAAAATATATTACAGCTCTCTTATGGGTGACAAAAAGGAAGTTGCAAAGGGACTTAAGGCGGCTTCGGGTTATATCAGAAGTCAGATTGCCCAGAGATTGAATCTTCGAATTACTCCCGAGCTTACTTTTGTTCTTGATGACAGCGTTGCTCACGGTGCGCATATTTCAAAATTGCTCAACAGTATTACTTTCTCTGAGGATTTTGAAGAAGACGGCGGTGAAGAATAATGCGTCAGTACAGAGAATATCAGCTTGACGACGTTTGTCGTTTGTTGATTGATAGAAAAAATACGCTTATTTTGTTCCACGTGCGTCCCGATGCGGATGCGATTGGTGCTTCGTTTGCTCTCAAGCTTGTGCTTGAAGCAATGGGTACAAACGTGCTTTGCGCGTGTGAAAACGAGATACCCTCGCGTCTTGCTTTTCTTACCGAAAAGCATCAAAAAGCTGCGAGATTTGATAGCATTGATCAAAACTTTGAATTTGAGCGCGTAATCACGCTCGACACTGCAAGTCCTGCTCAAATGGGTAACCTTCAAAAGCTTTTTGAGGACCGCGTTGATTTGATGATTGATCACCACGAAAATGGCATAAAGTATGCGGATTATTATATTCGTCCCGACTTTGCGGCGGCAGGTGAAATCGTTTATGAAATTGCTTCTAAGCTTGTTGAAATGGGTGAGCTTGATTCTATCCCGCGCGATGCTTATGATCTTATTTATGCGGCTTTGAGCTCTGACACGGGTTGCTTTAAATATTCAAACGTTTCCCCTCACACTCATCTTTGTGCGGCAGAATTGATTTCTGCAGGTGTTGATGCGGCGGAAATTAACCATCGACTCTTTGATTGTAAGAGTGAAAAAATGCTCGCTGCTGAATCCGCAGGCTTCCAAAATATGAAATTCTTCCACAATCGCAAAATTGCGGCGGTGCTCTTTCCATACGAATTAAAACAGAAGCTCGAGCTTGAGGACGAGCATCTTGAAACACTTGTCGATGTTGCCCGCGCGGTTGATGGAGTTAAAATTGCGATTAGCGCGCGTCAGTCGACCGCTTATCGTTCCTTTAGACTCTCGCTTCGTTCATCTTGTTCATTCGACGTTTCAAGCGTTGCAAGACATTTTGGCGGTGGCGGTCACGCAAAGGCGGCGGCTTGTACAATCGAAGCAGACTCGATAGAATTCGCAACACGCCTTGTCGTTGACGAAATCTTGCGCCGTTGGGGGAAGTAAGAGGTTAGTTCAAACAAGACCGCTCAAGCCGCTTGGGCTTCCGCTTTTGAAAAAGCGGAGCAAAACAATCGCGTGAGATTGCGTTGACTTGACGTGAATTTTCGATAATTTGTTCAGAAACAAATTATCGGTTTTGAAATTTCAATTCTGCCCTTATGTACAGGTACAACGGTCAGTATTGTATTTCAAAACTACGAAAATCACTATTTACATAGTGATTTTCTAAAATTTACTTTGTCAAACTATAGACATATTGATAGCAAAATGGCTATGCTTTGCAGTAGCAAATTACAGATTTTTTCTGCGCCTGTTAAAATGCAGAAAAAATCGTTATGTTCCGCACGCGGAACAATTTGCGCGAAATTTGTTATAAAAATGATTAAAAAGTTTTTGGTTCTTTTTTTAAAAAGAACATCATTTTTGCTTTAACTATCTAACTAACTATTTAAAACACAATCCCTTTGCCCATTCGCAAAGGAGAAGGAGATAAATATGACAAATAAACCAAAATATTACATTACAACTGCGATTGCATACGCATCTCGCAAGCCTCACTTTGGAAACACATATGAGGTTATTATGACCGACGCGGTTGCTCGTTACAAGAGAGCGCGCGGCTTTGACGTTTTCTTCTGCACAGGTACTGACGAGCACGGTCAGAAGATTGAAGACCTTGCAAAAGAAGCAGGAATTACACCCAAGGCATACGTTGACGGTGTTGCGGGTGAAATTAAAGGTGTTTGGGACAAGATGAACACATCCTATGACTACTTTATTCGTACTACTGATGATTATCACGAGCTAGCAGTTCAGAAGATGTTTAAGAAATTCTATGACAAGGGCGATATATATAAGGGCAAATACGAGGGTTGGTACTGCACACCCTGTGAGTCCTTCTTTACTGAAACTCAGGCGGTTGACGGCAAGTGTCCCGACTGTGGACGCGAGGTAAAGAGAGCAGAGGAGGAGGCATATTTCTTCAAGATGAGCAAATATGCGGATAAGCTCCTTGCTCACATTGAGGCAAATCCCGAATTCATTCAGCCCGAATCAAGAAAGAAGGAAATGGTTAATAACTTCTTAAAGGCAGAGGGCGGTCTTCAGGACCTTTGTGTTTCTCGTACGTCATTCTCTTGGGGTGTTCCTGTTGATTTTGACACAAAGCACGTAACATACGTTTGGCTTGATGCGCTTTCAAACTATATCACAGCCATCGGCTTTGACCCCGATAAATCATTTGAGGAGCAGAGTGAGCATTTCAAGAAGTACTGGCCCTGCGACGTTCACGTTATCGGTAAGGACATTCTTCGTTTCCACACGATTTATTGGCCCATCTTCCTTATGGCGCTTGACATTCCGCTTCCTAAAAAGGTATTTGGACATCCTTGGTTCAACTTTGGTATGGACAAAATGTCAAAGTCCAAGGGCAACGTAATTTATGCGGACGAGCTTGCGGACGAGTTCTCAGTTGATGCGGTTCGTTACTATGCACTCTCCGAAATGCCCTATGCAAACGATGGCTCAATTACTTACGATGCAGTTATTAAGAGATATAACACCGACCTTGTTAACAATCTCGGTAACCTTGTTAAGCGTACTCTTGACATGGAAAAGAAGTATTTTGATAAGGAAGTTCTTGCTCCTACATGTCCTGACGCGCTTGATGATGAGTTGAAGGCATCTTGCGTTAAGGCATACGAGTCCTACGTTGCGAAGATGGACGATTTCCACCTTGCAGATGCGCTTGAGTCCGTTTTTGAAATGTTCTCAAGAGCTAATAAGTACATCGATGAAACAACTCCTTGGGTGCTTGCAAAGGACGAGAGCAAGAGAGAAAGACTCGGAACAGTTCTTTACAACCTTCTTGTAACGATCCGGTGGGGTGCTGCAATGAAGTCGGT
>JAZQUS010000082.1:0-14517 GCA_045631445.1 Eubacteriales bacterium
GCGGATGAAAAGACTTTGCGTGACAGATTATCAATGGATGTTGAAAGAGGGATTCGCACAGCGGATGTTATTGAAAGAAGTGTATCAAGAATACCACTATATCAAACACTCAATACCATAAAAATTGATACCAACGAAAAAACTGTGGCTATGATTGCCAATGAAATCAAGCAGTTGTGATACTGTCAAATTCCAATTTGTCGAGGTTAATAGGCGTTTAATGTTGGCATAATAAAAAGCTCTGCTATGGCAGGGCTTTTGTGACACTTACGTTTATATATCGGAATAATAGAGATAGTTGAAAAGGTGAAAAAATGAAAAATTTAGAAAAAGATGTGAGAAAACAATTTTCGTGCAGCTTATGCCATAACGGTATAATGGGGGGAGTTTTATATTTATGCTCCGATAAGCTTACATATAGAACAAATAAGCTTGTTTTTGATGAAAAATATAAAAATTTAGTTATGCCAATCAAAGACATTAGGGAGATTTCTTGGAAGTGGTTTTTGTTTCCGATAGCCACCTTTTCAATGCTAAACGGTGAAAAATATACTATAATTATCTATAATAAATCTCGTTTTGTGAAGGCATATCAAGAAATAGTGGATTGAATTATAAGTGAATATAGAAAAACTAAAACAAAAAAATCTGCTACGGCAGATTTTTTTGTTAAAATCATTGTGAAAAATGCACAAAAAACACATACCTTATTTTAAGAAATGTGTATAAAATAATAACCATTTGTGTTTAAAAACGTGCAATTCGTGAAAACGTACTTTTATTTTCAAGATATATATGATATTATATAAGTAACAAATACTTCGGAGGAATATATGCAAAAAATTAAGCAGATATGGTCGAGATTTGCAGAAAAGAATCCCAAGCTCGCCGTATGGGTGCGAGAGGGCGGACTTTTTTTCTTGGTAAGTAATCTCATAACCATTATACGTGGACTTTTGGTGTCCCTTTTGCAACCTGCATTTGGCTTTATGGGAACCGCGGCAATAGGTTTTCCTAATCTTGATTTGAATATTTTTGGAATTGAATTTTCTTGGTACATAATCGGTGCTAATGAGGAGCAGGGCGGAGTTTCTTACTTTGCCGCGTTCTTGATTTCTTTGTGGGTTTGCGAGATAATTAATTTCTTCTTGCAAAGAAAGTTTGTGTTCCGTAGCAACGGAAATATGGGACGTCAGGCGATTTTCTATTTCCTTGCATTTGCTCTCGTTACTTGCGTTGTAAACGCTCTTAGCAACATTTGGATTGGAGTTGCAAGCAATTTCGTTCCACCGCTTATTTACAACCTCGGTACGACTTTCTTAACAGGCGGAGTTGCAATGGTAGTATTCTTCTTTGCAAACAGATATATTTTTAAAGAAAGTGATAAAAAACAAAATTGAGAGTAACAAATTTTTATAAAATCAGGTTGGTGGCTTTGCTCCTATGCTTGATGTTGCTTTTTTTGACATCATGCAAGGATCAAAAACCACCGAAATCCCCATCGATGGGTGGAGGCATTCCGCCCGAGCTTGTGGTGACAGGCAGATTTACAGCAGACGAGCACAAAATAGCGGTATTTGAAGATGCATCTATAGACGGCTTTTGGGCGCGTAATGATAGAGGAAACGGACATCCGTTTAATTGCTCTTTTAGTAATAAAAATGCCGTAATAGAAGACGGTCTTTTGACTCTTTCGCTCACTAAGGTGAACGGTGGATATGCAGGTGCAGAATATCGTTCGGGCGCAAGGTTTTCTTATGGATATTATTCAGTATCTATGAAGGCGGCAAAGTGCTCGGGAGTGATTTCTTCATTCTTTACTTATACCGGTTGGCCTTGGGACGAGATTGATATTGAATTTCTTGGCGACGATACCACAAAGGTGCAGTTTAATTACTATACGAACGGCAATGGCGGTCACGAATTTGTATATGACCTTGGGTTTGATGCGTCAGAGGATTTTCACGAATACGGATTTGACTGGCAACCCGACTCAATTACTTGGTATGTTGACGGTGTGTCGGTTTACAAAGCGGACGTAAATATTCCGTCGCACGCAGGACACATTATGATGAATTTGTGGAACGTTGCGGATTCAAATGCAGGTTGGGCAGGGAAATTTGATGAATCAAAGCTTCCTGTAACGGCTCAATACCAATGGATAGGATATCAAAGCGCTGAATAAGCGTTGATATATATAAAAATAATTTAATTACATAGGAGGAAACTATGAAAAGCAAAATTTTAGTTATGATCGCATTGATGCTCGTTGTGACAATGTCACTTAGCAGCTGTGGCGTTATTGACTGGTTTAAGGATGTTTGGCAGACTTATTTTGGTCAAGAAATCGAATTGACAGATGCTCCACTTAATGCGGAAACACTCATCGACTTTGCAGAGGGCGCTAACCCCGACGTATTGTTCGAATCAGACGGCTGGTCCAACGGTGACGTTTTCAACGTTGTTTGGAAGAGCCACAATGTTCACTATGAAGATGGCATTATGCGTCTTGGCATCACTGAAGAGCAGGCAAGTGCTTGGATTGATGGCGCAGAAGTACCATATAACTACACCGCAGGTGAAGCTCGCACACAGAACTATTATCACTACGGTGATTATGAAGTTTCTATGAAGCCTTCCGCTAACGGCGGTACAGCAAGTACATTCTTCATTTGCACAGGTCCTTATGATCTTAAAGATGGTGTTCCCAATGCACACGATGAAATCGACATCGAGTTCCTTGGTAAAGATACAACTCACGTTCAGTTCAACTTCTTCGTTGATGGCATAGGCGGTAACGAATTTATGTATGACCTTGGCTTTGATGCTTCTGAAGAGTTCCATACATACGGCTTCCGTTGGGAAGAAAATGCAATTACTTGGTTTGTTGACGGTGAACCCGTTTATAAAGTAACAACTGATGACGTTGAAGAAGGCAAGAACCTCAGACACGTTGATAAGCTCCCCTCAACTGCAGGTAGAATTCTCACAAACTACTGGTGCGGTAATGAAAGAGCATGGGGATGGATGGGTGAATATAAGGGTGAAACTGCTGATAATGGTACAACATATCAGTGGATTAAGACAAGTGCTGAAGGCGCTCCCCTCAATCCTCCTGTAGATGTTCCTCCCGTTGAAGGCGGCGACGAAATCGATTGGACAGCAATTGAACCTATTGCTCCTACATTTGCAACTACACCCGAATACGTAGTAGCTATTGACGGTAACAAGGCAAACGTAACATATACAGACGTAAGTGGTAGTGCTTATAAGCCCATTGAAATGGACGTAACTGAAGCAGTTGCAGGCAAGAACCACGTTTACCTTAAGGTTACAAATAACGGTACAGAAACAGTTAACGTTCGCGTTAATATGTATGACCCCACACTCACAGGTAACAATACAGCATCTAACATCTCCGCAACAATGAACGGTGAAGCTGTTAGAACTGACCTTGAATGGGGTGGCTCATTCTTCGATATTCCCGCAGGTGAGACTGCAGAGCTCGTTGTTTACTTCGGAGTTGGCGGCGTTAAGCTTCAGCTTATGATCGACTCTTCAAGAAATGATGGCGTTCTCCGTTCCGGTGACATTACAATCGAAGAAATTAAGTTCACAGCAGTAGGTGAAGTTGAAGTTCCTCACTCTTGCAAAGACGCTGATGGCGATGATATTTGTGACGAATGTGGTGAAGGAATGATTGTTCCTCCTTCTCCTCCCAAGGATCCCGTTTCAGGCAACCTTTCAACAACAATCGGTGGTGCTACTGTTAAGCTTGATGGTAACACAGCTGACGGATACGGTGTACACGGTAACGAAGACGGCACAATTAGAGTAGAATATACAAATATTTCTACAAATACATATAAGAACGTTTGGGCAGGTATTGCTGACGTTGCTGCAGGCAAGAACGAAATTAGCCTTAAGATTAAGAATAACGGCGAAGCAACAGCTTACATCACAGTTAAGATTGAAGCTGCAGGTGCAGTAGCTCTTATGGAAGGTAAAATGGAAATCCCCGCAGGTGAAGAACAGACATATACAGGAACATTTGAAGGTGTTGCTGATAGGCTTTACTTCTTCATCGACTCCGGTTGGAGCATGGAAACAACAACACACGCAGGTGAAGTTGTTATCTCCGAAATCGCATTCGCAGGTGGTGAGCCCACTCCCGAACCTGTAGATTCTATCGTTAACGTAAGTGACCTTACAATTACAACAACAACTGACGAGGAACTTATTCCCGGTACAGGTATTTCTGCTTCCGCAGGTCTTGCAATCGATGGTAATAAGAAGAGTATTGATGGTTTTGATTTCACACAGAGACTTAAGCTCGGCGGCACAATGAAGATAGAAGACGGTGTTGTTAAGGCAGGTATTAAGGTAATTACAAACGGTCCTGCTAAGATCGTTCTCTATGCTATCTCCAGCTCATCTTCCGATTCTACAAGAACACTTCAGCTTGCAACACTTGTTGACGGTGCACTCAATAAGCTTGCTGAAACTGAGGGTGTTCCCGGTGATGCAGTAGTTAAACTTGAATTTACAGTTGATGCGGCAGGCACATATTACATTGGTAGCACAAAGAGTGGTATCAACGTTTACTATATCGCAGTAGAAGCGGCTTCTGAGCCTACTCCCGATCCCACTCCTGATCCTGATCCCGAACCCGATACAGGTCTTCAGTTAGAATTCTGGACTTCCAGTGATAACTACACAGCAAACGGTCACAACATTAAGTACAATGGTGCAGGTAATGCATACTCATGCGCAGGTACTGACATTACTTCTCTTGCAGCAGGCAAGACAACATTTACAGTAACAATTACAAATAACGGTACAGCTACTTCTCGCGTTCGTATTGATATTCAGGGTGATAACCAAGTTGGCAATCACAAGGTTCTTAATACAAGCGCAACAGGTGGTGACGTTTGGACAGATGCAGAATGGGGCGGTTCTTCAGTAACAGTTGAACCCGGCCAGAGTGTAACTCTCGTTATTGAATTCGATGTTAATACAGAACGTGGCACTCCCGCTGACCTTATTGTATTCGTAGATGCTGCAAGAGGTACTGCAGACATATATTCTTCCGACATCACTCTTTCCGGTATGGCATTTAGCGGTGAAGCTCCTGCTCCCGAAGAGCCCAAGCCCGAAGAGCCTAAGCCCGAAGAACCTAAGGTTGAATATACAGACCTTTATGTAGAATTCAAAACAGAAAATGCTTATACTCTTACAACACCTGACACATATGCAAACCAGGTTAGAGTAGCATATACTGATATGGCTCAGAATTCTTGGGCTAATATCAACATTTGGGTTGAAGACAAATCTGCAGATTGCTCAGTATTCTCATTCAAGCTTACAAACCACGGTGCAGCAACCGTTAGTGTTTGGGTACAGATGAAGGATGCTGCAGGCGCAGAGCTTATCAATCAGAACGTTGACATTGAAGCAGGCGCAGAAAAGGTTGTTACGTTTGAATACACAGGTACAGCACAGATGATTTTCTTCTTCGTTGACTCAACTCACGAAGCAGATGCAGAGCTTAACACAGGCGATATTACAATGTCTGAACTTAAGCTTGGTAAGATTGCTGCAACTGAAGAACCCACACCCGAAGAACCTAAACCCGAGGAACCCGTTGTTGAAGGTGAATATCTTTCCTTCACAGGTAACGAGTGCTATACACTTAGTGCAACTTCTGAAGAGTATGTAAATTCAATTCAAGTTACATATTCAGCAGTTTCTGATAATACATATCAGAACATTAACACTTGGATTCAGGACAAGGCGGCAGGCAAATCAACTCTTGGTGTAACAATCAAGAATAACGGTGCGGAAGCGGTTACTATTACAGTTAAACTTGAAAGTGGCGCAGGAGCTGCAGAAACAAAGGTAGTTCTTCCCGCAGGTGAAACAGTAACTGCAGAACTTGCTTATGATTTTGCTCCTGATTTGCTTTACTTCTTCATCGACTCCGGTTGGGCAGAAGCAACAGCTGAACACGCAGGTGATATTACAATTTCAGGTATCAATTTCAAATAAGAAATAAACCAAACGAACAAGCGGCTGTCTTTTGGCAGCCGCTTAATATAAATCCTTTAGTCCTCAATAGAAGGAGAAAAATATGAAAAACAAACAGAAAAAAATAGCCCCCATAGCCATAGGTCTTGCGGCTTTGTTTATTTTCACAATATTGCTCAACACTTTGTCAATTTTGAAGTTTGACAATATTTTTGAAAAGTTCTTTGGCGCAACATCTTCAAGCTTGAGGGGAGATACGCTCGGTGCGGACGTTGATTACTATAAGAGTGATTTTTCAAGCGCTAGCGAGCTTTATGCTTACGAAGAAAAAAAGGTAGCGCAAATTGCCCAAGAGGGAATTACGCTTTTTGAAAATAACGGCTTGCTCCCCTTGGCTAAGGGAACAAAATTAAGTATTTTTAGCCATTCATCCGTTGACCTTGTAAGCGGTGGCTCGGGCTCGGGCTCGGGTTCATTCGAGCTTACGAAGGATCTCAAGGCAGGACTTGAAAATGCAGGCCTTGTAGTAAACGAAAAGCTTTGGGATTTCTACAAGAGCGGTGACGGTTCAAAGTATAAGAGGGGTACAGGTGTTATCAACTACGGTGCAGACCTCGACTGGTCGATTAACGAATGTCCTTTGGGTGTTATCACAAAGGATAGCGGACTTGTAAGCTCATTTGAGGGCACGGTTGCTATGTTCGTTCTTTCCCGTACAGGCGGTGAAGGAGGCGACGAGGCGCGTGATATGGCTGCATTTGGCGGTGAATCGGGTCAACACTATCTTGAACCCGATAAAACGGAGCTTGAAATCATCTCTTATCTTAATGATCATTTCGATGACGTTATTATTCTTGTAAACTGTAATAATGCCATTGAACTCGGTTGGATAAATGATTATGAAAATATCAGTGCGGTTGTAAACTTCCCAGGTGCAGGTAGAACGGGTACATACGGACTTGGCTATTTGCTCACAGGTCTTGATGCAGACGGAAATGAAATTTCCGCGTCAGGTCACCTTGTTGATACTTGGGTTTACGACAACTTCTCGTCCCCTGCAATGCAGAACATGGGCGACTTTATGTTCACAGGAACAAAGAATAACTATTATTATGTAAACTATAGCGAAGGCATTTACGTTGGCTATAGATATTACGAAACAAGATATGAGGATGCTCTTTTGGGTAGAGCAAACGTTGGTAATTACGATTACGAAAATACGGTTATTTATCCATTTGGCTACGGTCTTTCATATACTAATTTCGAGTGGACTGATTTTAAAATGTCAACACCCGATGCAAAGGGAAATATTGATATTTCCGTTAAGGTAACAAACGTTGGTCAAAGAAACGGTATGGACGCAGTTCAAATCTACGGTCAGGCACCATATAAGGGAACTGTTGAAAAATCCTCAGTTGTTCTTATTGGCTTTGCAAAGACGTCAAATCTTGCACCCGGGGCTTCTGAAGTAGTTAATATCTCTGTAAGTCTTAAGGATCTTGCTAGCTATGATACAACTGCAAACAACGGTTGGGGCGGATATGTTCTTGACGACGGTAATTACTACATCACCGCGGCAAGTAACGCACACGAGGCAATTAATCTCATTCTTAAAGAAAGAGTTGAGGTTGAAGGCATTAAACTTGATATGAGCAAGTGGGTTGATGGTAAACAGGACGATACATCCTCTCCTGAGGGTGAAAAGATGGTTGGACACCACCGTCAGAATTTTGCTGATTATACAACGTATTCCGTTGCCGCAGAGGGTTATCAGCTTATAAAGAATCAGTTCAAAAACTCTACACTTGATGACGCTAAATATCTCTCAAGAAGCAACTGGAGCATGATGGAAAATAATGGCCTTAGATACGGTCAGGCTTCAAGTGCTAATAGCAAGGCGGAAATTAACGGTAAGCAGTTCCAAGCTCCTGTTCCCGCGGCTATAAAAGCTATTTTGGAAGGAAATGATTCTCTCAATCCCAATATGGGTAGTTATCCTACAAATATAACGTTTGGTGCGGATAATGATATTGACCTTATCGACCTTATCGACCTTCGTGGACTTCCTTATGACGATCCGCTTTGGGATAAGCTTCTCGATCAAATAACTTTGAAGGAACTTTCAAAGCTCATTGACGAGTGCGGATATTGTTCACCCGAAATGAAGTCTATCAATAAGCCCAAGGTTACTGACCTTGACGGCCCTGCAGGACTTAATGATATCATCGCGCACGGCTCAATGCCCATTGGTGAGGGCTTGCAGGCGATGACATGGCCCACACAGTATATGCTTGCTTGCACTTGGAGTGTAGAACTTGCCGAGGAAATGGGCAAGGGTATTGGTGAGGACGGCTTATATTCAGGTTGTTCAGGTTGGTATGGCCCCGGTATGAATATTCACAGAACTCCTTTTGCGGGAAGAAACTTTGAATATTATTCCGAGGATGCATTCCTTTCCGGTGCACTTGGTAAAGCAGAAGTAAACGGCGCTGCTCAAAAAGGTATGTATGCGTTTATTAAGCACTTTGCACTTAATGACCAGGAAACACACCGTGACGAACGTGGTCTTGCAACATTTGCAGATGAGCAGACAATCCGTGAAATCTATCTCAAACCGTTTGAAATGACCATTATTGACAATACCGTTGAGATTTACTATAACGAGGCGGTTAAGGACGAGAATGGCAAAACAACGGGATATGAAAAGAAATATACCGAAATTCCTGCAGCTACAGCACTTATGACGTCGTTTAACCGAATTGGAGCAACGTGGGCAGGCGGACATTATAATCTCATTACAGAAGTTTTAAGAAACGAATGGGGCTTTAATGGATTCGTGCTTACCGACTACGAAGTAGGACGTGGTAAGGGTGCATATATGGAAACCAATCAGACTCTTGCAGGTGGCGGTGACGCAAAGCTTAAGACGGTTGGTATGGATGCTTTGTTTGGATATGATATTTCTAAATATCCCGAATATCAGGCACTCGGCAGAGAAGCGGCTCACCATATTCTCTATACTGTAGTTCACTCCGCAGGTATGAACGGATTTGTTCACGGTGTTGAATTTGTTAACGGTTTTGCTTACTATAAGATTATACTTATAGTTTGGGATGTTCTTGCAGTTCCTGCACTTGTTTGGATGTGCATTATTCTTGTTAAAAGAATTAAAAGCAAAAAGCTTGTTCCCGTTGTAGTTGACGGAGCGGCAGAAGAAGATATTCCCGAAAAAAATGAATAAATAAAGATGGCAGTCCATTTGGACTGCCATTTGATTTTTAATTAAATCTAACTATTTTATTTGCAATACGATAGAAGAATGTTGAAAGAAATCTTCCGAATTTACCTTTTATGCAAATAATTGCGAGAGGGGATAGGTTTCTATAATGTCTACCCCATTTTTTATCGTGATTTTTGCAATTCTTCCACATGGCTTCAAGCTCTGCATCAGATTCGTCGGTTTTGTTTAAACGAGTGAACATAATGGAAATACCAAACATCATAAAAAGTTCGTGTTTGAGATAATTTTTGAGCTTTTTGTCCTTTATGTTTGCCAAATCGCACGCAACAAAGCTCTTTTCCGTTACCAAAAGCTGATGTCTATATCTGCCCTTCATTACATTTTCTTGAACGGACTGATCGGGTCTGCCTATCCAGTAGCGGTAGAGATCGCAAGGAAGATAATACATTTTTTTAACTTTTGGTAAAACCTTGCAAATCATCAAATTATCTTCGTAGAATACTTTTTTTGGGAGGGGCTCACACCATTCTTTTAAAAGAGAGGTTTTAAAAGTGCAGGAATGTATTGTCAACATTTGATGAATTTTAAAATTTTTGGTGTCCTTCCATTCAAAAATGCGCCATTTGGGCAAAACGTTTGAATAGTCGATTGAGCGGTCACCAATTCCGTCGGTATGTACATAATAATAGTTTGTAACGGCAAGATCAACACCGCCATTTCTTTCGCACAATTCAAGTGCGTTGAGTAATGAGGGGAAGTCCTCACTCAAGGTGTCATCACTATCAACAACCTTAAAGTATTTACCGGTTGCGTGTTTAACTCCTTGATTTATGCCTTCTCCATGACCACCGTTTTCTTGATGAATAACTTTAACTATATTGGGATATTTATGTGCGTAATCGTCAGCAATTTCTCCTGTTTTATCAGTTGAACCATCGTTTATTATGATGATTTCAACGCGCTCACCACCAACGAGCAAGCTATCTATGCATTTTTCCATATATTCCTGCGAATTGTAGCAGGGAACTGTTACTGTTAATAATTTTCTTTTCATGTTAACTCACTTTCTGCAAGATCAAGTGCGGCAAGTATTGTAGCATCCATATCGTAGTATCTATATGCTCCAAGTCGACCGCCGAATATAATGTTTTTCTCATTTTGAGCAAGTGCATTATATTTTTCATAAAGCGCGGTATTGGTTTCGTCATTTATTGGATAATATGGCTCAACATCGGGCGTCCATTCTTGGCTGTATTCTCTTGAAATAACCGTTTTTTCTTGATTTCCAAAGGTAAAATGCTTGTGCTCAATTATTCTTGTGTACGGAGTTTCTTCGTCGGTATAATTAATAACCGCATTTCCCTGATAGTTATCAGTATCGAGAACATCGGTTTCAAATCGTACGCTTCTATAATTCAAAGCACCGTAAACATAATTAAAATATGCATCAATTTGACCCGTAAAAACAATCTTTTTTGCAATTTTCGTTAAATTTTCGCGGTCTGCAAGAAAATCAACGTTAAGTTTTACTTCAATGCCTTCAAGCATTTTTTCAATCATCGCAGTATAGCCCTTGGTTGGAATGCCCTGATAAAGCGCGTTGAAATAATTGTTATCGTATGTAAACCTAACGGGAAGTCGTTTGATTATAAACGCAGGAAGCTCATTACAAGGTCTGCCCCATTGCTTTTGCGTATATCCCTTGATTAATTTTTCATAGATATCCGTTCCAACAAGAGAAATTGCTTGTTCCTCGAGGTTTTTTGGCTCTTTGATGCCACATTTTTCTCTTTGCTCGGCAATTTTTTGCTTTGCCTCGTTAGGAGTAATTACACCCCACATCTTGTTGAACGTGAGCATATTGAACGGAAGGGAATAAAGCTCACCGCGGTAATTAGCCATTGGTGAATTCGTGAATCTATTAAATTCTGCAAAACGATTTACATAATCCCAAGCTCGTTTTTCATTGGTGTGGAAAATGTGCGCCCCGTACTTGTGGACTTGAATGCCCTCAATTTCCTCGGTAAAAATATTTCCACCGATGTGATTTCGTTTGTCGATAACAAGAACAGTTTTTCCCGAGTCCTTTGCCTGACGGGCAAAGACCGAGCCAAAAAGCCCTGCTCCGACAATCAAATAATCATATTTCATATATTAATTATTCCTTTTATGTTTGTTTGGGTATAGCTATTTTGATATCAAACCAGTTGTCGTTAGTGTTAATATATACCGCCCCATCGTATTTATCGGCGGTATATTTTATGCTTTTAATACCGTAGCCGTGAAAGTGCTTGTCATCCTTGGTTGTCAAATAATCATCTCCGTCGGTAAGCAATTTGCCTTCGTAATAGTTTTCAATTCTTATCATTACAAAGTCATTGAGACTGGATACCGTAACGTGTATTAAGCGTTTTTCTTTGTCCGATATTTGTATAACGGATTCAATCGCATTGTCAAGTGCATTTCCGAATATGCTACAGATATCAACAACATTCATAAAATCGAGCAATTTGCCGTCTGCAACGCTTGTCATAGTAATTCCGTGCTTATAGCAATAAAGACTTTTTCCTGTAAGAATTGTATCTAAAACTGCATTACCCGTTTTATTTTGCAATTCAAATTTTTTAATATCGCTTTCAATTTGGTCAAGAAACTCATTGCGCTTTTTTGTATCTTGCTCATCTTTAAGATACTGTATTTGATGTTTAAGATCGTGATATCTCATATTGATGAGGTCGATGCTTTCACGCGATTGTTTATATTGTTGATATTGGGATTGCAGGGTATTTTGAACCGCTTCAAGCTCCTTGTGTATAGCTCTGCTTTTGCAAGATACATGGTGGGCATATAAAACAGCCACGCCTGCAATATCAACAAGAGTTCTTACGGTTGCAATTTCTTTGTAATACTGTCCCAATGAATAGTCGGTAACAAATCTAAGATTACTAAATATAAATACTATTACGGCAGTAAAAATTGCGGTAAACCAATCTCCGCGATTGATATTTATGCGATGACTTATTGATGCTCTTATGTTAAAAAGGCGGTACTCGATGAATACGAGTAATCCATAAATAAGAACAAGAGCAATTATTTCCGCCCAAAGAGGCATTTTTGAAGTGTGATTATATGTGTAGTTTACAATTTGCCACTCAACAGAGGCAATACATTCTGCCGTTGAAAATGCTAAAACAGCATAATACACGCTTTCGTAATAGCTTGATTTAGTGCAAAGATATATATATCCCGTCATTGATAGAAATGCGATTGACATGCAGGGAATCCACAACCAAATAACGATAGTTGCAGTTAATTCCATAAAGATAATCAATGACGCAAGATAAATCAAAGAAAAGCCAAAAAGCTTTTTTCTGCTAACATTTGGTTTGAGAGATAGAACGATAATCAAGCACGAGAGCCACTCTGCAAGTGCGGTATATATTCTTGGAATATCGGGTATAGTATGTCCAATCATTTTATCACCTCACCCCAATATTGTGCAAGTGCTTCCATAAATTCCTTTTTGCGACCTCGTGTAAGGGGAACTGTTTTGCCGTTTTTAAGCCTTGCAGAACCATCCTCAACCCCCTCGACCATCTGAAGATTAATCAAATACCACTTGCTTCCACGGAAGAAATGTAGTGATTTTAAAGCTTCTTCGGAATCCTTGAGTGTGCCTGAGGAGATATATTCTCCGCTTGACGTGTGATAAATTATGTTATGTCCCTGACTTTCTATGTAATATATAGAACTAACGTCAACTCTAACAGTTCCGCTTTTTACGGGAATAATCAAGGCCTTTTGTTCACGTTTTTTCATTCTTGCAATGGCGCGTGATAAACGTTGCGAAAATGCAAAATAGGAAACGGGCTTAACTATATAGTCAAGCGCCTCAACGGAATATCCGCGAATGGCATACTGAGGAGTGTAGGTGATAAAAATAATTACCACGTCCTTGTCATTTTGACGAATTATCTCCGCAGCGGTCATTCCGTCCATAAATTTCATTTCAATATCCATAAGGATGATATCAAATTGTGAATGATAATTTTCAATTATGAATTTACCGTCAGTATAGGTGGTAATTTCAAAACTGTCACCAAAGTCGGATTCATACTTATGAAGATAGTTTTCTAATTGGTTAGAATATGAAACATCATCTTCCACTATTGCAATTTTAATCATAAAACCCTCCTTTGTTTGAAATCATTTATCATATTATATCACAATATGTAATTAATTGCAATAAAAACAAAATAAAAAAACGAATATCTGCTATATAAGGTTTTTTGTTGGTGGATATGAAATAATTAAGATTTGCTATTTTGTGCAATATGCCATTATTGACAATGTATGAAAAATATGGTATAATACAGTTAAGTCTGTAACAGGACGAAATAAACTGCGTTTGAGGAAAACCGATGGGGCATTATGATTTTTTAGCCACCGAGTATATCGGCCAAAAGTAACGCAAAAAGGAGAAAAATATGTCAACAGTTACACTTAAACACGTGTACAAGGTGTATGAAAATGCGGATAAGAAAGCCGCAGCTAACACCAAGCCCGCAGTTTCTGATTTCTGCATGGAAATTCAGGACAAGGAATTCATCGTATTCGTAGGTCCTTCCGGATGTGGTAAGTCAACAACACTCCGTATGATCGCAGGTCTTGAAGAAATTTCCGACGGTGAAATTTGGATTGATGACACACTCGTTAATGACGTAGCACCCAAGGATAGAGATATCGCGATGGTATTCCAGAACTATGCTCTTTATCCTCATATGACCGTTTACGATAACATGGCGTTCGGTCTTAAGCTTCGTAAGATCCAAGACCCTGTAACAGGAGAGCTTAGAAAGTACACAAAGCAGGAAATTGACGAAAAGGTTCAGCACGCTGCAAAGATTCTTGCTATTGAAGAATATCTTAAGAGAAAGCCCAAGGCTTTGTCAGGTGGTCAGAGACAGAGAGTTGCTCTTGGTAGAACAATCGTAAGAAATCCCAAGGTATTCCTTCTTGACGAACCTCTTTCTAACCTTGACGCAAAGCTCAGAGCAACAATGAGAAGTGAAATTATTAAGCTTCACGATCAGCTCGGTGCAACGTTTATTTACGTAACTCACGACCAGGTTGAAGCTATGACAATGGGTACAAGAATCGTTGTTATGAGAGACGGTTTTGTACAGCAGATTGGCGCACCTCAGGATCTTTACGATTATCCCATCAACACATTCGTTGCAGGATTTATC
>JAZQUS010000083.1:0-7702 GCA_045631445.1 Eubacteriales bacterium
TCTTTCTTCGCAAATAATTTGCTCGAAATACTCCTTGCTTTGGCTCCTTCACTTCACAAAAATATCACGCAGTGATGTTTTTGCTCGTTCACCCAAAGCACGCGCGCTACCAGCTGCGCCCACGGTCGAAAATATAGTCGTCTGAGATGCTTTAGCATCTCACACTCGTTATTTTCTCCCTTGTCGTGTTCCCTTAATCGTCCACTGGACGCGGTCACACTCCAAGCATCTCGTTATTAGATTTTTGTTTTTTTTGAGTTGCTTTGTCCGCCCACTCGCGTCGCATAGTCGTCTTTCTTCGCAAATAATTTGCTCGAAATACTCCTTGCTTTGGCTCCTTCACTTCACAAAAATATCACGCAGTGATGTTTTTGCTCGTTCACCCCAAGCACGCGCGCTATAGTCTATCGTGCGTTACTTCAAAGCACCACTTATTATATCAAACAAATGGTGCTTTGTCAATATGCAGAGATTAAATTCTTCTTATTTTTTTGTTTTCTTTTGCTGGTTTGTGATTTTTGTAAGAGTTGATAACTTCGTCGACCTCTTTTTTACTTTCGGTTGAAAAAATAAAGTGGCAATTTGTTATCTTTGCGCGAGTGAGTTCGTTTTCAAGGTCTGCCATATAGGTCGGCGCGCTATTATAAATTACATTTCTGTGCTCGAATTCGCGCAAAATTGGGAACGTGATTCCACGTCGGTCGGTGATGGTTGCAAGCCCTTTTTCACAACTTTCGCAAGTGGTTACTTCTTTGGAGACGCATTTTTCGAGAAGCATAAGCGGAATTCTGCCATAAACTATTGTTGATGTGTCACCCTTGATGTCACGAATTTGTGGAATTGTGAGCTCGGGGGAGAGAATTATATTTTCTACGCCTAAGGATTCGAGCTTTGCGACGGTTTCGTTGTTATAAACGTTGAAGCGGAAATCTCCGTGAAGAATAAATCCGTGCTTTTGGGCAAGTTCAAGTGCACCAAGGTTACCCACAAGGGCATATTTTGCTCCTTTTTCTTTGGCTTTTTGGAGTATTTTGTCCACTTTTTCAAGCTCGCTGTCTAAAATCACGGGTGGAAGTATAATTCCATCACATTCGCCGTTATAATTTTGGAGTGGAAGGTATATTATATTAAAATACTCACGAGCCGCGTAGGTAATTTGATCTGCGCGGTAAAATCTTGCGGTGCGAATTGATTTTTTTGTGTTTTTAGGTATGATTGGAACATATTTTTCAAAGCCTATGCGCACATCCCTATCTCCGTTGAGTGCATTTTCAAGCATTTGACACGCGTTTCTGCGCAATTCATTGAGAGCAGAGATTGGGAGCATAACAGTATTATCACAGGCAAGGGAAAAATCCGCGAGTTCGAAGTTGGTTGCTCCAAATTTTGTGAGATTTTTCTTGATGTTTTCGGGAGATAGGGGGGCGTTGATTGCCTTTTCGGGTGTTTGACCAAAGGCAGTAACCTCAATTTCTCCACAGGTGAGGGTTAGTTCGATTGGTCTATCAAGATAAATGCGCGCAAAGGCATTGATTTTTTGTTTTATAGGCGTTATTTCATCGATTTTTTCACTTGAATAGAGTGCGGTTTTTGAAATGCTTTTTTCTTCGTTACTTCTAATTCCAAGCATTGAAGAATTAATTTTTCTATCAAAGTAGCCCTGCGTAAAGCCACCACGAGAGAATACACGCGCTAGAAGTGAAAGTTCTTCTTGCGTTGCGTTTTTGCCCTCGTCAAGAAGCGTTCTGAAGGCGCGAACCACCCCGTAAACGTATTCGGGAGATTTCATTCTGCCTTCGATTTTGAGGGATTGAACACCGAAATCAATAAGATCGGTGATGTGACCCGCGAGTGACAAATCCTTTAGAGAAAGGGGATAACTCTGCTTTCCGCTTTCGCCCGTATATGGAAGGCGGCAGGGTTGGGCACATTCGCCACGGTTTCCGCTTCGTCCACCCACAATGGATGAGAAAAGGCATTGTCCCGAATGGCACACGCAAAGTGCACCGTGGGTGAACATTTCAATTTCAATCGGTGAATTTTTAACAAGGTATTCAATATCGTCCTTGGGCAACTCACGTGCGCAAACCATTCTTGAAAAACCGTGCTTTGCGAGAAGCTCTGCCTGTGCGAGATTGTGTCCTGACATCTGAGTCGAGGCGTGGAGCTCAAGGCGGGGAAGGTGGCGTCGGATTGCTTCTGCGCCTCCAATATCTGCGACTATAAGTGCATCTGCACCCGCCAAATACACAAATTCGGCAAATCTAAGATAATTTTCAAGTTCCTTGCCGTGAACCAAGGTGTTTAGCGTTATATATGCTTTTCGTCCGCATGAATGAAGCATATCTATTGCTTGCTTTAATTCGTCATTTGTGAAATTCTTAGCATTTATTCGAGCATTAAAATCACCACCACCGAAATAAACCGCATCCGCTCCCCCTGCGATTGCTGCCTTTAATGATTCTAAAGATCCGGCGGGAGCAAGTAATTCGGGGAGCGTATCTTCGGTCTTTTTATTGGTGTGCTTAATTATAGTTGCAATGTCGGTTTTTTCACAAGTGTCTTTTTTTAAATTCAAAGCCCCATCTTTTCGTTGGGGCTTTGAAAAATTATTTGATTTTTTAAACTTATTATTTTTCATTTGTTGATTAAATATCGTCAAAGGAAATCATATCGAACATAGCGCGCACCTTTTTCTTTTTGAGCTTAACGGTGGGCTTTTCTTCTGCGGTTTCTTCCGCGGGGGGAGTGAGGGATTCCTCAACTACCACTTCGGGTTCTGCGACTTCAGCTGCTTCTGCTACGGGTGCTTCAATTTCGGGGATTTCGTCAAGGCAAATTTGATCCTCGTTGGACTTTTTTGTGGTTGCTTTGGGAGAGGGAGTGCTCATTGCTTTTAAAACCTCAATTTCGCGTTCAAGTGCTGACTTTTCTTTTTCTGCAACTTCGTTGAGCATAGTAAGACGCTCGATTTCTGCGTTGAGATTTTTAAGGGTTTTCTGCATCTCAAGTTTCTCTGCGCAGTAATCAAGGCAAACGAGAATTGCTGCATTTGTGCGAGAGCATTCTCCTTTGCTATGTAAATATATTTCTCTAATCTTGCGGTCAACTACACCGACGATGGCATCTATAGTTTCTTTTGATTCCTCTGTTACTATATTAATTTCAGAATTTGCAATGGTGAGTGTGTATTTCTTTTTCATTCGGATTTTTCCTCCAATCAATTATTAAAAAAACTGTTTTTGCTATTGAAAAAAATGGCAAAAAGTAGTATAATAAATGTAACTATATCTATTATAATACATAATTTCAATTTTGAAAAGAGTTTTTTCAAAATTTTTTTAAAAAACATACAAAATGAGGTATTTTTCTTGACAAAATTACTTATTAAGCTATTCGTTAAGAATTATTCCGACACAAATAACCGTGTTGTACGTCAAAGCTACGGTACGATGACGAGCATTGTTGGAATAATCGTCAATTTCTTGCTCTTTGTGGGTAAATTTACAATCGGTACTGTTTTTGGCTCGGTGGCAATTTCTGCCGATGCTATTAATAACCTTTCGGACGCGGGCTCGTCCTTCATTTCTCTTATTAGTTTTAAGATTTCTTCGAAGCCTGCGGATCGCGAGCACCCATTCGGACATGCGCGAATTGAATATATTGCGTCAATGGCGGTTGGTGTTATTGTTCTTCTTATTGGATTTGATTTGCTTAAGGAATCGTTCTTTAAGATTTTAACACCGAGTCCTATGAGCAAGAGTGTTGTTGTTTTGGTTGTGCTTTTGATCTCTATTCTTGCAAAGCTCTGGCTTGGAGTTTTTTATAAGAGCATTTCAAAGAAAATCAATTCTGAAATTTTGAAGGCGGCAAGTGCAGACAGCTTTTCCGACGTGCTTTCAACAGGTGCAACGCTCGTTTCCGCGCTGATTTGGATGCTTTTCGATTTTAATATCGACGCGTACGTCGGTCTTCTGGTGTCTATATTCATTCTTGTTGCGGGGCTTAAAATTCTTAATGAAAACAAAAACATAATTCTCGGTTCTGCGCCCGACCCAGAAACTATTGAAATCATCAAATCTACCGCTCTTGCGGACGATAGAATCATAGGTATTCACGATCTCTTGGTTCACTCTTACGGCGCGGGTGCAACCATTGCTTCCTTTCACGCGGAGGTTGACGGAAGAGAGAACTTCTTTGAGGTGCACGATCTTGTTGATAATATTGAAAAACAGCTCCTTTCCGAGCACAATATTACCTGCACGATACATCTTGATCCCGTGGTTACCGACGATGAACAAATTAATGCTTTGAAGCTTAAGGTTGAAAATGTAGTTAAGGGTATTAATGAGAAATTCCGAATTCACGATTTTCGTTGTGTTGTAGGCCCAACACATACGAATTTGATTTTTGATATCGAGATTCCTTTTGAGGAAAAGAAAACAAACAAGGATGTACTTGCGCTCGTTGAAGCAGATATTAAGGAGATTGACGCCACATATTTTGTGGTTGCAAGTATTGACAGAGTATAAATATACATAAAATCTATGAAAGGGGGGTAAAATATGGCAAGACAGATTGGTATTGATTTGGGTTCTGCAAATACTCTTGTATATCTTAAGGATGCAGGCATAATCTTGAATGCACCAACGGTGATTTCGATTGATAAAAACACAGGTAAGGATCTTTGTATTGGCGCTAATGCTAAAAAAATGCTTGGAAAAACCCCCGCTAATATTAAGGTGTCGCGTCCTATTGCAGAGGGCGTTATCAACGATATGGATGATACCACGCTCTTTATTTCACGTTTGCTTGAAAAAGCGGAGCTTGTTTCGTTTTTCTCGCGCCCTGATGCATATGTTTGCGTACCAATAAAATCAACCGAGGTTGAACGCCGCGCGCTCCAAACTGCCGTTTTTGAGGCGGGCACAAGAAATGTTGGTCTTGTTCGCGAGCCTCTTGCTGCCGCTGTTGGTGCAGGACTTCGTGTGCTTAATGCTCGTGGATGTATGATAGTGGATGTTGGGGCGGGAACTACGGAATGTGCGATTATTAGTCGTGGAGATATTATTGTTTCGCGTTCTCAAAAGATTGCTGGCGCAAATCTTGACAAAGCAATTATGAATTATTTTTATAATGACCGCAGAATTGAAATTGGGGAGCTTACCGCGGAGCGACTTAAAATGAAGCTTGCTATTGCTCACTCTAAAATAGATAGAGGGGAAGTGCAAGTGCTTGGTAGAAATCTTAAAAACGGTATGGTTATTGCATCAAGTGCTACAAGTAAGGAGATTTATTACGCGATAAAGCCCACGCTTGCTTCAATTGTGCATCAGATAAAGCTCACTCTTGAAGCAACTCCACCCGAGCTTACTAGTGATGTGCATAGTAGTGGCATCGTTCTTACGGGCGGTGGTGCACTTATTCCCGGACTTGCCGAGTATATTAGTTCGGAACTTAAAATGAAGGTTGCTGTTGCCCCCAAGCCTCTCGAAAGCGTGTGTATTGGTATTGGAAAGATGATTGAAAGCAATGGGGAGCTTAATAGTATTTTGTATAGAGATTAAGGTTAGCTAAATAAATTATTGTTCTTTTTATTGAAAAAAGTGACAAAATTTTACTTTGTAATTTAAGAAAGGGGATAAATATGGTATTTTCATCGAATGAATTTTTGTTTTTATATTTGCCCCTTTCTTTTATTTTATATTTTGTTTCGCCCGTAAGATACCGAAATCTTGTGCTTTTTGCGGTTAGCTTGGTGTTTTACGGTTGGGAGAAGCCGAGCTATCTATTGATAATGATTTTTATCATTATTGTGAACTATTTGTTTGGTTATCTGATTGATCGCGCCGGCGAAAATGCAGAGAAAAAGAAAACTATGCTTGTTCTTGGTGTGGTGATAAATCTTACAACTCTTGGATTTTTCAAATACACGGACTTTTTGATTTTAAGCTTGTCAAAAATTCCTTTTTTGAGCTTCCTTGAACCGATTGGAATTCAACTTCCGATTGGAATTTCCTTCTACACCTTTCAATCGATGTCATATATAATTGACGTTTATAGAGGAACGTCGCAAGTGCAGAAGAAATTTGTGAATTTTGGTGCTTACGTTTCGATGTTCCCCCAACTTATTGCCGGTCCTATTGTACGATATTCTGACGTTGACAGGGAACTCAACGACCGAAAGCACACCCTGAGTGAAAGTGCTGACGGTGCGCGCAGATTTGTTATCGGTCTTGCAAAGAAGGTGCTACTTGCCGACGTGGCGGGGGCTATGTGGGAACAGATAAATGGTATTCCACGTGAGCAAACGAGTGTTTTGTTGCTTTGGTTTGGTATTGTTCTCTATGCTTTTCAAATTTATTTTGATTTTTCGGGCTATTCGGATATGGGAATTGGTCTTGGTAAAATTCTCGGTTTCCATTTTCCTGAAAACTTTAACTACCCCTATATTTCAAAGAGCATTACGGAGTTTTGGCGTAGATGGCACATGACTCTTTCGACTTGGTTTAAGGAATACGTGTATATTCCGCTTGGTGGAAACAGACGTGGGGTAAAACGACTTGTTTTGAATTTGCTTATCGTGTGGCTTTTGACGGGGCTTTGGCACGGTGCATCTTGGAACTTTGTTTTGTGGGGATTTTACTATTTTGTTTTACTTGTTATTGAAAAGCTTTTCTTATCAAAGTGGCTTAATAAAATACCAAGCGCTATTTCGCACCTTTATGCCTTGTTTTTTATTTTGATTGGTTGGCTCATTTTTTATTTTAAAGAAGATTTGGGCGGTTTTTCTGCGCTTTCATCGTATTTTGTGAGCATGTTCGGATTTACCGGGTTGCCGTTTATAAATATGGAGTTTGGATATACATTTGTTAGAAACTTTTTGATTATTGCAATTCTCTGCTTTGCGTCAACACCCTATCCGAAGGAGCTTTTCTTGAAGATTAAATCAAGAATTTCAAACGAAAGCAAAAATGCGATATTTACACTTGTGTTTGATATTTTGCTTGTTTGCATTTTTGTGCTTTGCCTTGTTTATATTTCATCATCTGATTATAGACCGAATATTTATTTTGAATTTTAAGGATTATTATGGAAAATTTAGAGAAAAAATTATTTACTAAGAATGACGCGTCCTTTGTTTGTGCGCATTGTGGCAAGGAAGTTAAACCGCTTGGTTATTCATCCCGCAATCATTGTCCTTTTTGCTTGTGGTCATTACACGTCGATAATAACCCTGGGGATCGAGAAAACACTTGCCGCGCTCCAATGGAACCGATTTTTGCTGAGGTCGATTCTAAAAAAGGATTTGTTATCGTTCACAAGTGTACCAAATGCGGAGAAATCAAACGTAATCGTTCAGCCCACGAGGCATCCGTTCAACCTGACAATAGAATGTTGCTCATTAAGTTGACCGCAGGGCAGAGATAAATTGCGCGGCAAGGCGGAATAACGATAAATTGGAATTTATAGGGGAGAAGATAGTTAAGAAAATATTTAGGGGGATTTTGAAAAATCCCCCTATAACCCCAAAACTTTTAAATCGTTGTGTTGAATTAAGACCGCGCAAATCGTAGTGTTTGATTAAAATCAAACACTACATAACGATTTTCTCACACGTTCGAAAATCTGTGATTTGCTATTGCAAAGTGTAGCCATATTGCTACCCAAACTGCTAAGCACCAACTTGTAGGGAAGGGGT
>JAZQUS010000084.1:0-2598 GCA_045631445.1 Eubacteriales bacterium
ACCAAATTAAGTGGACGGCATTATTGCTGTCCACTTTTAATATTTTAGGGCAAAAATGGATAAAAAAGGCATAATTTTCGCATTTTTGCCACCTTTTTAGGGGCGTTTTGCCTTTTATCAAACAAAAAATCATAGTTTGCAATAAAAAGAGTTCGTCTTTCGGTGTGTTTTTCCACCGGTGGACGGGCTCTTTTTTGCTTTCGTTAAAATTATGGGTATTCGTTAAAATTGTAGGTATCCGTTAAATTTATGGGGGTAATCGTTAAAATTGTGTGAGCAATCGTTAAAACTATGGGAGAAGCGTTAAAATATACTCCGCAAACCACATTGAAAATTTCTCGTTTTTTGATGTGAATTTATCAATTTGGGGTACTTTCACCTATTGCTTTTTTCTTCGATTTTTGGTATAATATATGTGTGAAAATGCAATATCAAATTTATACTTAAGTGCATCATTATAATTATTGTTTGATTAAAAAATGGAGGTGAAAACAATGATTCTTTCAAGAAATCAGATTTTTACAGTAGTATGCAATATCCGAATCCCACAGGCGGATGGAGGCGAAAAAATAGGGACCGGCATTTTTATTGAAAAGGATAACAAATGTTATTTAGTTACGGCTGAACATGTAGCAAGAGACACTGATATAAACGCATATATAATATACTGCGATACTTTAAGCAATCCACTAACGAGAAAACTTACAGTTTTAAATCCCAATTTATCTTGGAAACATCACCCTACAGCAGATATTAGCTGTTTAGAAATAGATATTGGAAACAACTTTGATTTACTTAACGGAAGATGCTATCCGTACACTCAAATAGAATTTAACACTAATACAATAACAAGAGATGAAGAAATAACTTGCGTAGGATTTCCTCGTGGATTAGGTGTAGCAGGAAAATTTACGCCGTTCACTTTTAGGTCCTTTTTCTCATCTAATCTGGTGACTTTTCCAAGATTTGATACTAACGTTCCTTGTGATTTTTTATGTTTAGAAAACCCTTCAGTTGGCGGATATAGCGGAGGTCCTGTTTTCGATTTAGGTTATCGTATTGTCGGAGCAATGACGACAACTACAAGTGATACTCGCTTATATGGTTTGATACATGGAACACTTGGAGATAAAACCGGCGGAAAAATAGCAGCGGTTACTCCCATCACATATTTGAACGATATAATATAGAAAAGAATCCATGTCGAGGAGGTGCATTTATGAATCCGACATCCGAACAAAAAAGAATAGCTTTCGGCTATAACCGCCACGAAAACCGAATTGTTATCAATGAGGGTCAAGCCGCTTGCGTTAAGCTTATATTTGACTACTATTTGCAAGGCAACAGTTTATCTCAAATCAAGGCTATCCTTGAAGGATTAGGCATACCTTCCCCGCAGAATAAGCCTACGTGGGGTAAACAAGCATTGTCGAATATTCTCTCAAATCCGCACTACCTTGGATCTGAAGAGTACCCGATGATTATCGCGCAAGAGGTCTTTGATAAGGTTCAAGAATTAAAAACTAAAAAATAATTATTGCAATATCGCTTTCATTTGCGCAAAGTTTATGGTAATATGAACCACAAAACGCAAAGGAGGCGATATTTTTTATGGGCAAGGTAAAAGTCATTCCCGTACACCCGAAATATCTTATAAAGCGGTATAAGAAAGTGGCAGCATATTGTCGAGTCAGCACCGAACAAGAGATGCAGTATCATAGCTTGGAAGCACAACGGGAGCATTTTGAAAAATACATATCGGAACGGACGTGGTGGGTGTTCGTTGGCATATATGCAGACCAAGCCTCTGGGCGGCACAACATCAAAATGAAAGAGTTTCAGCGTATGATGGATGACTGCCGTGCCGGGAAGATTGACTTAATTCTAGTAAAATCAATCAGCCGCCTCGGGAGAAACACCGTGCAGTTCTTACAGGCTTGCAATGAGCTTAACTCCCTTGGCGTAGACGTTTATTTTGAAGTGGAGAAACTCTATATAAGCAATCCCAAGGCGGTTCGTATGCTTACCGTTTACGCAAGTGTATATCAGAACGAGAGCGAGACAAAAAGCTTTTCTATTCACTGGGGACATCTCGTGCGCTTTCAGAATGGCAACTCAAAGTTTTATAACCGCCCTTGCTATGGATATAGACAAGCAGCCGATGGTGCGTTGGAAATCGTACCCGAAGAAGCAGCCGTGGTGACTTTGATATATGAGTGGCGCGCGGAGGGAGCTTCGTTGCGTACCATTGCCAGCCGTCTTGTGAATATGAATATCAAAGCTCCACGCGGTGGCAACGTATGGGGCATCGAAACTATACGCAAAATACTGAATAATGAAAAATACTATGGCGATGTGCTTCTGCAAAAGACGTACATCGCTGATTTTTTTACGGGAAAGCAAGTTCCCAACCGCGGGGAGTGTGAAAGTTATCTGCTTGAAGACAACCACGAGGCAATTATTCCACGAGGGATGCGTGAATAGGTTGAAAAAATACGAAAAATATGGTATAATGGGGCTAATATAAAAAACTAATATGGCTATAGATATTTTTGAGGTTAAAAAAATGACAGTTGCTTTCAAAATTAAGTGCCGATT
>JAZQUS010000085.1:0-3123 GCA_045631445.1 Eubacteriales bacterium
CAAATCATAGATTTTCGAACTGCCTGCCAACAGTGAGAAAATCGTTATGTATTGTTTGATTTCAATCAAACAATACGATTTGCGCGGATTAAATTAACACCCACGATTAAAAAGTTTTGGGGTTATAGGGGGATTTTTCAAAATCCCCCTAAATCTTTTCTCAACTATCTTTCCCCGATAAATCTCAATTTACCTTTATACTATCTCAATTCCATCAAAAATTGCATATTTAGGACCATTATAACTTTCGCAAGTAATTGTCTCGTTAGAAAGTCGAATATTTGCAAGAGCCACACTAAGCTTTCCGCTAATCGAAATACCCGTTACAGGGATTTCCTTTTCACCATCGAAATAGTAGCCAAGACGAACTTCACCACCGATATAATCATTGTAAATATCAACCTGAAGTCCGCTCATTGAAGCGCATCTAAAATATGGCTTTGACGCTTTTTCTTCCTCGGTAAGAGTACCACGTTCTACAGCTACGCAACCAAGATTACCCGTTGCAACCTCATTAAGATATTGAGCAAATCTTGTACCTCCATAAAGAGCAATCGCTTTACCGTTTTCAATGATTTTGCGGTCAACGAGAGTTACACCGTCACCATCGAACGCAGAAGAGCGTACACTTCCCTTTACCGCACCGCACATAGTGAGGGTAATTCTATCTCCCTTGGCATCCTTTTGAATATCGTCGCCCAAGCCAAATGCATTGGAATGTTGATAAACCGTTGAAAAATTGAGATTTCCAATATAATTATCAAATAATTGCTCAAGCTCAGGAGCATCAAGCACCACGGGGCAGGAAAGTTTCTCTGCAGGCACTTTCGCCTCATATCTATCCTTAACCTCGTGCATCTTCTTGGCAATTTCTTCAACAACAAGTTTGTGTTCAAACTCTGTGAAATTATATTGCTCGTAAAGTTCAACACTTTCTTCTCCGTTAAATGTAGGAATTGCTTCCACCATCGCGCGATATTTTGTCTGCGTTTTATCAATTCCGCGACTGTTTGTAACGGAAACAATATCTTTATAAACGAAAATTTCAAGCGCATTTATTGAACCGCCTTCAACGCTGTCCGCCTCAAAGCATGCCTTTGAAATAAGGGACGCAAGCTCGTGTGGCTTGTAGTTTGCAAAATTGGATGCGGATACATATTCACCAACCTCATTTTCGTGGAGAGAATACGCCTGATTTCCAATAATACTTGCCTTTTTCTTTGCTTTTTCAATTTCCTCTATCATTGTTGCCTCATCATAGGAAGAGTAAACCGAGAATGTCGCTTCACCAAGTTTTCCATCGTGAGCAACGTAAACTGTTACCTTAAGATCGGTTGTATCGGTGCTTCTCACCGTTTCAAGATTTTTATGAACGAAGAAAAGCTCCGTTGACTCCGTTCTAACGGTATTGACTTTCCAATCGGAAATACCCTGCGTATTCTTAAGTATATTAATAACTCTGTTTCTCATGCTAATTTCACCCTCACTTTCAAAGCCGGTCCGCCGTCCGATACGCGCACCCATTCCTTATAGCCCTTACCGCAAGAGCCCGCGCCGATAATTTTGAAATCGTCGGACACCATCGAAATGGATTTGAGCAATTCGGGTACTGAACCACTCATAACTACGGGGGAAACGTAATTATCGGTAAGCTTACCGTCAACGATTTCAATTCCGTATTCCGCGGTGCATTGAATCTGCCAGTTTTTAGGGTCTTCCATACCGTTATTCGTTTCAAAAAGCATATATCCATGCTTAATTGATGCAATCATATCCTCAAGTTTATCGTTTCCGGGGCAGAAGAACGTATTTGTCATTCTTGAATATGCCTTTCTCTTGTAGGACTGACGTCTGCCATTACCCGTGGGTTCTGTGCCAAGCTCGGTTGCGGAAACAAGGTCGGAAATACCTGCAACAAGAATACCATCCTTAATAATTTGTGTATCTTGTGCCAAAACTCCATCATCATCGAAGAAATATGATGCAGTTGAGAATGTTGAGGCAGCTCCGTCACGCATATTGCAAATTGGAGAAGCTACATAGTCACCAACATAGTATTTTGCAAGTGCTCTATCCTTAACGAATTGGTCCATTTCAACACCATGACCGAATGCCTCGTGAGCAATAAGTCCTGAAATTGATGGATCTGTGATGACATCGTAAACACCGGGAACTATGGGCTTTGCCTTTGCAAGCTTTTCGCATTTTATAACAAGCTTATCAAGGTGAGATGGCATTTCTGCAAATGCCTCACTCATAAGGTTAGAATATGTTCCCTCTCTTGCCATAACCATCTTTTCACCGTCGCGGTAAACACCGATTGCCATAACGTTTACCCAAGAATAAAATTGGTCAAGCTCGCGATTTTTGGATATAAAGAGCTTAGAAACAGTAAACGGCATAACCGCCACCATTGCATTTAAAAGCTTATCACTCTTTGAAAGAATTTCATCCCTTATTTCAGTGCATTTTGCAAGCAATTCCTCGTCGGAGAAATTGTCAAAATCGCATTCACGAGAGAAGGATTTAACCATCGGCTCGTCCTTGGGAACGGAAACCGAAATCTCTTTTTCAACAAGGGACTCTTCTACCTTAACCGCTTCTGTTATTTTGTTTGCAAGTACAGAAATGTCACCTGTAATGTCATCAATGGAATATTCAAAGAACGCGCGTCCGTTATGCATCTTAACAACAAATCCACACTCGGATGCACTTCCCTCTCCAATGTCGGAAGTGTTGCGATTAACACGAATCGCACTTGATTTGACGTCAGAACCCAAAATTCCAACATATTCAAAACTCTTGCCGAGCTCACTTACAAGCGCGCGACAATTTTCGCGTCTTGAATTTAAAAATGAAGAAAATTGCATTTTTTCTTTCCTCCTATATATAAAGATTTTTTATTAACTAAATTGGGATTTAGCGGTGAGAAGTTACAAAGTAAAAAAGGGTCGCTTTTGAAAAAGCTCCGCAAAACTTTCGATAGTGGGAATTAATTTATTCCGCGCAAATTGTTCCAACGAGTTGGAACTAATGATTTTTCTCGTTACCTCGAAAAATCCAATTTGCTATTGCAAAACGTAGCCATATTGCTACCAAAATGGCTACGTACAGAGTAGCAAG
>JAZQUS010000086.1:0-9852 GCA_045631445.1 Eubacteriales bacterium
ATAATAAACATAATCAAACTGATTAACCGTAGTAATGTTCTTTTGCTCATAGGCTCAACTCCTTTATCGAGATTTCTTGTTGAATACCAAAGCCAATACTACACAAAGAGCAATACCCGCACAGTAAGGAATGGCAAGATAAAATGCAGTATTCGCCGGGGCACTAAAGCCTTTATGCTCAATTCCGCAAAGCATACCTGCATAATTGAAAGCAACTACAATGCAAGTCCAATGGGATAACACTAATGCAAGTACCGTAAAAATATTTCTCAAGATCTTAAATTTCTTCATTTGTCATTCCTCCTTTGAATAGCTTTTGCTATAATATGGGTTACTTTAGCAAGGAGCAGAGCTAACCCAATTATCAGAAGTATTATAAAGTATATGTATGCTTCTAATTGCATCCAACTTCCGGTTCGGTATAATCCGAAAAATTCCATATATAGTAATGCCGAGTATGTCGCACCAAGCACACATAAATATAATGGAATCAGCTTTATATGCTTGTTTTTAGCCTTCAGGCACAACCATAATTGGATAAGATAAGATACGATAAATAAACCTATCGCAAAACCTATATACATATCATCAGCTCCTTTCAGGGGGTATATCAATCTTTTTTATTACTATCCATTATACCGATAACGGATTTTAATTCTTTACCACATTTAGGGCAATGTTCGGGAACTGCACCACGAACATTCATAAGTGAATACCCACAGTAAGGGCAAACATAGAATATAAACGCTTGTATAGCTGCAATAGCAAACACAATTATTCCGGTAGCCATAAAGCCAACCGTTACTTTTTCATTTTCAAAGCCAATGCCGATTGCCATAATCAAGATTCCAAGAGCAAAGCCTATCCACATTAAGTTTCTGCTTTTTCTGAAATTCATATAGTCAGCTCCTTTCGCTTAAAAATACTATAATCTATTTCGTGTTTTTATCGTTTATTGCCTTTAAGATAAACACACCCATAGTCAAAACCGGGAATAATATCCTTAATTCTAAAATTCCTAACGGTTCAAACCCTATGTTTGCATCCAAAAACAAACCAACAAACCACGCTACTATTGTAGATACAACTGCACTTATATACATTTTCATACCTCATCTTTTCTTTTTCTTTATCAGATAACCAACTATCGCACCAATACCGCCTAAAATAACTACACCGAGCAGAACTCCATAAACAATATATCTTGCATAAGGAGATTCAAGTGGCGGAAGATTTTCTGTTTTATCGGTCATAAACTGTTGTAGTTTTCCTAAATCAGCAGAACTGATTTTGTACTTCGGTTGTCCAACAAAACTTTGTGCCGGATGACTCTCAGTAACTTTTCCATCGTTTGAGATAGATACTGCTTTACCAATTTTATCTGTTTCAACAACTATCCAAAAGTCAAGTCCGGGATTATGATGCTCTGTTGGTTTAATTTCCGTACAAACTATATCTTCTGCAATCTTAAAAAACTTTTTTCTTTCAACTTGATTAACTTTCGTATCAATGCCATCAGGATAATAAAATGCAACATCACTTTCACTATCGTCATATCCGCCAAGCAATTCAGATAGAGTTATTGTTTCTCCGTTTTCTACAACAAGTTCATTATTGAGTCTATCAATTCTATCGTGTTCTGCGGCTAAATATCTGCCTTCATTCAGATATTTCTCAAAGCGTTTCCACATATCACCCTCAACATTTTTCAGCTTCAAGGTAGATGTGTCATAGCTTGTTACTTCAAATATGTCTGTCGGGTTGTTTTCATCAAAGTATGTAAAGAGATATACGTTTCCTTCTTTTATATCAAAGTCACCAACAGTATTGAAGTTGTATGCAATCTGCTTTGTTCCGAGGTTTACATCGCCTTTAATTTTCTTAACGGGCGAAAATTCAATATCAGGTTTTTCTTTATCAGGATGATAATAAACAACCTCTGCAAAGAATATCTGTGCAAAATCTTCATACAACAGATCCTCAGGAATACTTCCTGCGAATGCAGTTATTGACATTGATAGCATAATAGCAACGAGCGATAATATACTAATTACTTTTTTCATTTTCAACACCTCCGTTGTTTTTTCTTGCATAATGTATTACAAATGCAATCTGAATAAGAAAAGCAATTACAGTTTCAAAAATGATAAGTGTATTCGGCAAAAAAGGTTTGAAATAGTATTCCCATTTTGGAGTTTGAAAGTTCCAAGCAAAGATGCAAGAAGAAGTAAAACTCAAAATATTACCGATAACTACTATCCACGAGTTTTTAGTTTTCGCACTTCCGTAGCATAATGCCCCGAAGCCGATTATCATAATCAGATAGAACCACAATGTTCCGACTGTTGCATCTTCATTCATTGCCAAAAATACAAAAGGCACACAGTATCCCAAAAGCAATATGAGTTTTTTTAAGTCTTTCATTTCATCAGCTCCTTGCATTTAATATCAATTCACTTAATTTCCTCAAAGGTTTTTTTATTGTATCTCTTGATTTCTCTATGAAATATGGAATATCGTAACACAAACTCAATGTAATCCTTTTTTATTTTCCGCTTAACTTTTGGTTTTCCGTTTATAACATCGCAAACTTTTATTGGTGATGTGTTTTTACCTATAAGTTCAACTGTTCCATTGGATTTCTTTCTCATATTTATCCCTCTTAACCTATTTGGGATTAGTTGTCTTTTTTACTATCATCAATGACAGATACAACTAAACCAACAAGTCCGATTGCTAATGTCAACAATTCCATTCCCGAACTGCATAATTGCAATAAAATCGCAAACAACAGTATTGCTAAACCTTTTATTTTTTTCATTGTATCAGCTCCTTAATTCATTTCAGTTATATCTTCTTCGGCAACATATTCTGTGCCGGAAACCTCACGATAAAAGGCTGCAGTTGCGGCTTGCTTATATGGTGTGAGCCACAAATGACCTATACCAAAGGCAAGAGTTGCAAGAATATCCCAACCAATGAAACTGAACTGTAAGCAGAATAATCTCCAACGATTTCCGTACATCATTGTTTTTGATTGTTCTATTGCTTCACTTGCGGTCAAATTCGGATTTTCAGCTAATATGTAGTCTGTCATAGCATAACTATATCCTGCAACAATGCCGGGTATAATGAAAAGCAAAGACCAAAGAAACATATATAATACGCTGAGTAATCTTGTTGCAGCAGTTGTTTTCCAATGTGAGAAGTATTCAAACAGAGTTTCAAATGCAGATTCTTTCTTATCTACAAGATTAAGATTGAATTTTGCATATCCAACACCAACGAAACTGCCTAATATAAAATATATAGCTGCTATAACAAGTGCTACGATGAATATAATGCCTAAACTTCCTATAATCCAAGCTCCGACTTCGGAACTAATACCACCGTTGGTTCCGGTGGAATAAATCGTCTGTCCGGCTAAATTAAAATTCATACTTGCATTGTTCCCGTCAATATTAACTTTAAATTCAGGTCCACCGCTACTCACACCACCGAGAATAGATGCAACAAGACCTACTGCTACGGCTATAAACCATTTATTTGTTAAAGCATTTCTTGCTATTCTTCTAAAATCTTCTGCAATTTTCATACACTTACCCCCTCATCAATCTGCTATCTTCGTTAGCTCCGCAACAATAAGTTCCGGTTTATTATTTACTCTGAATGGAATTATACTATTGCCGATACCTCGACTTACTATCATTTCTGTATTTTCTTTTATATAGCTACCCGAATAGTATTCAGGGAATAAACCTTGTCCGGGAGCTACAAAGCCACCTACAAATGGAATTATAAATTGTCCTCCGTGTGCGTGTCCGCTTAAAACCAAATCAACCTTACCTGCATATACATCAAAGTATTCAGGTCTATGTGCAAGTAATACTTTATAATTCGCATTATCAAGAATCACACTTGCAAGCTGATGTGCAATGTTTTGTTCCATTGTGTCATCCACAAGCTCCATGCGGAAGGTTGGATCATTTATTCCAATAAGAGTTATTGTTTCATCACCGATAGTAATATCGGCTGATGAATTCTCAAGAATTGTAACACCTGCTTCAACAAGTCCTTTTTGGAGTTTTTCATATTCTTCAGGGACTCTCGATTCGTGGTTGCCGTTCACATAGTATGTAGGAGCTATTTTTACCGCTTCTTTTACAAAGGTAAGTGCAACATCAACATTTGTGTTACGAGAATCAATCATATCACCTGTAATTGCGATAATATCTGCATCTGCTTTCTTTAACATTGTTATCAGTTTTTCGTTGTTCTCACCAAACTCTGAGTTATGCAGGTCAGACACTTGCACAATTCTAAAATTATCAAATTCAGCAGGGATATTTTCAGACTTAATATTGAATTTATTTATTTCTAAATCGGTGTTGCCATAAGCAATCCAAATAATCAGTAGAATCAATACTGCAGCAACAGTAAATACTATGATGTTTTTTTTATTTATTTTCATAGGCACACCTTATTTTCTCTTTCTTATCCAAACAACTACACCTATAACGATAGCTACAATCAAAACTATTGAGCCGATCTGAAAAGCCGTCTGCATAGGATTAGTATTAGTTGTTACGATAGTAGTAGAATACACCGTCAGCGTTTCTTCATTGTAAAAATTTGTTCTTGTTGCAAATGCAAGTAATATTTCAATTACGGCAAGTATGCGAATAAAAATTCTGCATTGTTTTGCCGACCATTTGTTTTCTAAATTCTGCGGATATACCGGATAAATCAGCAATATAATACCTAAGCTTGCCAATATCAGATTATGTAATATGGATGATTTTATCAAAAACATATTTATTAAACCCAATATCAAGGTAACTACAAACCAATTACCGAGCAATCCCCAAAATGTTATTTTCTTTTTCATATTGCCGACCTCCTTATATTAAAACGATGCTTCAAAATAATACCAATGGTCTATGATTTTTGATGTTGCACCGTGATTATCTCCGTCTACTTGCCATACCCAACAATCGTGTCCGTCTTGTGTCAACTCAGTATCGTAGTTTTGAAAAGCAAGCGGAACATTATCAGGAGAATAATAACAACCATAATAGGTATCTCCATAAGACACAATCACAAATTCTGTCATTGGATGCGTCTTATCCCAAGAATTTACTGCATTATATCCAAATAATACTGCATCATCAGCCGGAACTCCATTACCGGCAGACAAACTTTCTTCAATCAGTTCGTGATAAGTATGTACGAATATATTTACTCTTAATTTTGGAATTGCATAAATGCTAATTGCGGATATAAGAAGCAGACAAGCAAGAGTAATAGTTGTAATCTTTATTACTTGTTTCTTCTTCATACTATCAACTCCTTTGTCAAATTCAAGTTTGTCTAACTGGTTACTTACTGATTTGCACGGCTGAACCAGTAACAAAGTCATAGTAGAAAAGCCCACCATTTGTATCGCTTGGGTCAGTAAAATAGTAACCGCCCTCACAAGCTACAAGTTCTGTATAGGTATGACCTTCTATTTCGACAAGTTCAACTACTTCTCCCGTTTGCAGATTGAGAGAAATCAAAACTTCTTCTCTTTCAGCTACATAATAAAGTTCATTACCTACACGGTCAAGTGCATTGGTAGTAGGAATAATATCGGTCAGTTTTTCTATCTCTGCTGTATCATAATCTAACTGATACATTCCCGTACTGCTTTCAAACACAATCATATCTTCATAGAAAACCATATTGCTGATTTCCTTGAAATCCTCTGGCATTTCATAAACTGTTACACGGTCATAGGTACTCAAATTAAGTAGTTCAATTTTGTTGTTTTCTACTCTGTTTAGGAAATACAGATTTCCTGCTACAATTCCACCCTTGAATGGATTATTACCGTACAAAATAAGTAATTCACTTTTTTCACTTGTTGTAAGGTTAGTTGCAAATACTGCTTTGTAAATGTCATTAGTATTTTTGTCTTGATACACAGATGTCCAGTATGCAACATTATCTTGAATATCAATCAAATCAATCGAATGTAAGTCCTTAATATAATCTGGACTATTATAATCCAATGTTCCGACATTTGTAATTTCTGCATTTTCAACAATGTAAAGTTCACCCGAAGAATTATTAAGCAAATAGATACCCGAAGTTGTTTTGCAGAATGTACCATTAAACTTGGCCACTTCGGTGGTTTCTTCATTTGCTACATTGTAGAAATATACACCACTATCTGTTTCTGCAAAGTACACACCATTTTGAGAAACAGTAATACTATGATTGGTATGCCCACAAGCCATTTTTCCAAAATCGTTATTATGCCCCATAAAGGCACTTACAACCACAAGGCACAGACAAGCAGCCATAGCTCCCCATTTCATCCATACAGGGCGAGACTTCTTTTTTACGGTCATGGCTCTGCCAGCAGTAGCGACCTTTTGTTCATCAACGTCGCCAATAATATCAAATAAATTTTCTTTTTTCATAGGTCATAACCCCTTTCTGTAAGATAAGTTTTTAGATTTTTCCTCATGCGGTTCAGAGTAACCGACACATTATTTTCAGTCATTCCAAATCGCTTTGCAATCTCTGAAACAGAGATTGCATACCAATAACGGCACAGGAAGATGTTGCACTTTTCCTGTGGGAGAGTGTTCAGAAATGAATTGATTTCCTCAACGAGTAATTTTCTGGAAACTTCATTTTCTACACTCTCGGTTCCGGACACACACTCCGCCAATTCATCAAGAACAATGGCAATTTCGCCACCGCCTCTCTTATCAGCATTTTTGTGTCTGAACTTGTCAAAGGAAAGATGTCTCGTGATTTTACCCAAATAGGTGGATAGAATTTTGGGGCGGTGGGGAGGCATGGAGTTCCATGCATTGAGATATGTATCATTGACACATTCCTCTGCATCTTCATTGCTCCCTAAAATGTTCTTTGCGATTGATTTACAGTAGCCACCGTATTTGGAGGCTGTCTCACGGATTGCATCTTCGTTTCTTTGCCAATATAAATTAACAATGTCTCTATCTTCCATAGACTAACCTCCTTTCACCCTTATACACGGAATCTGAGTGGAAATCTTACAGAAATTATGATTATTTTTTCATATAATATTTTAGCGTATTTTGACCAATTTCTCAAGAGATGACGCAGAATGTTTACATTTTCACCATCGTGTGCTTAGGTAGGGAAAATACAAAAATGATATGAGAGAATTTAGAAGCCGAGAACATCATCATCTCTTTGTTGCTCCTGCAAAATCTCCCTTGCTGCATCTGCTTTCATCTTGTCGATTACATGAGGGGCAAGTCCCAATTTCTTATACATGACACGGTCTGCAACAGATTTCTCTGTTTTGAGGTCCGTGTTTTCTTTTTGCAGTGCCTCTTTTTCTCGCTCCGCTTTACGGCATCTCTTGCGCCACTCTCCAACCTCGTGTTCCAATCTCTGAATTGTTGCAATCAAATTCTTTACCACTGGCAGTTGCACAATGGCATCTCTGAGCGGTTGCAAGGCATCTTTGATAATGCCATGGACTGCTTGCGGTTTGAGTCCGTTTCTTCGCTCTAAAACCTCATAGTCCTATTCTGGCACCATAACATATGTCTTTTTACCGCTTAATACTCCCTTGGTGGTTCGCTCGTAATTATCAGATGGTGAAACTGGTGGAATCAACTTTGCTTTCATCTCCTGCTCGCATAGGTCAACAGACTGGTTGAGGACATCTGGAATCTGGTCCACCTGCTCTGACAGATGGTTTAATTCTTCTGTCTTTTCCAAAATTTCCTGTTCCGTTTCTCTCAGTTCTGACTTACTGTCACTGAGTGCTGCCACGGTATCATATAAATCTTCAGATAGAGCATTAAACTCAACCGTGGTTCTATTCAGTTCAGACTGAACCTCTGCCAGCTCTGACTTTCGTTTCTCGATTGCCTCTTGCGACATCATTGCCTCGCGCTCCTGCTGTTTTGCAAATCGGTATTCTTCGATGGTTCTTCCTTTGCCTGTGTTGCCTTTGGTATATCCTGCACCTAATCCAAACCTATCTGCAATTTCAACCAGACGGTCTCTTTCTTTGGTCTGCCATTTCATTTGACAGGTCTGAAATTTTTCTCCCTCCACTTTTTCTGGGTCATCATGGAACCCCATGGACTTCAAAGCACCTCTCAGCGAGTTGGCAACTTTCTGTCCGCGAGATTGCTCCACCACCGGAACATAGGTGAGGTGTAAATGTGGAGACAAAGAAATTTCGTCCATATGAATTACTGCATTGATAATTCTAAGATTCGGATTCTCTGCTTGGAATGTGTCCATGTATTCTTTGAGTGCCTCTTTCATTTTCTCTCTTGTTTCCATTTGCTGAGATGGTTCCATCTTTTCTAAGACATCTGTATTTCCTATCTGAATTATCATCTGTTTTGCAACCTTGGTGAATGACTCTTTTTTAGTGAGAAGTTTCTGGTGTGTATAGGCAGATGCTTTCTTTAATTCCAACTCTCCCTCTGCCTGTTTTTGCAACACATAATCATAGTATTTTTCGGGCCAATCTTTTACTCTATTTCCATGCCCACTCTTTATCTGTTTTTGTATATGTTCTTCATATGCTTTCTGGAATGTTCTCTCATAAAATTCTTCCATCGAGATATTTCCCTCATATGAAATATTTTGGTCAATTCTGCTTGGGTCAACATTTCTTGAAATCTGTTTTCTGTTATCGTGGTCAAGCGAGAACTTTGATTCTTCATGCACTGTGATACTAAAATCTGCCATAGATAAAAACCTCCTTTCAAAATTTTCTAAAGGAAGTATGAACTATCTAATTTGCTAACAACTTATGGGTTCGCCATAAGTTAACCCAGTAATGGTTTGGCGACTGCTCGCCAAACCCTGGGCCAGGCGTTGCCTTGGAACCACTCCTTCCGGAGAGGACAAGGGAACATCGTTCCCTTTGAACCCTCATCCGAAAGAAACAACATCCGTTATTTCTTTCGTTGGTTTGGTCCGTCCTCGTTTAGTCAATACTGCCTAAACTCAGCATGGAACCAAACCAGTAGTAAGCACTCGTTCACTGCCTAAAAATTAGGCATCTCTCATGCTTACTATGTGCGAGTTACCACTCGCAGCAGTTTAGGACAAAACTGCCTAAACTGCACGATTTGCCCTTTTAGGCAAATCTTAGTCATTGCCCTCTGGCAATTCTTGGGCGATACGAAAGGAGAACGAGCGATGAGCAAAAAGGATTTTCGCATCTACTGCGAAGAAGAATATATTGACCATCTGAAAACGGTTGCTGATGAGCAGGACACTTCTCTCAATCAGTTGGTGCTGTCTGTACTGACTAAAAAGTACCCAATGCCCAAAAAGAAGAAACAACCACATTCCCCTACTCTGGACATTGAAGCAACCAAAAAACATTATGAGGAAATTGATAAATACATCACCGAGGCATCTGCAGGTGGAGCAAAAATCAAACCATACCACCTCTATCTCCACCTCATTGAAGAAAGAGACCGCCTCAAAAAGATTCTGGATGACATCCAGTAAGACCAAGAAACGGACCTTGAAAAAGGTCCGTTTTGCTATGTTTCAGAATAAATCTTCTTTTTTCTCCGTTTTTCAAAAAAGTTATGAGGAAAACACTTTTTGTGGTCTGGTTCATCATACTTAATTCAGAAATTTTCAGAAAAAAGAAGAATGGGGGCAAAAACCACATGGAAAACAAGAAAAAGAAAGTCTCAGTTGAGATTGATAATGAGATGCAGGCACTGTTGCAGGAGAGAATTGAATATTTGCAGAGCAAAAGACAGGGAACAAAGGTGACTGTTTCTGATGCCATTCGTCATGCACTTTCCTACACAGGTT
>JAZQUS010000087.1:0-9054 GCA_045631445.1 Eubacteriales bacterium
TATCAAAATAGTTTGTGTCTGTAGGGGAGGGGTTTTCCCTCCCGTTGATAAACAAACATATAAGTGCGGGTGCACGGAGTGCCCCCCTACGAAGATTGTGCGTAGCCATTTTGCTATCAAAGCGGTTATGTACCGATTTTGTAGGGGGGCACTCTGTGCACCCGCTTATGAACTCAAACTAATTTCATTTTTGGTGGGAGGGAAAACCCCTCCCCTACGGATTTGTGCAAAGCCGTTTCGCTATCAAAACGGCTATGTGCAAAGTAGCAATGCGCAGTTTCTTTGTTTTCTTGAAAACAAAGAAACATTTGTGACGAGCGCGAAGAAGTGAGTCACGCGCGTTGCGCGAAATTTGTTTACCATAACACGATTAAAAGTTTTTTGCGAGCTTTTTTTTCAAAAAAGCGAAAATCTTTACTTAACTAACTTTCCCTACAAATCAAAATTCGAAGTGCAAAAAAGGAACGAACTGTTAAAATTCGTTCCTTAATTTTATTTACACCAAATCTGCGATATCGAGCACGAGCTTTTCGGTTTTAGCCCAGCCGATGCAGGGGTCGGTGATGGATTTTCCATACACGTTCTCACCAATTTTTTGTGAGCCGTCCTCAAGATAGCTTTCAATCATCAAGCCCTTAACGAGCGAATGAATATTCTTCGAATGTTGACGGTTATGGCAAATCTCTTTAGCAATTCTAATTTGCGCCTTGTAGTGCTTTGCGCAGTTTGAGTGGCTACAGTCAACTATTGCCGTGGGATTTTGAAGTCCCATTTTCATATAATTATCATAGAGATGAGAAAGGTCCTCATAGTGATAGTTGGGTTGACTTTCACCGTTTTTGTTAACGTATCCACGCAAAATTGCGTGTGCGTAAGGGTTACCTGCGCTTTCAACCTCCCAACCACGATATATGAACATATGCGATGATTGTCCTGCTTTAATCGCATTCATCATAACGGAAATATCACCCGACGTGGGATTTTTCATACCTACGGGAATGTCAAGTCCACTTGCAAGGAGTCGGTGCTGCTGGTTTTCAACAGAACGTGCACCAACCGCCACGTAACTGAGCAAATCGGAAATGTAACGGTGATTTTCGGGATAGAGCATTTCGTCTGCGGTTGAAAAACCGGTTTCCTCAAGCACTCTCATATGAATTTTTCTAATAGCAACGATACCCTTCATCATATCGGGTGGCTCAGCGGAATTTGGCTGATGTACAAGACCCTTATATCCCTCTCCCGTGGTTCTTGGCTTACCTGTATAAACGCGTGGAACGATGAGAATTTTATCTTCCACCTGTTCGGAAAGCTTTTTAAGACGGTGAATATACTCCATAACCGCATCCTCGCGGTCTGCAGAGCAGGGGCCAATAACGAGCAAAAACTTATCGCTTTCACCCGTGAATATTTTTCTGATTTCCTCATCATTTTTAGCTTTTATTGCCGCAAGATGATCGGAAAGGGGAAATTCTTCCTTTACCTCTTGGGGTATGGGTAATTTTCTCTTAAATATCATCTAATATACCTCTTAGTGCTTACTTACTTCAATTCCAACGCTTTGGAGCTTTTCAAAGAAATCGGGGAAGCTCTTGTTTACGGCTTCTGCACCCTCAATTTCACCACCGAAAATTGTGCAAAGAATGGAAAGAGCCATAACAACACGATGGTCGTTGTGTCCGTTAAGTACTTCAGTTGGACGGTGGAATTCTTTTGGAAATACAACAATTTCGTCCTCGTTAACGGTAACTGCTACACCAAATTTACGAAGCTCCTCTGCCATTGCTTCTCCTCGATCACTTTCTTTAAGACGAAGACGACGTGTTCCCGTGAATACACCGCCGTTATTTGCCGCTGCAAGTGCGAAAAGAATGGGGCCCAAGTCGGGGCAGTCGGAAAGATTAATTGAGGGAGTGCCTCTTTTAATCATATCAAAATATTTTGAGAATATTTTGTCACCCTGAACGGAGTCAGGATCAAGTCCTTCGATAGTAACGTCACCACCAAGCACGTTAAGCGCGGCGAAGAATGCTGCGTTTGAATAGTCACCTTCAACACTATCCACAACAGGACTGTATTTTTGTCCGCCGGGGATGTAAAGAGTTCTTTCGTTTTTCCATTCAATCTTCATGCCGAATTTTCTCATAACGTGAAGAGTGAGATCTATGTAAGAATGACTTTCAATTGGTTGAGTAATGGCAATTTGGCTATCCTTTTTAAGAACGGGAAGGGCAAAGAGAAGTCCACTAACGAACTGACTCGAAATATTACCCTGAACCTTGAAGTTGCCCGCTTTAAGAGGGCCTTCAAGTATAATTCTTTCCTTTTCTTTAACAAACATCAAGTCCTGTTCCTTACAAATTCCCTGATATACGGAAAGTGGACGCGAAAGAAGAGTTTGAGTTCCATAGAAAATACTCTTTTTACCTGTTAGGAGAGCAAGCGGAATGAAGAAACGAAGTGTAGATCCACTCTCACGGCAGAAGAACTCTTGAATTTTCTTATCCTTTTTTACTTCTCGTCCTGTGATTTCAAGCACGTCACCGGTGTGCTTGTATTGTACACCTATAGCAGAAAGACAGTCAAGAGTTGCTTTAACGTCCTCTGAATTATTAATTCCGGTAATTGTACTTTTTGCATTTGCAAGACCGCCGCAGATGAGCATTCTGTGTGCAACACTCTTTGACGGGGGAGCAACAATCGTACCTTGTGCTTTGCCTCGTTCTATAGTAACGTTCATACTTTCCCTCCTTCAATGTAATTGATGATATCATCAATGGCTAAAATATAGCCGTCAGTTCCTTTTCCTGAAATAGTTTTAATACAAGCCTGTCGTATAAAGCTCACTTGTCTAAAATCTTCACGCGAGCTAACGTCGGAGATATGCACCTCAATCGTTGGTATCATAACCGACTTAACTGCATCTAAAATTGCAATACTTGTGTGGGTGTATGCCGCAGGATTGATAACAATTCCCGAAACGCCCTCAAAGTATGCGTTTTGAATATATTCAACGAGAACTCCCTCGTGATTGGTCTGTTTTATTTCCACCTCACAAACACCCTCGCAGTGAGCTTTTATCTTATTTTCAAGGTCGGAATAGGTTTCTTTTCCGTAATGCTCGGGCTCTCTAATGCCAAGCATATTGAGATTTGGGCCGTTAAGCACTAAAATCTTCATTTTGCTAAAAACTCCTTTTCTATAAGCTTTGCCTCCGCTCCGGGAGTAAGGTTTCCGTCAATACGGCAATCACACCTTGAAGTGTAAATATTATATCTTTCATTATATAATTTTTCTATTGCTTCTTTTTTTGTAGCAAGTGGACGACTGTCTGTTGGCGTGAGATTTGCTAAATCCCTATCCAAAAAATATAATCTACCATTTTGACGAAGCGCATTTACGTTTTCTTTACGCAAAATGCAACCACCGCCTGTGGCAATAATTATGCCATTTTTCTTTGAAATTTCTTTTGTAATTTCCGTTTCAATATCTCTAAATTCTTTTTCGGTGTGCGTTTTGAAAAAATCTGAAATTTCACAACCTATCCTTTTAACTATCTCATCATCAAGATCTATCAGTTTGCGAGAAAAACGATCTGCAAGTACTTTGCCAACCGTTGTTTTACCGCAGCTTGGCATACCGATAAGAACAATATTTTCTTTTTCTTTTAATATTTTATTGAAAATTTCGTTGGTTTTATGGTCATCAAATTTTGTGTCAATAAAAAGCTCCACTGCGTGAACTGCTTGTGAAACAAGCATATATAAGCCGCCCTCAGCATAAATTCCGTTTGCTTTTGCTTCAATCACCAATTTTGTGCGAAGTGGGTTGTAAACCGCGTCAAATACCGCACATAAATTTGAAAATCCACTCAAATCAATGGGGGAATTATCGCAATCGGGATACATACCAACGGGAGTTGTATTGATAATAACATCTGCGTCGATATGCTTTTCGTATGCTTCCTCATAAGTAATTGCACTTTTATTAGAGCTTCGCGAAATAGAAATAATCTCATGCGCTCCCAAATTCTTTGCAACAAGACTTGACGTGCGTGAAGTACCGCCCGTACCGAGAATAAGCACCTTCTTGCCCGACAAATCAATTTTCGAGCGCAAAATAAGGTCGCGCATACCGAAATAATCGGTATTGTAACCATAGAGCTTTCCACCTTTTTTTACAATGCAATTTACCGCCTGAAGCTCATTTGCAACAGTCGAAACCTCATCAAGATAGGGAATAACCTCTTTTTTATACGGTATAGTGACGTTTATAGCACGAAATTCACGTTTTTGAAGAAAATCGGCAAGATTTTCACGCGCAATTTCGCAAAGCTCATAATTGTAGCTTGCAAGTGACTCATGAATTTCCTTTGAAAAGCTGTGTGATAGCTTTTCACCTATAAGTCCGTATTGCATAGAGGGCTCCTTTCTTGAAAAATACAAAGTAAATAATGGTTCTTTTTGAAAAAAGTCCCGTGAACCCCCAAAGCTCATAAACGTCGCTTCGGGGAACCCCTGGCACCAAAAACTTTTTATCAGTGGGGGAGTCGACGAAAATTTTCGATAATTCGCAAACCTCACCTAAGCACTCCGTTTACCACTCTTCACCTTCAACTATCTTTTACAACAAATAATCCGTTCCGTATCTGCTAACGAGCATATCTGCTACAACAATAGCGGAGAGTGTTTCTGCAACAACACACGCTCTTGGAATAATTGTCGCGTCGTGTCGACCCGAAATTTCAATTTCGGTATCAACTTTATCTATAAAGTTAACTGTTTTTTGCTTTCTAGCAATAGAGGATGTGGGTTTAACAACACAACTAAATATAATTGGCATACCGTTGCTGATACCACCATTGATACCACCGTTGTTATTGCTCTTTGTGAGAATGGAGTCGCCGTCAACATAAAATTCGTCATTCATCTGACTGCCAAACATTTCTGCACATCTGAATCCCGCACCGAATTCAATTCCTTTAATAGCGGGAATTGAGAACATAGCGTGTGAAATCATACTTTCAAGACTGTCAAACCAAGGTTCTCCAACGCCTGCAGGCATACCAACAATAGCGGTTTCCATAATTCCACCAACACTATCATCGTTATTTTTAATTTCGAGAGCTTTTTGAAGTATTTGTTCTTGGGCTTTATCATCAAGAATTGCATATTGGGAGAGATGGAGATTTTTAATATCTTCAACATAGTTGCCAAAAGCTCTGTCATCAACACCTGCACAGTGCTTGATGTGAGTCCCAACGTAAATACCCTTTTTCTCAAGCGCAGATTGAAGAATTGCACCTGCCGCAACAAGAGCCACAGTTATTCTGCCTGAAAAGTGACCGCCACCACGGAAATCTTGATATCCGTGATATTTGCACTGTGCAGTATAGTCCGCGTGACCGGGACGAGCAACCGAGCTAAAGAGTTGATAATCTGTGCTATTAACATCGCGATTTGGAATAACGATGCAAAGGGGAGTACCCGTGGTGTGACCCTCAAAAACGCCACTTAAAATTCTGTAATCGTCCTTTTCCACTCTTTGTGTGCAAACTTGAGTTTTAGAACGACGTCTATTTAATTGTCTGTCAATAAATTCATAGTCAATTTCAATGCCGGGAGTGAGTCCGTCAATAACTACTCCAATGGCATCTCCATGGCTTTCGCCGAAAAGTGTCACTTTAACGGCGTTGCCAAAAGTATTTTTCATTGAATGCCTCCGTAAATTCTTGGATCAATAAGATCTTTTATATTTTCAATAGGCAATTTATGAAGTTCTGCATTGCCTATTTTGTCAACTAAAGTTACCGTGATATTGTTACCGTCCGCTTTTTTGTCGCGAAGAATAAAGTGATAAAGCTCCTCTTTGTTAATTTGTGTATCAAGAGGAAGTCCCATTTCGTCTATGATTGTGAGAAGTCTTGCTCTTATTTCGTCACTACACACAAAAAGCATACCAAGAGCTACCGCCTCACCGTGAATAAGGGAGGTTGTGCTTTCGATTGCGTGACCGATGGTGTGTCCGAAGTTAAGAATTTTTCGTTCACCCTTTTCGTTCACGTCGCGCTCAACAATGCCTTTTTTGATGAGAAGGGAACGCAAGATTACGTCTTCAATATCGTTAAGATATTCACCGCTTTCAAAAATTTCAAATAATTCTATATTGCTTGTTGTTGCCATTTTGAGAGATTCCACAAGTCCTGCGCGAATTTGTCTGATATCAAGGGTTAAAAGAGTTTCAGGATCAATTAGCACACATTTTGGCTGGTAGAACGCACCAACGGTATTTTTGTATTTTTCAAGATCAATGGCGACCTTTCCGCCGATGGACGAATCCACTTGTGAAAGAAGTGTGGTGGGAATATTGTAAAAATCGATACCTCTCATATACGATGCCGCCACAAATCCGGCAAGATCACCACAAACACCACCGCCGACTGCAATAACACAGTCCGTTCTGGTGAAACGGTTTTGCGCCATGAATTCAAGAATTGCCTTGAAATTATCAAAATTTTTACTATTTTCACCTTGTTCAATGACATAAATAAATGGCTCTTTGCATTGATTTGCAATTTCTTGAGCATATTCTTTGGGCACACCACTATCGGTTAATATCAAAGCCTTCCTATCAAGACTTAAATGCTCGCGTGCGTGCGATAATAGAGAGCAACCGAGCAAAATGTCATAACTATCCTTTTGAAGATTTACGTGGATTTTTTTGATATTGTCTTTTTCATAAAGAACGCCGCTCGATAAATCAGGATATAGTTCTGCCTGATATGAGCGGGAAATTTCCATATTATTCTTCAAAAAATTGATATAGTGCGCCTTAATACTTTCATTTTCAATAAAGGCGGAATTTTTGTCAATTATCTGTTCTTCGCGAGAAGCATCTAAAATGGGTAAATTGTTTTCTGCCTTGAATTCTGCAACTTCACGGACAGCTTCCATGCGCTCGGCAAAAAGACGAGCCATCTGCTCGTCGATTTTATTTATTTTTTCTCTTGAGAGCATAAGCTTGTCCATTATTTTTGACCTCTTTGTGAAAAATAGATAATTATCAATGATAACTTTTCTTTATTTTACTATTTTTATTTAAAAAAGTCAATACATTTTTTGAAATTATTTTAAAAATTATCATTGACAACTTTTAAAAAATGTTATATAATAGTGGCGATGAAATTTTAGGCGGTGATATTTATGGACAATAAATTTGCAAGAAAGACGATAAAAGAAAAGCTTATACTCGCTGGAATTGACGAAATAGGAAATAGTGGCGTAGCAAATTTCTCGTTGCGTCAGGTTGCTGTTGCATGTAACGTTTCGTGCGCAACGCCATATAACTATTTCAAAAATAAAGAAGGATTTGTTGTTGAGATTATTCAATATATAAAGCACCAATGGTCACTCCTTAAAACCGAGATTAATAAGCTTTATAAAAATGACGAAAAGCAGCTTCTTATCGAGCTTTGTGTTTTCTATATAAAATTCCTTGTAGGCAATCCAAATTATCGTTCTATCATTATGCTTGATGATGTTGAGGTAGATGATGAAAGCTATACCGATATTGAAAGCGCTCGAAATTTTATTGAGCTTGAGCTTGAGCATTATATGAAAATAAATAACGTTTCTGCTCGCGAAGCGAGAAGAAAGAGTTTCGTTATTCGAGCAATTGTTTTTGAAGCAACCCTGCTTCTTGAACGTGGTGACCTTGAAAACACCCCCGAAAACTTCAATTTTATTCGATATTGTATTGCTAAAGAACTCGCACTTGTATAAATTTAATATATAATCAATCCCCCGATTTTTTCGGGGGATTTTTGTGTTCAAATTTCAATACGATAAATTGGGATTTATCGAGTAGTTAGTTGAGTAAAGATTTTCGCTTTTTTCAAAAAGCGTCCTTTTTTTATCTTTGTAACTCCCCTATAAATCAAAATTTGAACTTTTCGTAAGCATAGAACAACTCTTTTTTCTTACCCTCGCTCATTTTACAAAGAGGCAGGCGGTACTCCTCTTGACAAAAATTTTCTTTTGCCATTAATGCCTTTATGGGAATAGGATTGACATCACTGAAAATAGCATTTATCAAGGGTAAAAGTCGCAACTGAAGGGCGCACGCTTGGTCGATTTTGCCTGCAAACCATAGCTTGCAAATCTCCCCAACCTCTTTTGGCAAAATGTTCGACAAAACTGAAATTACTCCTTTGGCACCGAGCGAAAGTGTTGGCAAAATCAAATCATCATTTCCGCTGTAAATATCCAATCTATCAGAACATTTTGCACACAATTTTGCCATCGCGGACACGTCGGGATTTGCCTCTTTGACGGCAACAATGTTTTTATGCTCCGCTAACCTCTCATAAACGGGGAGAGGAATGTTTACTCCTGTTCTTGAAGGTACATTGTAAAGTATAATTGGTACGTCAACCGCATTGGCTATTGCTTCATAATGATCGATTAAACCTTCGTTGCTCGCCTTGTTGTAATAGGGAGTCACCACTAAAATTGCATCCACACCCACATCAGAGGCAAATTGTGAAAGCTCAACCGCTTTTTTAGTAGAATTTGAGCCTGTTCCTGCAATAATTGGCACACGTCCCCCCACCTCGCGAACTGCAAATGCAATCAATTCTTGCTTTTCTTTTTCCGATAAGGTAGCACTTTCACCCGTCGTTCCGTTAATTAAAATGGCATCTATCCCACTTTTAATTTGAAATTCAATGAGATTTTTTAGTGCTTTGTAGTCGATTTCTCCATCCTCAAATGGAGTAATTAGTGCCGTGCATACTCCGGTAAATATAGTCTTTTTTCTGCTCATAATGATGTTCTCCAACGATATAAAATTATGTTTAAATTTTGATTTATCGAATAGTTAGTTAAAGCAAAACCGCTCAAGACGGAAACCCCAAAAGCTCATAAATGTCGCTTCGGGGAACCCCTAAGCCGCTTGGGCGCGCGCTTTTGAAAAAGCGCGGCAAAACAATCGATTGGTGTGTAGTGATTTGACGTAAATTTTCGATAATTCGTGAGCGAATTATCGGTTTTGAAA
>JAZQUS010000088.1:0-2851 GCA_045631445.1 Eubacteriales bacterium
ATTTACTATTATTTTTTACGCGAGGCGTGGCACAATTTGCGCGGTCTTAATTCAACACCACGATTAAAAAGTTTTTTGCGAGCTTTTTTTCAAAAAAGCGAAAATCTTTACTCAACTAACTACTCGATAAATCCCAATTTAACCTCAAAAAGAATAAACACACAATTAATGATAAAAATCTACAAAAAAAGGAGATAAAATATGAAATTATACATTGAAAATCACATTGTCGAGCCAAAACCCAACCAATCGTTATTTGACATAGTTAAGGAGCTTGGTTACATCAAGGGAAAGCTATCAACTGACCCGCTTGTTGCAAAGATGGCAGGTCGCGTTTTCACACTCAATTATATTCCCCTTCGCGCTAAGGACGTCGCGCCCGATCGCGAAACCATAAGAACAGCCATTGAAGCAAGCGGCGGTCATATTCGTCTTTTCGGATATGACGATCCACTCGGACGCGAGGCGTATGTTAGAACAGCTCAATTCATCATTTTCTTGGCTTTTGAACGACTTTACAAGGGCGCAGAGGCAAAAATGAGCTGCACACTTGGAAATTCAATTTATTTCAACGTTTGTGGAACTGAAAATTTCTCTGCCGACGACCTTGCCAACGAGGTGCAAAAAATAGTTGACGAGGACCTTCCACTTCTCCGCCGCCGCATTCCAATCGATGAGGCAATCGAGCACTACAAGGCAAATGGTCAGGATGACAAAACCCGTTTGCTTAAATACCGTGGCAAAACATACTTTACAGTTTATGAGCACGAGGACTTTGCGGACTATTTCTATGGTGAAATGGCACCTTCAACCTCCTTCCTTCGTTCTTGGAGTATAGTTGAAGCAAAAAACGGCTTCATTTTCGTGCTTCCCGACCCCAAAAACCCCGACAGAGTGTCGGTTTATCGCGAAATGCCCAACTTCTTTAGCGTTTACTCCGAGGGTGAGCGTTGGAGTGAGCTTATGGGCTGCGAAACGGTGGCAGACCTTAACGAGCTTACTGAAAACGGCAAAATCCGTGAGCTTATTCGTGTAAACGAGGCTTTACACGAAAAGAGATTTTCGCAGATTGCCGATATGATTTGCGAGCGCGGTTCAAAGGCGGTTATGCTTGCTGGACCAAGCTCATCTGGTAAAACAACAAGCGCAAACCGTCTTGCAACGCAACTCCGTGTTCACGGAAAAGCGCCCATCTTGATGAGTCTTGACGATTACTATATTGATAGAGATAAGATTGCTCCCGGCACCGACGGAAAAATCGACCTTGAGCATATAAACACCATCGACACCGAGCTTTTCGGCAAGAATCTTCGCGACCTTCTTGATGGCAAAGAGGTTGAAATTCCAACGTTTAGCTTCAAGCTCGGCAAACGCGTTTGGACAGGACACAAAATGAAGTTAAAAGAAAATTCCGTTATCATCGTTGAGGGTATTCACGGCCTTAACCCCGTGCTTGTACCCGAAGACCTTGATCCGAATCTCGTGTTCAGACTTTTCGTAAGCCCCCTTCTCCCACTTAACTTTGACTACCATAATAGAATTCCAACAAGCACCCTCCGACTTTTGCGTCGCACAGTTCGCGACTTCGAAGGCAGAGGAGCAAGCGTGCAAAGAACACTTGATATGTGGGACTCCGTTCGTCGTGGTGAGGAAAAATGGATTTTCCCATACCAAGAAAATGCCGACGTTATTTTCAATAGCTCAACCCTTTATGAGCTTGCTGTAATTAAAAAGCATATCTTCCCCTTACTTTTACAGGTTGATCCAAGTGACGAATGCTACGAGCAGGTGCGCGCAATGGTTGGTCTTCTCAACTATGTTCGCGAAGCAGATGCGGAGGACGAAATTCCACCAACGAGCATCGTAAGAGAATTTATTGGAGGAAATAGCTTTTACAGATAATTTAAAATAATGGATATTAACGTTAATATGAATAAAAAAATTACACGAATGGGTGAAATATCGTGGGTTGTAGGCAATATTTTATGCGCTCTCGGTAACTGTTTGGTTTCGAAAAGCGCGTTTGGTCTTTCCGCAATCATTGCCCCTGCCTTTATTATGAATAGATTCACTGGCTTTTTATCGGTTGGAGTTAGCGAATACATTATCCAAGGCATTCTTCTTACCCTTTGTTGTCTAATTATTGGCAAATTTAAAGGAAAATTTATTGGAACAATTTGCAATATTCTGTTTTATGGTGCGGCATTTGACATCATCAATTTCCTACTCTCTTTTCTTCAACCAAGTGAGATTTGGGGAAGAATTTTATGCGCTCTGATTGGAACACTAATTACATCATTCGCAGTGGCTTTAATGCTTCGCACTTATATTCCACCGTCAACTTATGAAATTTTTGTTAAAGAAATTGCAGAGGAAAAAGGAATCGATACAAGTAAAATGAAATTGATTTTTGATGCTTCAATGCTTGGACTTACTTTTATTATGATGTTCGTGCTTCTTGGAGGATTTTTCATTGATATCATCGGTCCTCTCACCGTTATTTCGGCATTTCTTAACTCCATCCTTATAGGATTTTTCGGCAAAATCATTGATAAATACGTCGATTTTTCACCCGCAATCCCTAAACTCTATAAATTGTTTAATCCAAACGAAGAATAAAAGTATTTTTCACATAAAATCGGCGCATAATAGTCTTGTGCTATCGTGCGCCTTTTGTGTTGAATTGCTTCAAATTTTGATTTATAGGGGAAGTTACAAAGTTGAAAAAGGACGCTTTTTGAAAAAAGCTTAGCAAAAACTTCCAATCGTGGATGTTAAATTAAACCGCGCAAATTGTGTCAATAAATTGACACTAATGATTTTTCTCCTCACCTCGAAAAATCCAATTTGC
>JAZQUS010000089.1:0-2024 GCA_045631445.1 Eubacteriales bacterium
AGCTCCAAATATTCTTGCGGAACTTCGGTCCCAGATTTTTCAAGGTGGTCCATATAGTTTTCGAGGATATTCCCTATTACATCAGAAGTCACTTCGTGGATTTGGTTGTAGTCTTGCATTTGTATTTCTCGCTTTCTGCCGGGGTTTAACCGCCCCGGCCCGGTGGATAAATATAAAATAATTACAAAATATCAGCAGCGCTAAAATATTGTGAAGAAGCAAAATAGCCATCAGGGCCATCAGTGTCAAAGCGATGAACCATAACTTCATCGTCACCATCAAGAATTATTTTTTTAGCATAAGAAAATGCTTTAGCTTTAGAACCTTTGCCATTGAACTCAACAATTTCACCATTAAGTGGGATAACATAGTAACCTTTCATACACTCACCTTTCTGCGTTTTAGCTCGCCAGCTTTTTATGCCGGGGCGGGAACTGCCCCGGCTCGTCATTTTTTTATCGCTCAAATTGTCTGCTATCGAAACGGGATTTTTTCGGGGGATTGGTTGTTGAGGTGGAGCTTGCTTGCGCTGTTTTAATTTGCGCTTCCTTTTGTTCCTCAGCCTCCTTGATCAAATCAAACAAACTCATTTTACTTCTCGCTTTCTCCCCGGGAAGAACCGCCCGGGGTCGGTTGATTGTTTTAAGTAGTTAACATTGATATAACATTGAACTGAGGGCGAACATGAAAGCTGCCGCCTCTCGATCGCTGCTAACGTAATCGCCGCGATATCTTGCGAACTCTCCTACGAAATCGCCTTGCTTCTCAAGAAACTTATCAAACTCATCAACAGCTTCTTGATATCCAGCAACGTTGTCATCGTTGTCGTAGAGGAAACTATATTCTTCTTCAAATTTCCTCTTAAATTGGTGAATGTTAATCGGGGTCATATTTTTCGCTTTCTCCGGCTTTAAGCTATCCGGGAGCCGATTTTTATGAGGTTTTCGTTCCCTCATCTTCTGTATATATTATACCATGATATCAGGGTATTGTCAATAGCTTTTTCAATTTTTTCTGAAAATAAATATCAATTTACAAAGGGTTCATAAAGGTGCGGTATAGTGTATTTTCATGACAGCAGATGCACCCAGAACCCTCGCTTCTCCTATTCATATTTTTCCCGGCGGCTGTGGCCGCCAATCTCGTTTATATATTTTAAATCGAAAAAAGTCAGGCTCGCCCCGAAGGGAGAGTCTGACTTCTAACATTATCACTCGGCGTATTCTTTTGTTTTGTAGTAGGGTTGTTTTTTTACTCTTCCCCACCCTTTTCCTTTTCCGGTAAAGATGATTGCTTCATCACCTAAAGTAGCAAGGCTCTCCGGTTTCAAGAGACGTTTTTCCTCGGTGGAATAACTCTGGCCTTTACCACCAAAAATTTTAAAATCGTTTTTGTTGCTGCTTATGCTCTTCTTGCGCTTGTCGAACGTTCCGCCAAGCTTACTATAGAAATCCTGCGTTTCGGGGTCGGAGGCTCCCAGTAAGATTTTGATGGCGCAGTTATCCATGATAATTTTAGCGCCGATCTTGTCGTACAACTTTTCAATCTGTGCATTGGACTGGCAGATGATGTGGCATCGTACCCCTTTCGATCTGAGGGTGCTAAGGGCCATACTGACAGACTGCAAGGTTCCCAAGCGATAGAACTCATCAAATATCATGTCTACGCGAGGCTTCCCTCCCGATGCATCGGGCTGTCTTTCGAAAAATTTCATAAATTGTCCAATGATGAGCATAGTTGCGTGCTTATAGACCTCGAGGCGTGATTCGGGAATGCATAAATAGATGCTTCTACCGTCAAGCAAATCTTGCGGTTTAATGCATCGTTCGTCCGGCATTGAAAAACATCTCATCAAATCTGCGTCGCTGGCAAAGACCATTACGCGCGACGACACAGTCGCTGCCACAGAGGTGAGGGTTGTGTCCGCCATGCCGTTGAAATGACCGAGCAAGACGATGACGTCGGGATCTCCCTCTTCCACGGCTTGTGATACAAATTTAGCTGTGCTCTGCGATTGGATCTGT
>JAZQUS010000090.1:0-3467 GCA_045631445.1 Eubacteriales bacterium
ACGGAGATGATGCCGTTCAACAACATCTTCAACGAGTGGTACGCAGCGCAGACGAGCAAGAAGATCCGTGCTGTGTGGAAGTCCAAGGCGGACAAAGGAGAACGAATTGCCGCAGCTATCCCTTATGGATATATCAAATCCCAAGATGATCCCAAACAATGGATTATTGATGAGGAAGCGGCGAAGGTTGTTCGCTATATTTTTGAATTAACGCTTGAAGGACTTGGACCCATGAAAATTGCCCGTAGATTGGAGGATGAACAAATATTATCTCCAACTGCATATTATTTGGAAAACGGCAGAAAATCCTCTAATGATATTTCGGCTCGCGGAAAATGCGCATGGAGTACAACCTCTGTCCGACACATTTTGGAAAATCGTCAATATACGGGGTGTACGGTCAACTTCAAAACTTCACTTGTCAGTTACAAGGTGCACAAAACGGTTTATAATCCCGAGGAGGAGTGGCAGATCATTCCCAATACACAAGAAGCCATTATCGACGAAGACACCTTCAATCGCGTTCAAGAACTTCGAGACAGCCGTAGACGAAATACCGCTACAGGTAGAGAAAGTCTGTTTTCGGGATTGCTCTACTGCGCTGATTGTAAATCTAAGCTCTATTTTTGCGCGGCTAAAAGCATAAAGCCGGAGCAAGAGTTTCACAGATGTTCTGCCTACAAAGAAAATAGAGGTTCTTGTTCCATTCATTTTATCAGAGAGGTTGTCCTTCGGGAAGCCATTCTTGAACTTGTGAAAAGAGTGGCACTGTTCATTCAGCAATATGAGGCGGTATTCCTCTATATGTACGCCAAGAAGCATAATATTACGAAAGAGGTAAACTCCCGTAATATGAAAGCCACTATCGAGCGAAACAAGCGAAGAATAAAGGAGCTTGATAAACTGATCGAACGCATTTACGAAGATAACGTACTTGGTAAGATCCCCGATGCACGTTTCTCCAAAATGATGGCGAGCTATGAAGCAGAACAAAATCAGTTGGTTACAGAAACAGCAAAAGCTGAAGAATCCTTAAAAACGATGGAACAAGACAAGGTGGATCTCCGAGCGTTTCTTGAAGCGATTCGCCAATGTACTGATATTAAAGAACTAACACCCGCCATTGTTAATAGGCTCATTCGGCGTATAGAAGTGCATAATAGCGAAAAGATCGACGGAAGAAAGCAAGTACGTCTTGATGTTTACTTTACCGCGGTAGGGCTTATTGATATCCCCAGTGAAAAGGAACTTATTGAAATGATGCGAGAAATCCAAAGTGTCAAAAGCGCTTAAACAAAAACAAGAATACGGCATACCTCTTTCGAGATATACCGTATTCTTGCAAAACTGTCCTTTAGGGCACGACCCTAAACCGTTGGCTTTTATTGTGCGTATTGTAAGGTGGCAACGTCCTCGACCCCCCCTAAATGTCTCATAGGTATCATTTTTTAACTTTTAGTTAACACAAACTTTCCTAACAATGCCTTTACATTTGCTGTTTTTGTGGTATAATGAGGTCAGAAGCAGACGTCGGCTTACTTTTATCTCAATGGAGGTACAATTATGAAAATGACGGTTGGCGCAAATATCAAGCGTTTGCGCACAGAAAAAAACATTACACAGGAGCAGCTCTCGATTGCAATGAACGTTACATGCGCGGCTGTCAGCAAGTGGGAGCGCGGAGAGACCTATCCCGATATTACACTCTTGCAACCGCTCGCTTACTATTTTGGAGTAACGCTTGACGAGCTGATGGGCTACGATCAAGAAAAGATTCAAGCTGAAATCGACGATGTAATTCTTCTTTATAGAAAGAACAGACATACCGCACAAGGGCGCGAAATTATTACAAAAGCCTATCGCGACTATCCCAACGACTATTGGATTATGGACTATTATATGTGGACTGTCGCAGGAGATGCCGCCGATAATGACCCCGCGATATTGATTGCACACAAGGAAGAGTTCCTTTCGATATGCAAAAAGATTCTTGACGGTTGCACCGAAGAAATATTGCGCCTGCAAGCTTGGAATATGCGCGCAAAAATTCTGCACGCAGAGGGAAAAACCGATGAAGCACTCGAAATCTATAAAACAAAATTCATGACTTGGTTTTTGACTTCCGGTCAAAAAAGCGAACAGTTGTTTGCCAAAAACACAGAGGAATACTATTATTGGGTTAGCAAAAATATGTATGAGGTGATCGCGTTTGCCGGTGACAAGCTCGGGCGCGTGATTTCCTTTGACGGTACCCTTTCTGCAAAAGAGAAAGCCGAGAAAGCCATTCGATACGGAAAGCTTATGCTCAATGCTTTGGACGAGACAGAAGACGTCTTTTTTGCTGGACTTGCCGAGGCGTTTTTGAACAGAATGAGACACGATATGATGTACCACGGCGGTTATGACGAGGATATTATTGTTCTATTGGACATGGACCTTTCCGCGGCTCAAAAAATCGACGAAGCAATAAAAACAGACGACGCTATACACCAAGCATATTTTCCCGATCGTGTATCGGTAACGGCAGATAATTTCCTTTCGTGGATGGTCGATGATCTTTTGACTGCCAAGAGTGGCAGACAAGCAGAACTTCTCAAAAATTCCGACTATCTTGCCGTTTTAGAAAAGTACAAGTAATCTCCTCAATTGCCCCGCCTCGCGCGGGGCTGTTTTTTTATCGAATCTAAAAATTTCAAGTAAGCAATCAACCATCCTGTCATCCTGAGCGGAGTCGAAGTTTTACCGAACGAGGAGTGAGGTAAAACCAAGGCGCCCAAGCGCCGCAGGGATCTCCGAACGAGTTTGGGTGGCTTTCTGTATCGATGTAACATCCATATCAAAAAGTCACCGAAACTTGAAGCGAGATCCCGCTTCGGCTAAAGCCTCGCGATTTTTCCTCGCTATTCGCTCAGAAAAATTTCGACTCCGCTCAGGATGACATGCGGAAATTTTATTTTTCTATCATTCGCTTGCAAATAGTTAGACGTGCTCTTAACCCAAATCATATTTTCTTCCCTTACATTTTTTCAATTTTTTTTGCAAAAAATATTGCAAAACAGGGCGTATTGTGGTATAATAATATGTCATTTGTGTTGATTGACCCCCCTAATTTATAGATAAAAGGAGTTGTTTTTTATGAGTCGTATGTTCGGTACTGTTTCGCGCGGAGTAAGAGCTCCCATCATTCGAAACGGCGACAACATTGTGGATATCGTTACCGCTTCCGTCTTGGAGGCTTCCCGCGTTGAGGGTGTACCCTTCCGCGAAAGAGACATCGTTGCTATGACCGAGGCTGTTGTGGCTCGCGCACAAGGCAACTATGCAACAGTTGACGACATCGCAACTGACATCAAAAACAAATTCGGCGGTGAGACCGTTGGTGTTATCTTCCCCATCCTCAGCCGCAACCGTTTTGCTATCTGCCTGCGCGGTATCGCAAAGGGCGCAAAAAAGGTCGTTTTGATGCT
>JAZQUS010000091.1:0-2413 GCA_045631445.1 Eubacteriales bacterium
TTTGCTACTCTGCACATAGAGTTTTTGATAGCAAAATGGCAACGCTTTTAGTAGCAAATCACAGATTTTCGAACTGCCTGCCAACAGTGAGAAAATCGTTATGTATTGTTTGATTTCAATCAAACAATACGATTTGCGCGGTCTTAATTCAACCCCCACGATTAAAAAGTTTTGGGGTTGTAGGGGGATTTTTCAAAATCCCCCTAAATCTTTTCTTAACTATCTTCTTCCCGCTAAATCCCAATTTACATATCAATTTCATAAAAACAAAAACAGGACACGATTTCGTGTCCTGTTTTGTACAGCAAGTAAAAAGTTCAAAGTAGAAACTAAATTATTTAATTTCAACTGTTGCGCCTGCAGCAACAAGAGCTTCCTTGATTTTTTCAGCTTCGTCCTTGGAAACGCCTTCCTTAAGTGTCTTGGGAGCGCCTTCAACGAGGTCCTTAGCGTCCTTAAGGCCGAGACCTGTAAGTTCACGAACAACCTTGATAACGTCGAGCTTCTTAGCACCGAAGGATGCAAGAACTACGTCAAATTCTGTCTTTTCTTCAACTGCAGCAGCGGGAGCAGCAACACCAACAGCAGCAACGGGAGCAGCGGATACGCCGAATTCCTCTTCAACTGCCTTTACGAGTTCGTTCAACTCAAGAATAGTCAAACCTTTAATTGTTTCAACAATAGCTGTAATCTTTTCGTTAGCCATTTTTAAATCCTCCAAAATTCAATAAAAATTTCTTTTGTTTATTTATGCGATTTTTTTACGCAATGAGTTTTGTTTGCAGATTATTCTGCAGCGGGAGCTTCTTCTGCGGGAGCAGGAGCTTCTCCACTCTTGTCCACGATTGCCTGGATTGCATATGCAAAGCCGTAAAGAGGGCTCTGTACGCTTCCGAGGAATTTCGCGATAAGTGTTTCTCTTGAGGGGATGTCAGCGAGTTCGTTAACTGTAGCTTCGTTAACAACAACACCGTCAACATAACCAGCAAGGATCTGGAATGACTTAACCTTATCGGAATACTTCTTAAGAATCTTTGCAGGTGCAACTGCATCGTCCTTAGAAATAGCGATAGCTGTCATACCAGTAAGGTACTGCTTCATTTCGCCGTAACCTGCTTCTTCACAAGCTCTGCCTGTAAGGGAGTTTTTAACTACCTTATAGTCAACGCCTGCTTCACGGAGTTCCTTACGCATAGCTGTATCAGCATCAACTGTGATACCCTGGTAATTTACAAGAACGCCGGAAACGGATTCTTTGATCTGAGCAGAAAGTTCAGCAACAACCTGTTGCTTCTTTTCAAGTATTACTTTACTTGGCATTGTACTTTCCTCCTGTTATAAATCAACGAATATAATAAAAAAATCCTTCCGAAAGGCATAGCACCCCAAGGAAAGACACACAATAACATAAATATTAAAGTATAAAATCTTCCTCGGCAGGAGAGCTTGCGCCTTTACTGGAACCTGCTGTCTTTGGATAACACAAGTATTATACCATAATTTTTTTATTTGTCAATAGGTTTTTGAAAAATATTTTGATAAAACTTTGATGATTTTGTCGAATGTGTAAATTTTGATTTGTCGAGAAGTTGATTTATGTCAACACGGGTCGTCGAGGACGTCGACCCCTACGATTATGGTGGCAATTTTAAAGTGTAACAATAGAAATATAATTAGCAAATGGCTATAATTTAACAAATGTTGCAATTCAAACTCCGTAGGGATCGACGTCCTCTGTCAAGAGTAAGATTGTAAACAGTTGTGCAAGAGGATTGTATACACATTTTATGTCTGTAATTTATGTTTGCACTTTATGCTTTTGGAAGCCGAACGGAGCGTAGCGGAGAGAGGCTTCCAAAAGCGTCGCGCGGCTCAATCGAGGCGCGAAATGCGGCGGTTTAGCAGCTGCTCCGTCCGCAGATCAAGCTCGGCAATCTTGTAATTGCGGTAATAGAGCGAGGCGAAATCCGCACCCTCGGGGCGCAACTCCAATTCCGCTCCCACCATCGTTTCACTCAGGTAAAACACCTTGCTGTCAAATCTAAGATAACCCTTGTAATTAACCCTGAGAACACGGTGCAGTCCGCTATATTCGTAAGGCTTAATAATGTCAGGATATTTTCTTTCGCTCGGTATGTAAACATCCGCAGGACAACGCATGTCGATCGCCTCATGGGGTCTTATCTCGTTGTACTTGATGCGCCATTCTTTAAAATGCTTATCCGCATCGGCAAGATCAAAAAAGGCGTTCCTTTTCAGAAGCTCATTCTTCATAGTACGATGAAACCGCTCTATCTTTCCTTGCGTTTGAGGGTGTAACGGTCGACCGTGAATCGGGAGTATATCCAGATCCATCAACCAACGTTCAAACTGCGTATATCCACCCTTGAACCCTGCAAATGCACCTCCATTG
>JAZQUS010000092.1:0-10218 GCA_045631445.1 Eubacteriales bacterium
GGATGAATATCTGCTAACTACAAAACTCTTCTGTGGTTACTGTAAATGTTTAATGACGGGAGAGAGCGGAACGAGTCATACGATGGACGTTCATCGCTATTACAAATGCCGTGGCACGCGCAAGGGCGGAACGTGCAAGAAGAAAACCATCAAGAAGAAATGGATCGAGGAGGTTGTAATACTTCTCATTCAAAAGTTCATCTTCGATGACGTTCTCCTCGACCGACTCGCCGACTCACTGATCGCAAAGCTCAATGCCGAGAGCACCACGTTGCCGATTCTTCGCAAGCAGCTTGCCGAAATAGAAAAAGGTATCGACAATATCGTCAACGCCATTCAAGCGGGAATCTTCTCGAACTCAACTAAGCAACGACTTGACGAGCTTGAAGCCGAAAAGAGCGAGCTTTCGGTTCAGATTCTCAAAGAGGAGATCTCGAAGCCCACAATCACAAAAGAGGAAATTCTTTACTACCTTACCAAGTACCGCAAGCTCAATATGAAACAGCTTGACCACCGTCGCCGTCTGATCGATAGTTTTGTCAACGCGATCTATCTGTTCGACGATTACTTGGTCATTACATTCAACTACAAGGAAGGCACAAAAACAATCACCTTTGCCGAAATTGAAGAGGCCTTTGGTTCGGATTTATCATCACTCACTGCACCAAAAATGGCATGGATGGGTTTACTCATCCGTGCCATTTTTTATACTTGCTATATGCTTGAACTTCATATGAAATTGGGATTTATCGAATAGTTACAAAGATAAAAAAGGTCGCTTTTGAAAAAGCTCCGCAAAACTTTTAAATGTTGGGGATTAATTGAAGCCGCGCAAATTGTACCAACGAGTTGGGTTGATGAATTTTCTAAATCTATTTTATATGAAAGGTATTGCTAAATTATATAAATTTTGCTATAATAATAAAAAATGGAGGGACTAATATGGGAAACATACGTTTGGAAAGAATAAATGACGACAATTTTTATGCCATAACAAAATTGCGTGTGAGCAAGGAGCAAAAGCATTTTGTTGCCGACAATACATATAGCCTTGTTCACGCATACTTGGCTTTGATTAATAATAAGCCGGTTTTTCCTTTCGCTATTTTTGCAGATGAAAAGCCAGTTGGCTTTTTAATGATTGGATACGATACGATGTCCGACGAGGTTAAGGCAAATCCTGTTTGCAACTGGTTTATAAGTGATAGCTATTCAATTTGGCGCTTGATGATTGACAAAAGGTATCAGGGCAGGGGATATGCCAAAGAAGCTATGAAGCTCGCATTAGATTTTGTTCGCACATATCCTTGCGGAGAAGCAAAATATTGTTGGCTATCCTATGATATAAATAACGAAGCGGCAAGAAATTTGTATCGTTCATTCGGATTTGAGGAAGTTCCCAAAGCATATTATAAGGGCGGAGAAATGCCTGCAATATTGAAGCTATAAAACGAAAAAACCATCATTTATTCTCAAAATTGATGGTTTTTTATTTTTCTTGACAAACGTGGGAATATATGTTATTATTATAATGTCGAATTTTGCGGCAAAATAAATTTAACTGGTATCATAGGAGAAGTTATGAACAAGGAATTTAAGAAATTTGATATGAAAGCACCCCCTATTAGACAAAGACATTTTTTAAGACCGGTCACTTGGGCTCTCTCCTTTCCATTTGTTGCACTTCAGCACACAAGAATTACAAAGACTAACTGCGAGGGCTTGAAGCCGCCTTATATTTTGCTTTGTAATCACAATGCGTTTTTCGATTTCCAAGTGGCAACAAAGGCAATTTTCCCCCATAGAGCAAATTACGTTGTTGCTATCGACGGTTTCTATGGATTTCCACTTAAAAAATGGATTCTTCGTCAGGTTGGCGGAATTTGTAAGCGTAAATTCACAACCGACCTTATGCTTATTCGTCACATTAGAAAGGTAGTTCAGAATGGTGACGTTGTTTTGCTTTATCCTGAAGCAAGATATTCTCTTTGCGGTACACAGAGTGAGCTTCATGAGTCTCTCGGTCAGCTTTGCAAGATGATGAAGGTTCCCGTTGTTACTTTCAAATGCGTTGGTAATCACTTGAAAACACCTTTTTGGAACACCAAAGACCGTAAAATTCCTTATACTGAAGGACATCTTACACAGCTTTTCACTGCGGAGCAGCTTAAGGCGGCAAGTGTTGACGAGGTTAATGCAAAAATTGCAGAAGCACTTACTTATGACGATTTTGCTTGGCAGAAGGAAAATAATATAAAAGTTACTTGCTCATATCGTGCAGAAGGGCTTCACAAGGTTTTGTATCAATGTCCTCATTGCAATACAGAATACAAGATGTCAAGTAAGGGTGATACCATCAAATGCGAGCATTGTGGCAAGTCTTGGAGAATGACCGAGCTTGGTGAGCTTGTTGCAAATGACGGTGAAACCGAATTTTCACATATCCCTGACTGGTACGAATGGGAAAGAGCAAATGTAAGACGCGAGGTTAGAGAAGGTAGATATTGCTTTGAGGCTGAATGCCACGTTAAATCACTTCCTAACGGTACGAAATATTATGATATAGGAAATGGAACTATTGTTCACGATATGGACGGATTCAGACTCAAGGGAAGCGGTAAATATGGTGATTTCGAGATGGAAAGAAAGTCCGCAGGCCTTGAAGCTTGTCACATTGAATTTAACTATTTGGGCAAATATGGTGATTGTATCGATTTGAATACTCTTGATGATACGTTCTATATCTATCCTCACGGTGATGATTTTGCAGTTACCAAAATTGCTCTTGCAACAGAGGAGATTTATAGACTTATAAAGGAAAATACACCTAAGGTATCTTCTAAAAGAGAAAAAACTGAATAAAACTCAAAAAAAGCATTTCTGTTATTGAAATGCTTTTTAATTTAAAATAATTATTGTAAAAAGTAAAAAGATGTGCTATAATGTAAAAAAACTGATATGGAGGTCTTTTTTATGAAGAAAATTTTAGCCTTGTTATTGGTTCTTGTGATGGTATTTTCACTCGCGTCCTGCGGATTTTCGGGCGTAGAGAGTAGCACAACAACTACTACACAATTCCCATCAACAACACAACCAACAACAACCACAACACAACCAACAACTACTACAAAGCCAAATCCCAGCGATGAAAAGCTCTACAATGCTTTTACTCCTGCGGAAAAGAAGCTTTTTGAAGAATATTTTGGTTTGGTAATTCCGTTTATTCCCAATGATGAATACTATGTTGAAGAATATAGTTATGACTATGAAGACGGAACAACAGAAACAGGTATTAATTTCTATGCTTGGAATAACACCAAGACGGAATTTAACGCATATCAATCCACACTTGCTTCACTCTATGAATATCAAGGAATGGAAACGGATGAGTATGGTGATGATTGGTATTTCTATGCTATTTCCGATGAAGTTTATCTTGATATTTCTTACTATCTTGCAGACGACGGATATGTAGTTGACGTATACGTTTACACATATACCGAATCGAGCGGTAGCGGTTCAGGTAGTGGTTCGGGAAGCGGAAGCACTGATACCACTCACACATACAGTGATTTTACATCAAGTGAAAAATCATTGTTTAACCAGCTTGTTGGCGAGGTTATTCCATTCATTCCTAATGATGAGTATTACGTTGAAGAATATGATGACGGAGAGTTTATAGGCGTAAGCTTCTATACGTTCGGTAATACTCAAGCAGAGTTTAATGCATATAAAAATCAAATTGCATCACTTTATACATATGATGGCTCTGAAACTGATGAGTACGGAGATATGTGGTATTATTACACAACTACAAAGGGCAACTGTTTTGATATATCCTTCTATTACTATGAGGGTGACTACGTAGTTGATGTCTATGTATATTGCGAGGCTTCAAATAGTGGTGGAAACTCAGGTGGTGGTTCCGGTAGCGGCTCAACAGGTTCAAATGATGACCTTATCACTAACGAGGGTGCAGGACTTCCCACAGGAGTAAACGGTGTATTTAACGTTGATTTTAGAAAAGCAGACAAGGTTAAGGATGTTACGGATCAGGGCTATTATCTTGATGGTTGCCCTACAACAGGTTCTCCTGCGGTGCTTGTAATTCCTGTTGAATTTAGCGACGTTACTGCACAAAGCAAGGGCTACACAACAAGCGCACTTGCACAAGCATTTAGTGAGGGTGGAGATGTTGATTACTATTCTGTTTATGATTACTATTATATTTCAAGCTATGGCAACTTAACACTCGATATAACAGTACTTGATGAGTGGTTTAAACCTAAGAACAACAGTTCATATTATTACAATGCGACATATGATTACTATGGTGATCAGGTTGCAATCGGTGACCAGCTTATCCTTGACGAAGCACTTGCTTATCTTGAAGGAAAGATGGATCTTTCAAAGTTTGATTCTGATGACAACGGCATAATTGATGCGGTTGTTCTTGTAAATACACTCGATGTTGGCGAGGAAGATTTCTATTGGGCATATCGTTATTGGAACATATATACTGATAATGACGGCTATTACTATGAGTATGATGGAGTTAGCGCAAACGACTACGTTTGGGCATCTTATCAGTTCCTTAATGAAGGAATTGACGAGAATGGAGAAACATATTATGATAGCTCAATTATGAATACATACACTTTCATTCACGAATTTGCTCATATTCTCGGTCTTGACGATTATTATGACACCTCCTATAGTGGTGATGGACCTCTTGAGGGAGCGGATATGATGGATGCTATGATGGGTGACCACAATGCGTATTCCAAATTCAATCTTGGTTGGATTACAAGCTCAAGACTCGTTGTTACAAACAGTAGCGTAACGCTTACGCTTGAGGATTTCTCAAAGAATGGTGATACTATCATTCTTGCAAATAATTGGGATGAAAAGTTTGGTGCGTATCAGGAATATTACGTTCTTATGTACTATAAGAACGAGGGATTGAATTCGGGTGATGATGCAGGATTTTTCGCTCGCGACGGTGTTTTGGTTTATCATGTAAATGCTTCACTTTATTCTGAAGTGTATGACGGTGAAACTTATTACGACGTTTATAACAATAATACGGATGCTTCAGATCAATATGGAACGAAGGATAATCTTATTGAGTTTGTGAAATCTGCCGGTGATACATTCACCTATATTGCTGGTGATACACTTCCTAATAATGTTGTTGATGATAACGGTGTTGCTCTTAAATACACGTTCACAATTGATGCACTTACTAGTGATTATGTAACTATTACATTTACAGTTAAATAATTAATTTGAAATCCGCAGATGTCTGCGGATTTCTTTTTTTCGTAAAAAAATCTATATTTTTGTCAAAAAGGTATTGCAAAAATGGTGGATGTATGATATAATATCTTGGTTAAAAAATTAAAGAAAATATATGCCAAAATCATATATGACTTATCAAGAGTGGTGGAGGGACGAGCCCTGAGAAACCACAGCAACCTACCATAAAGAAAATGGCAAGGTGCTAATTCCCGAGAGATGAGGTTATTTCGTGTCCTCGCTCCGCGAGGTTTTTTTATTCTCTATGTTCGGTAAATATTGATTTTGGTATGAAAATGAAAGGAATTTTAAAATGAAGAAGGTATTATTTACTTCCGAGTCCGTTACTGAAGGACATCCCGACAAAATTTGCGACAAGATTTCCGATGCAGTTCTTGATGCACTTCTTGCACAGGACCCAGAGAGCCGTGTTGCTTGTGAAACTTGCTGCACAACAGGTCTTGTTATGATTATGGGTGAGATTACAACAAAGGCGGTTATTGACTATCAGCAAATCGTTCGCGAAACAGTTCGCGAAATTGGTTACGATAGAGCAAAATACGGCTTTGACTGTGATTCTTGCGCGGTGCTTAACTCCGTTCACGAGCAGTCTCCCGACATCGCTCTTGGCGTTGACAAATCTCTTGAAGCAAAGAACGGTGAAATCGTTGATAGCTTTGACACGGGTGCAGGCGACCAGGGTCTTATGTTCGGCTACGCTTGTGATGAAACTCCCGAGCTTATGCCCCTTCCTATCTCCCTTGCTCACAAGCTTGCAATTCAGTTGACAGCTGTAAGAAAGAATCACACACTTGACTATCTCCGTCCCGACGGAAAGACTCAGGTTACTGTTGAATATCAGGATGATGTTCCTGTTAGAGTTGATACTGTTGTTATTTCTACACAGCACTCCGATTCTGTAACGCTTGAGCAGATTAGAGAAGATCTTATCAAGCACGTTATTACACCCATTCTCCCTGCAAATCTTTGGGATGCAGAAACAAAGATTTATATTAACCCCACAGGCCGTTTTGTGGTAGGTGGTCCTGCAGGTGACTCAGGTCTTACAGGAAGAAAGATTATCGTTGATACATACGGTGGATATTCTCGTCACGGTGGTGGTGCGTTCTCCGGTAAGGACCCCACAAAGGTTGACCGTTCTGCTTGCTATGCAACAAGATATATTGCAAAGAACATCGTTGCGGCAGGTCTTGCAAAGAAGTGCGAGGTTCAGCTTGCATATGCTATTGGTATTGCAAAGCCCGTATCCGTTATGATTGACACATTCGGAACAGGTGTTGTTGATGAAGCGCTTATTTCTGAAGCAGTTCAGAAGCACGTTGATCTTCGCCCTGCTGCTATTATTGATAGATTCCAACTTAGAAGACCTATTTATAGCGCAACTGCTGCATACGGTCATATGGGACGTGAAGATATCAATGCTCCTTGGGAAGCAAGAGATCTTGCGCCTGTTCTTAAGACAGAACTTTTGAAATAATACGAAATTAAAGACCTCAAAATTAATTTTGGGGTCTTTTTGAGAATATATGAAAGGAGAAGCACCTATGAAACATCTTTATGAAGCACCAAAAAAAGAAGATGTAACTACGATTGAGGGCTCGGTTGAGGGAATTATATACTCAAACGAGGAAAATGGATATACTATTCTTGATATGTGTCTTGAAAAGGGTGAGATAGTCACAGCCGTTGGTGTTATGCCTTATGTTGGTGAGGGTGAAACGCTTAAGGTTTATGGAAAATGGGTGCATAATCCCAAATATGGAAGACAATTTTCTGTTCAGTCCTATGAAAAGGTGATGCCTGCGGATGCAAATTCGATTTTGCGCTATTTATCGTCAGGTGCAATAAAAGGAATAGGCCCGAAAACTGCGAAAAAGATAGTTGATCTCTATGGAGAAGAAACTTTTGACGTGCTTGAAAATCACCCTGAATGGCTTGCGGAAATTTCAGGAATTACTGCAAAGAAAGCACTTGAAATAGGTGAGAGTTTTCAAAAAAGCGCGGGTATGAGAAGCACGATGATGTTCTTCCGTGATTATTTTGGCGCCGCATTGACGATGAAAATTTACAAGCAATTTGGTGCAAAATCGGTTGAAATGGCGAAGGAAAATCCATATATACTGTGTGAAGAAATCGACGGTATAGGATTTGAAAAAGCTGATTCTATGGCTCAAAAACTTGGATTTTCCTATGATTCAATTGATAGAATTGCATCGGGCGTTGTCTATATGATGAAGTATAAAATCTCACAAAATGGACACGTTTGCTTGCCTGAAAATGAGCTTATTTCATCCGCTTCAAATCTGCTAGAGGTGAGTGAGGAGAATATAAAAATTGCCCTTACTTATCTTCATAAAATAAATAAAATTCGTGCAGTTACCTATGATGGTGTGAGATTTATTTACGACAAAGAAAGCTATGATGCGGAAAAATACATTGCAAAAAAACTCGATTTGCTTGATAGGGTTTGTGCTTCGGTTAATTCCGCAGATATGGGTGCTTTTATAAGTAAAGAAGAAGCAAAAAGCGGTATTGCGTATGCTCCCTTGCAAAAAAAAGCAATTTCGTCCTCTCTTGAAAGCGGAGTAATGATACTTACGGGTGGACCCGGTACGGGTAAAACAACCGTTGTTCGTGCACTTATTGAAATTTTTGACAGTATGGGCTTTGATGTTGCTTTAGCTGCTCCTACAGGGCGCGCTGCTAAACGAATGAGTGAGGCAACAAGTCGAGAGGCAAAAACCATACATCGTTTACTTGAGATGGATTTTTCGGAGAGCATTTACGGAAAATTCAACCGCGACGAGAATAATCTACTTGACGAGGAGGTTATTATTGTTGACGAAGCATCGATGATTGACCAAAATTTGATGTATTCCTTACTCAAAGCAATCAAACCAGGTGCACGCCTTATAATAATTGGTGATAGTGATCAGTTGCCAAGTGTTGGTGCAGGTAATGTTTTGCGCGATTTGATTGATGGAAAGCGTTTTTCTACTATTAAATTGAATGAAATTTTCCGCCAGGCAAGTGAGAGCCTGATAGTAACTAATGCGCACGCGATAAACAGGGGAGAAATACCCGATTTGTCTGCTAAGGATAAGGATTTTTTCTTCTTACCTCGTTCTAACAATACAGAAATTGCCAATACCGTGGCAGACCTTTGTAAGAACAGATTACCTAAAGCATACGGTGTTAAAGCAACAACAAATATGCAGGTTATTTCTCCTTCGCGAAAGGGAGAAGCAGGAACGGAAAATCTTAATATAATACTACAAAATATGCTAAATTCCGAGCAATTTGGCAAAAAACAGTATAGTTATAAACAAGTTGTTTTTCGTCAAGGTGACAGAGTTATGCAGACGAAAAATAACTATGATATAGAGTGGAAAAAGGATGATGGAACGCAGGGGAACGGCGTTTTCAATGGTGATATAGGGTTCATTTTTGACATTGATTTTAAAAATCAATTTATGGACATTGTTTTTGACGATAGAAGCGTTAAATATGACTTTTCCTATCTTGAGGAGCTTGAACACGCGTATGCCATTACCGTGCACAAGAGTCAGGGAAGTGAATATCCTATTGTAATTATTCCCGCTTATCGTGCACCCGAAATGCTTTTGACAAGAAATATGCTCTATACTGCGGTGACGAGAGCTCAAAATATGGTTATCATCGTTGGTGAAAAAGAGGTTGTGCAGAAAATGGTTGAAAATGACCGTCAATCTCTTCGTTATACAGGACTTAGAAAATTGTTTGAAAAGTGATATGGGATTTTTGGATTTAGCAACTAATTTGATTTTTCCGCCCAGATGTGCAAATTGCGGTGAGCTTATATCAATGGATATTCGCAAGAAGCAGGTTGATCCACTTTGTCCTACTTGCAGAATGTATTATGAAAATGAAAAGCAGATTGAATGTAGCACATGTGGTCTTGCAATGAATTTTTGCCGTTGTATGCCCAAAAGCATGAGCAGAGCGCAATGCACGGCACTTTTAAAGCTTGTTTCGTATCGTCCGCAAGGTGACGATATGAAAATAAGAGATTTTATTTATTCTGTTAAGGACGATAACAACAAAGTTGCGTTTAACTTTTTTGCAGAGCAATTTCGCGAGCTTTTGATTTTAGAAATGCGAGGGGCGTCACTTTTGCCAAGTGATTGCGTAATTACTTATTTACCTCGTTCACACAAGAATAAGGCAAACAGTGGATTCGACCAAGGATATGAACTTGCGAAAGCACTATCTCGCAAAACGGGAATTGAGCTTGTGAGGTGCTTTGATAGAAAAATAGGCTCTGTGGAGCAGAAAAATCTTAACACTTATGAACGAAGACTAAATATGAAATCTGCATATAAAACGTGTGACGTTGAAGATAAAATCAAAGACAAAACTGTGATTTTGGTTGACGATATTGTCACCACGGGCTCATCAATGGCATCGGGTACGCGTCTTTTGTTTTCGATGGGTGCATTCTCAGTTATTGGTGTTTGCATTGGCTTGACGGAGAAGAAAAAGAATTAATTTGTACAAATTTTGATTTATCGAATAGTTAGTTAAGTAAAGATTTTCGCTTTTTTGAAAAAAAGCTCGCAAAAAACTTTTATAAGTGGGTAATAATTTAGACCGCGCAAATCGCGCGCCTGCACTTCTGACGCGCTTGGCGCAAATGTTTTTCCGTTTGCAAACAAACGAAAAAACCACGCTTTGCTACTCTGCATATAGCCGATTTGATAGCAAAATGGCTACGTTTTGCAATAGCAAATTGGATTTTTTGAGGTGACGAGAAAAATCATTAGTTCCAACTCGTTGGAACAATTTGCGCGGAATAAATTAATTCCCACTATTGAAAGTTTTGCGGAGCTTTTTCAAAAGCGACCCCTTTTTTACTTTGTA
>JAZQUS010000093.1:0-5920 GCA_045631445.1 Eubacteriales bacterium
AGCGGTTATGTACCGATTTTGTAGGGGGGCACTCCGTGCACCCGCTTATGAACTCAAACTAATTTCATTTTTGGCGGGAGGGAAAACCCCTCCCCTACAGATTTGTGCGAAGCCATTTTGCTATCAAAATGGCTATGTGCAGAGTAGCAAGGCGCGGTTTTTGTTGCGCTTGTGCAATAAAAACGAGTGTGACGAGCGCGTATGATTGCGAGTCACGCGCGTTGCGCGAAATTTGTTTGCCCTAATACGATTAAAAGTTTTTTGCGAGCTTTTTTTCAAAAAAGCGAAAATTTTTATCTTTGTAACTTTCCCCATAAATCAAAATTTGAAGCACAACAAAACGGCGGGAAAGCCCGCCGTTTTGTATTATCATTTTCATTTCGCATCAAATCTTTCGCAAACTTTAGTTGGCACGTTCTTGCCCGAGGTGATTTCTGAAATTTTTCGCGTGATTTCCTCGGCAAACTTATCTTTCACAGCAAATTGAACCGCCACGCAATCGGAATAATCCGTGTTGTCAATAATGGCGTCGCATCTCTCAAGTTCAAGTCCTACTCTTTGATAGTCGGAATAAGAGCAAGCAACCTTCAAAACAACGTAATTTTCAAATTGGGCAATTCCTGCCGCCTCAACCGCCATTTTAGCGCCGAGAGAATATGCGTGAACGAGTCCGCCCGTGCCGAGCAAAGTACCGCCAAAATAACGTGTTACAACAACGCAAACGTCGTCAACTCCGCTCTTCATAAGCATATCGAGAATGGGCTTGCCTGCCGTTCCCTGCGGCTCTCCGTCGTCGGAATAGCGGCATAAAATTCCACCCTTCATCACATAGCCATAGCAATTGTGGGTTGCGTCCTTGTGCTTTTCCTTGATTTTCTTAACGAAAGCAAGCGCCTCTTCCTCGCTCGTCACATGCTCGCAATAGCCGATGAACACCGACTTTTTTTCCTCAAAACGAGCCTCGCCATAGCCCTTGACCGTTATATAAACTTTTTCTTCTGCCATTGCTGTGCTCCTTTCAAGAAATTACAAGGTTAAGAATTGTTCTTTTTGAAAAAAGAACCAAAAACTTTTTAATCGTGGGTTTTGATTTTATCCGCGCAAATCGTATTGTTTTGTAAAGCAAAACAATACATAACGATTTTGCTCAAATATTCGCAAAATCTATAATTTGCTAATAATTGCATAGCCATATGCTATCAATACGGCTATAATTTTTCAAAGCAAATTTTAGAAAATCACTCTAAAAGAGGGATTTTCGTAGTTTTGAAAGCTCAATGCCGACCGTTGTACTTGTACATAAGGGCAGGATTGGAGGTTCAAAACCGACAATTTGCTTGCAAATTGTCGAAAATTTGCGTAGAGTCAGTACAAATCTAGCGATAGTTTTGCTCCGCTTTTTACAAAAGCGGAAGCCCAAGCGGCTTGAGCGGTTGGTACTTTGTAACTTCTTTAAAACTCCTCAACCTCTTGAGGTCTATTCACATCATACTTTTTGAGCATACCGCGTACCTTTTGGTCAACGGTTGCAACAACGGTTACACCCTCGTAGCCGTAGTCAACGCTCTCAACAGTTGCGTTCTTATAAAGAATATTGAGCGCGCCCTGTTCGGAGTTGGGAATAACGAAAGTCACCTTGCTCTTGCCTTGGTGAATGATTTCTTCCACCTTTTCAAGCAAAGTATCAATTCCCTCTCCGCTTTTTGCGGAAATTGCACAAACTACACGGTTGGGATCTTCGTTATTTGCAATATAGGAAGGTAATTCGGAAGAAATTCCCAAATCACACTTATTATATACGTAAATTGTGGGCTTTCCTGCCGCGCCAAGCTCTGCAAGAAGGCTTTCTGTAACGTCAAGCTGCGCTCTTGCTTCGTCATCGTGCGCGTCAATTACAATCATCAAAATGTCCGCATAAACCGCCTCGTCAAGCGTGGATTTGAATGCTTTTACAAGGTGGTGGGGCAATTTTCTTATAAATCCAACGGTGTCGGTAAGCAAAACCGTTTCACCGCAGGGCAATTTCAACTTTCTTGTTGTGGGGTCGAGAGTCGCAAAAAGCTTGTTCTCGGCAAGAATGCCTGCATCTGTTAAAGTGTTAAGCAAGGTTGACTTACCTGCATTTGTATAACCAACAATAGCAATCTGCGGAATCTGACTCTTGTCACGGCTTGCGCGCATCGTCATTCTATTCTTTTCAAGCTCTTCGAGTTCACTTTCAAGCGCAACGATACGGCGCTTCATATGACGTCTGTCACTTTCAAGCTTACTTTCACCGGGACCTCTTGTACCAATACCGCCGCCAAGACGGGAAAGCTCCGTTCCCTTACCGATAAGTCGGGGCGCGGTATAACGCAACTGTGCAAGTTCAACCTGCAATTTTCCCTCACCCGTGGTAGCGTGGAGCGCAAAAATGTCCAAAATAAGCATTGAACGGTCGATAACGCTAATGTCACCGCCAAGATCGTCCTCAATATTTCTAATTTGAGATGGAGAAAGCTCCGCGTCAAAAATAGCGAGCTTTATTCCATTGTTTCTACAAAGCTCGGATAACTCCCAAATTTTTCCGCTACCAAGAAGCGTTCTTGGGTCGGGAGTGTCCTTATTCTGCACAAGACGTGCAAATTCTTCACCGCCCGCGGTATCAAGAAGACGAGCCAACTCGTCAAGCTCCTTTTCAACCTCCACAGCATTTGTATCTCTTGTAACTATGCCCACAAGAACGGCTTTCGAGATATGTTCCTTGGCATCATTAAAATTCAACTGCATAAATATTCACCTCCAAATTTCACAAGTGTGGATTCACTTGCATTCACTTTTTTAGGATATGATGAATCAATAAAAATTACTCTGCCTTTTTCTTTAGCATCATTCAAAAGGTCTGCATTTTCAAGACGTCTACGAGTGTTTTGAGCCGTTCCCACACTTCCGTCAAAAATCTTAACATTTTCACCCAAAATTGCAGAAATTTCTGCCTTTACAAAGGGATAATGCGTGCATCCAAGCACAACACAATCAAGATTTTCATTTTTTAAAGGAAAAAGAAGTTCAGAAAGGAACTTATGCAAATTTTCACCCTCTATTTCTCCGCGCTCAACAAACTCAACAAGGCCTGGACATGCAAAAGAAATGACGTGTGCATTACTTTCAAATCGAGAAAGTAATTTAGCAAACTTGTCTTCCTTTAACGTAAGAGGAGTGGCAAGAACCGCAACCGTTGGATGCTCTCTGCTTTCAACCGCAGGCTTTAGGGCTGGCTCAACTCCAATGATAATATCGTCAGGATATTTCTCGCGCAAATCAGCTACCGCAACACTCGTTGCAGTATTGCACGCGATAACAAATGCTTTAATCCCCTCGGCTTTTAGCTTTTCGTAAACAGAAAAAGTCAAGTCTCTTACCCTTTCTGCACTCTTAACACCGTAGGGCGCATTTGCGGTATCGCCATAATATATGAAATTTTCATTGGGTAGCGTTGAAACAAGTTCTTTAAGAACACTAACTCCGCCAATCCCTGAATCAAACACCGCAATGGGCAAGTTATTTTTTGACATATAACACCTCAAAAAACACAATAAGGGCAAGTATGTGCCTTATGCACACAGCTTGCCCATAGTTGCGAATGTACTAAATAGTATAAATTCTAAATTATCTTGCACTAGCCTGCAATCTCTTTTTGAACTTATCAACTCTACCGCCAGCATCAACGAATTTCTGCTTACCGGTAAAGAAAGGATGACATTTAGAGCAAATTTCAACGCTTACATCTCCGCCCTTTGTGGACTTTGTTGTAACTGTTTCACCACAAGCACACTTAATTGTTACTTCTTCATACTTAGGATGGATACCTGTCTTCATTTTATTTACACCTCACTTTTTAGCAAAATTATTCACATTGCATATGATTATAACACAATTATTTGCATTTTGCAATAGTTTTTTTGAATTTTTTTAAATTTTATTTTTTATTTCTTCTTTCAACTGCAAAATTATCTTTTTTTCAAGCCGAGATATGTAGCTTTGAGAGATATCAAGCTCATCTGCAACCTCCTTTTGAGTCATTTCTCGACGTCCGAAAAGTCCGTAACGCATTTCGATGATGAGGCGTTCTCTCTCTCCAAGCTTCATAACTGCATCGCGAATTATCTTGCGCTCCTCCTCCTTTTCAAGCTCATACGATACTCCGTCCTCCTCATTTCCTAAAACATCAGAAAGCAAAAGCTCATTTCCGTCCCAATCAACATTTAGTGGCTCGTCAATGGATAAATCCCCTCGCGTGCAGGAATTCTTCCTTATATACATAAGTATCTCGTTTTCAATGCATCGAGCTGAGTACGTTGCCAATTTAATGTTTTTGTCAATGCGAAATGTATTAATTGCCTTTATAAGACCTATCGTGCCTATGGAAACTAAATCTTCAATTCCTATACCCGTACTTTCAAATCGCTTTGCAATAAACACAACAAGACGGAGATTGTGTTCTATTAATTTATCTCGCGCGCAAGGATCAAATGGTAGGTTTTCAATACATTCAGCTTCTTCCTCTTTAGAAAGTGGTGCTGGGAGCGTATCCGGTCCATTTACATAATATATCCCCTTTTCAGCGCCACGAGATAAGATACGTGCAAATAACAGTTTTATATTAAATAGAACTATCTTTACTTTATTTTTTGACATAATTACTCTCCATATTATAGTAGTTTTCTAATTCTTTATTTATGTATTTGTTAATTTTTTTCATTTTTATATAATAGTTTCGTCGGATATTATCGCATCGTATTCTCCGAGCAAATTTGATGCAATAAGAGCTATATAAAGATCAAGCTCTTTTTTGCTTTTTCCTTTTTTAAGTATTACGCTCGGAAATTTTACGGCGGGCAAAAAAGCTCCCCCTGATATTGAATGCGTAGGTACAATTCTGATTTTATATTTCAACGAAAGTGACACATCGTCCACATAACTATTATCAATTATCGCATTATACAATGTATCACCAATTAATTTCTTGCATTTTTCTACGTTAACAAAAGCAACCCCCTTCCCACTTATAGGCTCTGTCACAAGATTACCACTATCCACCAATGCATAAAGTTCAAGAGTACCATTCTCATTTTTGATTTCAAGAATAGCAGTTTTGTTCAAAAACGACGTTCTAAAAAATTTTCCTCCACGCAGAGTTAAAACCGAGCCCAGCACAGTAAGTAGAACAAAAATCCAAACGTCAATTTCTTCGCTCGAACCCTCAAGTCCAGTCAAAGCATCCATCGAGTTAAATAGTGAAAACAGTGCAGTCATCATTCCACCCAAAAGTGCGGACACAAAAAAGTAAAGAAAAACCGACTTTAAAAAATTCCAAAATTCGTTTTTTCTTACACCGTACGCCAAAGCGCACATAAAAACTAAAACAGCTAAATCAATCAATAACGCGCCAACTCCACCAATTTTGATAAAAAGCACGCTAACGGAATATATCCCCCCCACAATCGATGCTAAAACGCACCGCAATGTGTTCATCTTTCTATGTAAAAGCAAGCACGAGAGATAAAAACACAAAAAATCCATACTGAAATTTATCAAAAACAATAAATCTCCATAAACTACCATTTCTATCTCCTTTTACTTTCAAATTTTGATTTATAGGGAAGTTACAAAGCAAAAGAGGTCGCTTTTGAAAAAGCTCCGCAAAACTTTCATAGGTGGGTAATAATTTATATCGCGTAAATCGTAATGTTTGATTGAAATCAAACAATACATAACGATTTTCTCACTGTTGGCAGGCAGTTCGAAAATCTGTGATTTGCTAATGCCCAACGTAGCCATTTTGCTATCAAAACGGTTATGTGCCGATTTTGTAGGGGGGCACTCCGTGCACCCGCTTATGAACTCAAACTAATTTCATTTTTGGCAGGAGGGAAAAAAC
>JAZQUS010000094.1:0-14386 GCA_045631445.1 Eubacteriales bacterium
GCATTCCTTAATGCGCATTTCCATACTGCTCATATAATTACCGTCTATAATCCATTCAGGCTCTGATAATGCATTTTTAAGTCTGTTTAAAAACACTTCCTTTTCAACAGTAGTTTTATCCTCATTCCAATACATCATATCAAGATGATATAAAGGAATTTCAGTCTTTTCAGAAAGCTTTCTTGAAAATGTGCTTTTGCCACTACCCGGGCATCCAATAACTATAATCTTATTCATAAATCAATACTTTCGATAGCAATAGTAAGTGCCTTAGCAATGTCGTCAAGTGACATATATGGCTCTTTGTTTTGCTCCTTACAATAAGGAACGTGAATAAACCCTATCAAGACTTCCGTATTCTTGTAGTGAGAAAGCAAGGTATAAAGCACGTCATTGCAAACGTATGTACCTGCAGAATAAGATACCTTGGATGCTATTCCATTTTCAGTTATTCTATTGGCAATTTTACGCACAGGCAAAGTGGAAAAATAAGCATCTGCACCATTTAATATAATTGGCTCATCAATAGGCTTATTTCCGCAGTTATCTGCAATCGAGGCATTGCGCAAATTAATACCGACAAGCTCTGGTGTTATTGCATCCCTTCCACCTGCCTGACCTATAGAAACAATTACCTCGGGTTGAATTTTATCAGCTTCATCAATCACCATTCGAGCAGCCTTAACAAAAGTAACGGGCAAAAGCAATTTGTGTATGACGTATTCTGCAATATTGTCGGGCAGGAGCTTAACTGCCTCCCACGAAGGATTTATCTGCTCCTCTCCAAAGGGTTCAAACCCTGTTATTAATAATTTTTTCATATTCTTCTCTTTCTTTAGATAAAAAGTCGGCTATTTGCCGACTTTTTATAGTTAAATTTTCTTCCAACGATAAACTCTTGTTTCGTAGGGCTTGAGTGTAACACCATCAAGATTATCATAGTTAGCAAGCAAAAGTTCGGACGTTGAAATATCAAAATCTGCAGGAACCTTCCACTTTCTATTCTTCTTTGAGAATGAGCAAACAACAAGGATTTTTTCCTTATCATCCTCGCGAGAATAGGTGTAAAGTGAGCTTGACATTTTACCATATTCCTTGTAATTACCGTTTCTCACGCAAGAAAGCTCTCGGCGCAATGCAATTGCCTTGCGATAGAAATTAAGAACGGAATTTGCATCTGTTTCTTGATCTGCAACGTTGATTTCTCTGTAATTTTCATTAACGTAGAACCAAGGTTTGCCTGTTGTAAATCCTGCATTTTCTTCTGCGCTCCATTGAACAGGAGTACGAGCAGAGTCGCGAGAACCGTGCCACAATCTTTCAAGACGCTTTTTAGGTGAACGCTTGGTTGCAACGTTGAAATACTGCCAACGAGTTTGAACGTCCTCATACATTTCAGGATCTTGTGGATACCAGTTAGTCATACCGATTTCCTGACCTTGATAAATAAAGGGTGTTCCCTTTTGGAAAAGGTAAGAAACCGCAAGCATCTTTCCACTTTCCTTTTGGAAATCGTCACTACCGTAACGAGAAACCATTCTCGGATGGTCGTGATTTTCAATATAGAGCATATTCCAACCCTTGCCGTCAAGCTCTATCTGCCATTTTGTGTAGCATCTCTTGAGCTTGCGAAGGTTAAATGGCATATGATAATAATCCGTCATAAAGCTATCCGCTTCTTGAGTTGAGAATTGAATCATCATATCAAGAACGGGATTCTTGTGCTCGTCAATATATTCAAGCGCCTTTTTAGGTGTTACCAAAGGAGCTTCTGCAAGAATCATTGCATCATACTTGTCAAAAACGTCGCGCTTAAATTCCTCAAGATATTCGTGAAGATGAGGACCGTGATTAAACATAAATATACCCTTTGATGCAGGCATAAGCTTGTCATCGGGAAGGCCTTCGGGCTTTGAAATAAAGGTAATAACATCCTCTCTAAATCCGTCAACACCCATATCAAGCCAAAAACGAAGAATATTCTTAACCTCTTCACGAACAAGAGGGTTGTCCATATTCAAATCTGCCTGCTGAATTGCGAAAAGGTGCATATAGTATTCCTTACGCACATCATCCCAAGCCCATGCCTTTCCCTCAAAGAGAGAGTCCCAGTTATTAGGAAGCTTTCCGTTAGGCTTTGCAGGACGCCAAATATAGTAATCAGTATATGGATCAATTCTCTGTCGACTCTTTTGGAACCATTCGTGCTGATCACTCGTGTGGTTAACAACAAGGTCCATAATAACCTTCATTCCCCTCTCGTGCGCACCGTCAAGCACCTTTTTAAATGCCTCCATACCGCCAAATTCCTCGGCAATATTGTAGTAATCAGAAATATCGTAACCACAGTCAACTCCTGGAGATGGGTAAAGAGGTGAGAACCAAATACCGTCACATCCGAGGGATTTTATGTAGTCAAGCTTTTCATAAACACCATAAAGGTCACCCATACCGTCGCCATCGCCATCCTTAAAGGAACGAGGCCAAATTTGATAAAAAACCTTGTCCTTATACCAATTATTAATTGCCATAGTTTTCTCCTTAAAAAGTTAATTTATTTTAGATTTCAACCATTCATCGCGAGTAATCCTATAAACCACCAACAACTCCGTGCCATCGTCATATTCCTTGATTCTCGTCATTCCGTTGGAGGCAGCGGTTGAATAGGATGCAACGTTTTCCTTGTTCATATAAGAATACACCGCATCGTTTGTAGTATTTTCAAAAAACCAATCCTTGACTGCTTGGCATGCTTCCTTTGCATACCCTTTTAGCCAATGATTTTTGTTGATGTGATAGCCAATTTCGTGAAGAGTTTCTCCATCAATATTCTGCAAAGAAATTCCGCAATCACCAATGAATTCTCCATTTTCCTTGAGTTCAATAGCCCACAGACCAAATCCGTTGTCGCGATAAGAATTGATACACCAATTAAGCCATCTATAAACCCCATTTTCATCGTAGGGCTTGGGATAGTACTTCATCGTCTCTGCATCACAAATAATGGATTTAAGACCTTCAAAATCACTATGCCTGTATTCTCTTAAAATTAATCTTTTAGTTTCAATAATCATAACAAAACTGCACTTGCTATTGCAAAATAAATAAGCAGAGAAACCGCGTCAACAATGGTTGTAATAAATGGACTTGCCATAACCGCAGGGTCCAGACCAATCTTTTTTGCCGCCACAGGAAGCGCGCAACCAACGATTTTTGCAACAACAACTGTTGCGATAAGTGTAAGTGAAACAACAAGATTTGCCTCAAGTGAAACTTCATTGTGGAAAAGCAAATTGTCAACCAAAATTATCTTGATGAAGTTACAAGCGGAAAGAACGATGCCGCAAAGAAGCGCAATTCTCGTTTCCTTCCAAATAATCTTCCAAATATCACCGTTTTCAATCTCACCAACTGCAAGACCACGAATGATAGTAACCGATGACTGACCGCCACTGTTACCGCCCGTACCCATAAGCATCGGGATAAATGCGATAAGCGCAGGAATTGCCGCAAGTTTTCCTTCAAAGCTAGCAATTATCTGCCCTGTAAACGTTGCAGAAAGCATCAAAAGGAGAAGCCAAGGAATTCTCGTCTTCCAAATTTCAAACACACCTGCACGCATATATGGTTTGTCAGAAGGAACGATAGCAGCCATCTTTTCGATGTCCTCGGTTGCCTCCTCTTCAATAACGTCAATAGCATCGTCGACAGTAACGATACCAACAAGTCTGTTTTCCTTATCAACAATGGGAAGAGCCAACATATCGTACTTCTGAATCATCGCAACAACGTCTTCCTGATGGTCGAGCGTGTTGGCACAAAGAATATCGGTCTCCATAATGTCACCAATTATATCGTCAGGCTTTGCGAAAATCAAATCCTTAAGAGATACAATACCCTCAAGCACGCGCGATTCGTTTGTAACATATGCTACGTAAATAGTTTCCTTTTCGTAACCCTTTTTGCGAATACTGTCAATAGCCTGTGAAACTGTCATTTCCTTGTGCAAATCGATGTACTCAGCCGTCATAACGCTTCCGGCACTGTCTTCAGGGTATGAAAGGAACTTGTTGATAAGATTTCTCGTTTCAGGTCGCGCAATCTTGAGAATTCGCTTAACCATAATAGCGGGAAGCTCCTCAAGAATATCAACCGCGTCGTCGACGAAAAGGTCTTCAATAATCATCGCAATTTCAACGTCACTCATTCTTTCGATAATGCTCTCCTGCATATCGATATCCATAAATGAAAATATGCCTGCCGCCGCATCCTTTTTGAGCATTCTAAATGCGCTCAACATCGCTTCATCGGGCAATGATGTCAAATATTCCGCAACATCAATATCATTAAGCTCGTCAATCTGACGCATAAAGTCAGCATATTTTTTATTAAGGAGCAAGGAATTTAGTCTTTCAAATATTTCTTCTCTATCTTCCATATTTCGTCCTCCCTTTCACGCATAATTATACATTATAATTTTACTCTTTTTTCCCTCCATTGTCAACAATTATTATTTTATTTTTTTGAAAAAAATATTTAAAAAGTACTTGATTTTTTTCCAAATATATGATACAATATCATTTGTTGAACGCCGGTGTGATGGAATTGGCAGACGTGCTGGACTCAAAATCCAGTGGTAGCGATACCGTATCGGTTCGACCCCGATCACCGGCACCAAAAAGAGCAAGTCAAATTGACTTGCTCTTTTTTATTTTTTCAAACATACATCCTATATTTCAATCTCAAATTATCCGCAATCATAGCAATAAATTCGGAGTTCGTGGGCTTGCCTCGGTTATTTTGAATTGTATAACCGAAGTAGGAATTAAGCACCTCGACGTCTCCCCTGTCCCACGCGACCTCAATTGCGTGACGAATTGCTCTCTCCACGCGGCTCGTTGTTGTTTGATACTTCTTTGCAACCGTTGGATATAAAATTTTCGTCACGGAATTAATAATATCACTATCATTCACGGTCAAAATAATTGCCGTTCTCAAATATTGATACCCCTTTATATGCGCAGGCACGCCAATTTGATGTATAATCTTCGTCACTTGCGCCTCAATATCATTCCCCGAATAATCCTCATTCATAGAAAAAGCAAATGTGGTTGGAATAAGATTTTCAATATGATGCGCCAAGCTCTCGGCATTAATTGGCTTAATCATACACATCGATGCTCCCGCATTATTTGCTTCAACAAGCATATTGTGATTAGTAAGTGACGTCATTGCAATAAATTGTGGCGCATCCTCTCCCAAAAGCGCCCTTGCTTGTCTTATAACTCCAATTCCGTCAAGCTTGGATAACAAAACGTCAATCAAAACAATTTCGGGCATAATTGAATTAATAAACGAAAGTGCTTCTTCCCCATTTGTTGCTTCATAAATATTGACAAACCCCTGTGCTTTAAGCTCGTCTCGGAGCATTGTTCTTGATGATGTGTTTTCGTCGGCAATAAGTATTTTTGTGCTATTCATTTCTTTTCTCCTTTTAATTGGTAAATTTTGACAATAATATATTACCATATTTTACCAATAATTGCAAGATAAAAGAAAAACAAATATTAACCAAAATTTATTGGTAAAATTTGGTAATATTTTACATTTTCACTTAAAAAACAAAAAAGTCCCCGATAAAAATCAAGGACTTTTCAATTATTTAAGGTTTTTTAACACTCAAATTCAAAATTAATGCAACCCCCGAAAGTGAAAGCAAAAGAACGAAAGGCGCGATATATCCACCTGTTGAAACCTGCAAGCTTGAGCAAGCGGTTGCAATAAATGACGCCGCCATAAGATTGAAGTTTACAATTCCAAGGTTTGAAGCAAAATGCTTTGTTCCGTAGAACGCAGATGTAAATGCAGATGCAACCGTGGGAGAAGCACCGTACGACATACCTGTCAAGCAAAGACCGATAATGCAAAGAGGAAGCGAATGAACGTTAACCGCAAGAAGTGTCATACCTGCAGCAACAATAGTAAGAATATTAGCCACAAGCATTGTAAATCTTCTTCCCATCTTATCAAACACAATACCTGTAAGAATTCTGCCAAGACCGTTAAACATTGCAAGAACACCAACAAGAGTTGTTGCAAGAGCTGCCGTCGCACCAACAGAAAGCGCAAGGTCACGCGCAAAGCTAATTACTGCACTACCAACCGCGGTATTAAACACAAGGAACAAGAATGCTCTCCAGAAGGTAAATCTCTTAATCATTTCACCTGATGTATAATCACGCGCTTCAAAGCTCTCTTCCCTTTTGCCCGCTGCCTTTTTAGGTGATGGGAATGTAGTAGTGGAATCAGGCTTTTCAATAAATATAGCAGAAATAGAAATTACCACTAAAATTGCAATACCAAGAACAACGTATGTTCCTCTCCAACCGAGCTTTGACTCAAAAAGAGATGCGGCAAGGTTACCAAGAATCAAAGTACTAGCACCAAAACCCATCATAAGCGCGCCCGAAGAAAATCCTCTCTTATCAGGAAACCACGCATTTACTGTAGAGATAATCACGATATAGGAAATACCAATACCAAGACCTGCCATAAAAGCATAAGTAAGATACAAAAGCGCTGGAGCGTTTGAACCAATCAAGCTTGTGTTTACAAATCCAAGCCCTGCAAGAAATCCTGAAAATACAATTACAGGCTTTGTTCCAAACTTTTTAACCATAAAGCTTGACAAAAGTCCACCTATGCAGAAAAAGCACATTGTGAGTGTAAAGTTAAGTGCAAGTGTTGATGGCTCAAATCCAAGTTCCTGTGCAAATGGCACTTTAAGAATGGACCAAGCGTAAATAATACCTGCAAAAAGCATTGTGAAAACACCGACTGCAAGCATACGAAAACGATTTTCAACCGTATTTTTCAAATTCATTATTTTTCTCCTTAAAAATTTTTATATTACATTATACCATATTTTTCGACTTTTGTAAAGAGGATAAATTTGTAATGTTCATAAAAAAATCCCACACCAATGTGTAGGTTTTTTGTGATGTGTGACCGATTTAGATGCAATCTCCGTGTTACGCACTTCGAATCTGTGCACGGTTTTGGCTCTGTGGGAGAAAAGAGTGAAATATTCGGACCCAGCCGAATGTGAAATAATGTGCTATCTCACATTGTGAAATATTGCTCCCGTTGCTCGCAATGTGAAATGAAATTTGCCCACATTCGCGAAGCGAATATTTCACATTTGCGGAGCAAATATTTCACAGCGAAGCTATTTCACTTGCCCGAAGGGCAAATTTCGTTAAAAAAGCACTTGCCTGTGCAAGTGCTTTTTTCTGGCTGGGATAGATGGATTCGAACCATCGAGATGCCAGAGTCAAAGTCTGGTGCCTTACCGCTTGGCTATATCCCAATATTTATAACAGATGAATTATATCATAAAATTCATTTAATGTCAATACTTTTTACTAACTAAAAACAAAATTTATTTCAATAAAAAATATTGCTATGTTTTTGATTTTATGTTATAATTAATTCGACAATTTTTTATGGAACGGAATAAAACGAAGTGTTTAACAAAAAACTAATTAGCTTAAATAATAACCAACTCAAAATAATCGCACTAATTAGTATGGTGATTGATCACGCGGGCTTGCTATTATTTCCAAGAGCAGCAATATTCAGAATTTTAGGCAGATTATCTTTTCCAATATACGCCTACATGATTGCAGAAGGCTGCGCTCACACTAAAAATCGCAAAACGCATCTTGGTATGATTTTAGGACTGGGTTTGATTTTTCAAATTGTATGGTTTCTGTTTTCGAGAAGCTTATATCATAATATCTTGCTTACCTTTTCCCTTTCCATTGGAATGATTTACGCTATTGATGGACTTATAAAGAATAAAAATAACCGCTATCGCATTTTAATGATATTAGCAATTATATTTATTGTGTTCGTTGGAGTTGTGTGTCCAATTTTATTTAGTTATTACGGCTTCGACTTCGACTATAGCGTTTGGGGAATTGTTCTACCCATACTAATCTATTTTGCCCCTACAAAAGCAACAAAACTTGAATATACTACGATACTTCTTTGTGCAATGGCGTGCTTTAGCAATACAACTCAATGGTTTGCACTTTTTTCTATTCCCCTTCTCTCACTATATAACGGAAAAAAGGGCAGACACAATTTAAAATATTTATTTTATATTGTGTATCCATTACATCTGATCATCATATATGGAATATTAATTTTAATACACATTACTAGGTAGGAGGAAAAACTATGATAAAATATGAAATCGAAGGAGGACATCTTCCTGTTGTAATCTGCTATCCTGAACAGAATCAAACACTTTGCACAGAAAAGGGTGCTATGAGCTGGATGAGTCCAAATATGAAAATGGAAACTAATGCCGGTGGCGGTATCGGAAAGGTGTTCGGACGTCTTTTCTCGGGTGAATCAATCTTTATGAATGAATACACACCTGAGGGTGGAGGCGGTATGATTGCGTTTGCTTCAAGCTTCCCAGGTTCTATAATTCCCTATCAGGTAACCGAAGGAAACGGAATTATTGTGCAGAAGCGTGGTTTCTTGGCAATGGAAAAGGGTCTCGACCTTTCTGTTTACTTCCAAAAGAGTCTTGGCAGAGGATTTTTTGGTGGTGAAGGTTTTATTATGCAAAAAATAAGCGGTCACGGTATGGTATTTCTTGAAATCGACGGTCATTGCAAGGAATATACTCTCAATGTAGGTGAAAGCATCATTTTGGATACAGGCTATCTTGCGGCTATGAGCGAAACCTGTACAATGGATGTTCAAAGAGTCAAGGGAGTTAAAAATATGTTCTTTGGCGGTGAAGGTATCTTCCATACTCGAGTAACTGGTCCTGGTAAGGTCTATATCCAATCAATGCCCCTTCCACAAATGGCAGCAGCTATTGATCCTTATATTACACATCCAAGTAATGATAGTGGCAACAGTGGCGGTATTAACATTAAATTAGGCGACTAAATCATAAATGGCTATTTCAACACAAATCTCAAATCGTGTTTGAAATAGCCACTTTTCTTTCATTAATAACTGAGAAATTGGAATTTATCGGTGAGAAGTTACAAAGGAAAAAAGGTCGCTTTTGAAAAAGCTCCGCAAAACTTTTAATCGTGTTAGGGAAAATGAATTTCGCGCAATGCGCGTGACTCACTTCTTCGCGCTCGTCACAAATGTTTCTCCGTTTTCGAGAAAACAGAGAAACTGCGCCTTGCTACACCGCACATAGCCGTTTTGTTATCAAAATGGCTACACTTTGCAATAGCAAATTGGATTTTTCGAGGTGCCTGCCAACACCGAGAAAAATTATTAGTGTCAACTCGTTGACACAATTTGCGCGGTCTTAATTTATTCCCAACGATTAAAAGCTTTTTGCTTCTTTTTCTCGAAAAAGAAGATATTCTTTACTTTGTAACTTCCCCGATAAATCAAAATTTGAAATATCAATCAGATCAACCCAACAAAATAATATATCACACCATATAAAGCCCCCGACAAAATTCCGTAAAGTAAAACGGGACCCGCAACGGTAAAAATTTTCGCACCAACTCCAAGTATAAAGCCCTCACTTTTGCTATCTATTGCAGGTGAAACCACGGCATTTGCAAACCCCGTTATGGGCACAAGCGTACCTGCTCCTGCAACCTTGGCTATCTCGTCAAAAATTCCAAATGCAGTCAATATCACTGCCACCAAAACAAGCGTGGCAGACGCAAGCAAACTCGCATCATCCTTTGAAAAGCCAAGCACAATACCGTAAATATCGTTAAGCCCCTGCCCTATAGCGCAAATGAGCCCTCCAATGCAAAAAGCATTTAAACAGTTTTTGCCTATCGGTGAGTGTGGCGCATGTGCATCCGCATATTTTTTATAGGTTTTATTATCTAAATTCATTAAAACCACCTCTTTTCAAAATATATTTTCCCAAAAAACCAAAAAATTATTACAAAACCCTTTACTTTTTCATAAAAAAATAGTATAATGTAAGGGTATAAAGTACTAAAAGGAGGATTATTATGTCCACATTGGGAAATTTTAGCCGTAGCTTCAGAAGAGTAGCAGGCAAAGCAATTTCAAAAACAGGTGATATAAGTGATACTGCGTCCCTTCACGTTAAGCTTGCGAGAAAGGAAGCAGATCTTGCCGAGCTTTATGAACAGTTTGGTAGAGTTGCGTATCAAAAAATGAAGGTTGGCTCAAACGTAGATCGCAAAATTAAAATTCTTATAGAAAAAATTGACGTTGTTCGCGCAGAAATCTATTCAATAAAGCATGAAATCGAGAAAAAAAGAGTATTTCGTGACCTTGAATTGCATAATGCAGAAGAAGTAGAAACCGCAGTTCACAACGCTGAGGTTAAGGCAAATAAAAACAGTTGATATGAAACAAAAATTCCACCGATGTTCGGTGGAATTTTTTATTCTAAAAATTTAATAAATTCTTTTTTAAGATAATCCATTTCATCAGGATCATAATACATATGTGTTGAATTATTCAAAACCTCAACTCTAATATTCGATTCCCTTTTCAAAATATCAATGGATTTGGGTGAAACAAGCTCATCGGGGATGGATTGATAAGCAACACAAGGGGTGTGCAACTCCCCGAGCTTTGAGCGAACACGCTTTATCAACTTAAAAAGATCTAAAAACCGCGGTATCCAACCAAGGTATTTAAAAATATTTTTGCTATCTGTTACACCGTAGCATTCCTTGAGCGCACGCGCGTAAATATCATCATCTCTTATACGATTTCGATATACCTTAAGAGCCATTGGTATCATTCTTCCCCTCACGCCAACTTTTATCGGAATTGAGATGCAAAACAGCTTCTTTATTCTTGGCTCCTTCATAGCCTGCTCAATAGAAAATAATGTTCCCATAGAATGCCCCACAAGATATAATTCCTTATGTGTTTCAAGCAGTTCGTCAACCGATTTTTGAACACTTGCTTCCCATTTTTCCAAAGAAGCATTTGAAAAATCATCAACAGTTCCGCAATGCCCTGCTGTAACCATAGCATAAGCCGAATAATTATCAGGGACTAACGGAATAAGATCTTTAAAATGATTAGGAGTTCCCATAATTCCATGTATAAAAAGAACTGCTTTATCCGCGCCATCAACTATCTTCTTGTATTCAACGTGCTTATTTAACATAATATCACCTCTTGGTTTCATTATATCACCTCAAACACATAAAAGTCAATAGAAAAAGGAGCTTTTATTAAAGCTCCTTTGATTTTTAGTTAAGAAACCTCGACAAGAATGCCTTTGCTCTATCAGTTTTGGGATTTGCAAAGAATTCCTTTGGATCACCCTGCTCACAAATAACGCCATCGTCAATAAAGATAACTCTATCAGAAACATCGCGTGCAAATGCCATTTCGTGAGTAACGACAATCATTGTAAGACCTTCTTTTGCAAGCTCACGCATAACGTCAAGCACCTCTCCAACCATTTCAGGGTCAAGAGCCGACGTAGGTTCGTCGAAAAGAATCACCTCAGGATTCATTGAAAGAGCGCGAGCAATAGCAACTCTCTGCTTCATACCGCCAGAAAGCTGTGCAGGACGAGCATTGATATACTCTACCATTCCAACCTTTTGAAGATATTTCATAGCATTAGCCTTAGCTTCATCCTTGTTTCTACCAAGAACAACAGTCTGTGGACGAACGCAGTTATCAAGAACGGTCATATTATTAAAAAGATTAAACTGTTGAAATACCATCACAATTTTCGAACGGTATTCGTTAATATTTATATCACCGTTAACAACGCTTTTGTCATAGAATAAAATATCTCCACTTGAAACTTCTTCAAGCAAATTAATGCAGCGAAGCATTGTACTCTTACCTGAACCCGAAGAACCAATAACCGAAATAACCTCATTTTTCTTAATTTCAAGGTCAATTCCCTTCAAAATTTCACGATCAGAAAAGCTCTTTTTGAGATTTTTTAATGTAATAACATTTTCCATTATCTAAACTCCTCCTTTGCTTTTTTAACGTGAATTTCTGCGTTAGGATCGGACTGCGAGCCACAAATCGTATAAGAATCACTACCTGCAAGCTTCTTTTCACAAAGGCGGAGAATTCTTGTAATCGTAAATGTCATAATAAAGTAGATTACGCAAATTATGAGATAAGTTTCAAAAATATTCCAAGTCATAGTTTGAATCTTATTTGCCATATAATAAAGCTCCATAACACCAATAACGTTAAGAACTGACGTATCCTTGATATTAATTACAAACTCATTTGAAATTGATGGCAAAATATTTCTCATAACCTGAGGAATGATAACGTTAGTCATCGCCTGCCAATGAGTCATACCAACACTATAAGCACCCTCAAACTGTCCCTTATCAACGGAAATAATACCGCCACGAACAATTTCTGTCATATAAGCACCTGTGTTAATTGAAACAATGAAAATACCCGCAGGAATGAGTGGCAAAGTGTTTCCATCATTCATAAAAGCAAATCCCCAGAAGATTACCATTGATTGAACCATCATGGGAGTACCGCGAAAAATTTCAACATAGCATGCAATAAGAAAATTAACAAGCTTTTGCAAAAATCTTACAACGGGACTTTTAGACATCGGAATTGTCTTAACAATACCCGTCAAAAGACCGATGATAAGTCCAAAAATTGTACCTGTTAGGGCTATGAGCATGGTATAGCCCAAGCCATCAAGCAAGAGCGAGTGATATTTTGTTATAATATTAATTACGTTTTCAAAAAAATTCATTATTAGTTTGCCTTCTTATAAATAATAACAAGATTTGAGTTGTAGTAGCAATCTGTAAAGTCTACCTGTTCTTCTCTTTCTGCTGTGGGGCTCATACCTGCAATAATTCCATCATATGTGCCTGCCTGAAGACCGGGGATAAGACTATCCCATTCAACCGCGTAAATTTCAAGAGCCATACCAAGCTCTGCAGCAATGTACTTAGCAACTTGAACGTCGTAACCGTTTGCATACAAGCTGCTTCCCTGAATTTTAACCGCGCCATTTACGTCAGTTGTCTGTGACCAGTTAAAAGGAGCATAGTTACACTCCATAGCAATTTTAAGTGTACCGTTAGAAGTATTTGTATTGCTTGAAACAAGTGCAAGATTTTCACCAAGCGCCTTATCAGTATCTGCACTCATCGTTACGATTTGTGACATAAGAGCAGAACGAGTGGACACACTAATACTTGCAATAATAGGATTAACCTTTGCAACCATATCACTACCTGTCTTAAAGGCAACTGCAATACCTGTATCTGCGTCAGTTGCTGTAAAGCCGGTTTCGTTGTTTACAAGGTGAATATAATCAAGTGTTGAATCCATAGCAACTACAGAAAGAGCTGTAGGTTCTTCTGCAACGTAGCCATCAATCGCGCCGGACTTGAGAGCAACAAGAAGCTTTGAGAAATCTTCATATTCTTTAACGTTTACGTTTCCAAGAGCGTTGAGTGCATCAAGATGGAATGTACCTGTCTGCGCGGCAATAGTTGCACCTGCAAGATCTGCAACAGTTTTCGCGCCTGAAAGGTCAACCTTTTCTCTTTTTTCACCACAAGAAGAAAAAGCAAAAATTGTAGCAAGTATGCAGATAACTGCAATAATTGAAATAAGCGTAATGTGTTTTCTGTTCATAATAAGAACTCCTTTAAAATATAGATTTTTGCAAAATAAATAGGTCGGAGCAAAGTGCTCCGACCGCAAAAATCCCATAATGATTCTAACAATTCGAAAGCAGCACTCCACAAAAAATGTGACAGTCAAGCAGGTCTTTCCCACTTGCCCAGCAATTCTACTCTCAAAAGCAGAACCACTTCGGCGATATTGCCTTCCCTTTGCATCATTGATGTTTGAGCACCTAAACAAAAGGTCATCTCTACCGCGCCTCTAACTATTCTTTAGTCCGAATATTTAATTTACTGATATATTGTAGCATAGTTAAATAGATTTGTCAATAGTTTTTTAAAATAATTACCCGATTTTTTGCTTTTTCACTTGACATTTTCATATATTTATGATATATTTATTAAGTTGAATAACGAGGTGTAGCGCAGGTGGTAGCGCGCCAGTTTCGGGTACTGGAGGCCGCGAGTAAGTCGGAGGCCAAGCGGTCTTAGGAAGACAAGACCTGATAACAACTCCTTGGCTCACAGAACGACATGGCTACGATCCGACTTCTTGACATTTTCATATATTTATGATATATTTATTAAGTTGAATAACGAGGTGTAGCGCAGGTGGTAGCGCGCCAGTTTCGGGTACTGGAGGCCGCGAGTTCGAGTCCCGCCACTTCGACCATAAAAGGATAGAGGGGTTCATCCCCTCTATTCTTTTATCCTCAAATTGCATTCTCGAACGCCAA
>JAZQUS010000095.1:0-3440 GCA_045631445.1 Eubacteriales bacterium
AATGGCTATAGTTTGTATTAGCAAATTGGATTTTTCGAGGTGACGAGAAAAATCATTAGTTCCAACTCGTTGGAACAATTTGCGCGACTTCAATTAATCCCCAACATTTAAAAGTTTTGCGGAGCTTTTTCAAAAGCGACCCCTTTTTTACTTTGTAACTTCTCCCCGATAAATTTCAATTTGTTTTAAAAACATATTTTTAACCGTTGCAATTTTTTCTTATTTGTGATACAATGTTTTATATTTATTGAAAGGGGGGAATAAAAATGGCTTTTGATGCGGGAATGCTTGCGTGTATGACGCACGAGATTTTGTCGCTTTCGCGCGGTGCGAGAGTTGAAAAGGTATATCAGCCCGACAGGGACGAGATACATATTCAAATCCGTTCACTTGAGGGTGGAAAGAGATTGCTTATAAACGCGGGCTCGAACAATCCGCGAATTGGATTTACTGAAATTTCAAAGGAAAATCCTCAAAATCCGCCGATGTTTTGCGTGCTTTTGCGTAAACATTTGCAGGGTGCAAGACTTTCGGATGTTGAGCAGTTAGGTTTTGAAAGAGCCGTTATGCTTTCCTTTGACACTCGTGACGAGATGGGATTTGACACGAAGTGCTATCTTGTTGCGGAGCTTATGGGAAAATATTCAAATCTTATTTTCCTTGATACCAACAAGCGCATAGTTTCTGCTCTTAAAACTGTGGATTTCACTACAAGCTCACTCCGTCAGGTTTTACCCGGAATGCTTTATGAATTACCACCCAAGCAGGAAAAAAACGATCCGCTCGAATGTACAAAAGAGCAGTTTTTTGCCCTTTATGACGATGCTTTAGCAGACCATCGAGCAGATAAATTTATTATTTCCAATTTTCTCGGAATTTCAAACGCGGTGGCAAGAGAAATTTCATATCGCGCGTGCGGTGATAGTGACGCGACGTTGCGTAATTGCTCCTGTGACAAGCTTTATAGTGCATTTTGTGAGATAATTGACTATATTAAAAATGGTGAATATTATCCAACAACCGTTTTTGACGGTGACAAGGCGGTTGAATATGCTTTTTGTCGACTCACTCATTATAAGGGACTTGAGGTGCGCGATTACGATAGCCCCTCGAAGATGATTGACTCCTATTTTGAGAGTCGCGACAGAGAGGTCAGAGTTAAGCAAAAGGCAACCGATATTTTGAAAATTCTCACCAACTCCGAAACGCGACTTCTTAAAAAGATGGATAAGCAGAGAGCAGAGCTTGAAGACTGCAAGCAGGGTGAAAAATACAAAAAGCAGGGCGATCTCATCATTGCAAATATCTATTTGATCGAGCGCGGAATGAAACGCGTTGAGCTTATTGACTATGAAGCTTATAACGAAAAGGATGGAACTTTTGATAAGGTTGTTATTGAGCTTGACACCCGTCTTTCACCATCTTCAAACGCGCAGAGAATGTATAAAAAATACAACAAGTGCAAGAATGCCGAGCGCGAGCTTGCTATTCAGATTGAAAAGGCACAAAGAGAGCTTGACTATATCTATTCCGTTTTTGATGCCTTGGCGCACGCGGAGAACGCGAGCGACCTCGTTGAGATAAGGGACGAGCTTTACACCTCGGGCTATGCTTCAAAAATGAAGAATTACCGCCCTCAAAAGAGGAAGAGCACCGCGTTTATGAAGTTTAAAACAACCGATGGCTATATAGTTTTGTGCGGCAAGAATAATATTCAAAACGAGAATATTACGTTTAACCTCGCGCACAAGAGCGACTATTGGTTCCACATTAAAAATAAGGCAGGAAGCCACGTCGTTATGCTTTGCAATGGGGAGGAGCCCGATAGCATCAACTTCACCGAGGCGGCGGAGATTGCCGCTTACTATTCAAGCGCGCAGGGGGGCGTGAACGTGCCCGTTGACTATACCTTTGCTAAAAACGTTAAGAAAATCCAGGGCGCGAACCCCGGACTTGTTATCTATCACACGAATTGGACGGCTTACGTTACACCGAGTGCGGAAAAAATCGCAAAACTCAGAGAAAATTAATAAAAATCCGATGATTTTTGAACTAATCATCGGATTTTTTCATAGATTTATACTGTAAATAAATTTATGGAGGGAAAAGGGAAATATGAAAGAAAAATATTTTGCGGCGTCTAATTCAAGTGAGGGTTTTTGTTCGTATTACGATGATGTGTTTAATACACAAAAACTATATAAAATCTACGTTATTAAGGGTGGCTCGGGTACGGGCAAAGCGTTTTTTATGAAGGAAATTGCCCAAGCTGCCGAATTAAATGGATTTAGCGTGAGATATATTTATTGCTCGTCGGACGCACAAAGTCTTGACGGAATTATCATCAACGAGCAGAAAATAGCCGTGCTTGACGGAACCGCACCCCACGTTTACGAGCCGAAATACATAGGCGCGGTTGAGGTTTTTGTTAATCTTGCAGAGTTTTTGGATGAAAGGATACTTACCGCAAGTAGAAAAATTATAGAGAAAATATCTAATGAAAAGAAGTTGGGGTTTGAAAAGGTTTATCGTGAGTTAAAGGCATATCAAGTATTGACTCAAAATATTGAAACACTTATTTTACCCTGTCTAAAGCTTGAAAAGATAAAGAAATATGTGCAAAGATTTTCCGAAGGCCTTGGGAAAGAAGAGGGGATAGAGGAGCATTTGCTCACAAGATCCATTGGTATGAGAGGGCTTTCTTCGTTTGATACTTATTTGGCAAAATCAAAAATTTATTATGAAATAAACGACTATTTTGACAGTGCCCATTTTATGATGAGTGAAATCCACTCCGTTCTTAAGGAAAAAGGTATAAATATTCGAGTTTCCAACAACCCCATAATCAAGGAGCGAATTGACGTTTTGTGTGCGCCCTCGAGCGGTTTGACCTTTGAAATTGGAAATAGAATGGAAAACGATTTTCGCTTGATAAATATGAAAAGATTCGTGAACAATGAAGAAATTAATAAAATCAGGCAAGAATATCGCACCATCGCGCGAGTTAGAGATTCTGTGCTTGACCTTGCACTTGCAGAGTTTGAAAAAATCAAAAAAACTCATTTTCTTTTGGAAGAAATCTATGGTTCTGCTATGGATTTTGATGCAAAAGAGCAATTTACACGCGAGTTTTGTAATAAAATTTTTGAAAAGAATTGAAAAACTCAAAAAAGATGGTATAATGTAGTTGGATATATAAATTTTGATTTATCGGTGAGTTACAAAGTAAAGAATATCTTCTTTTTCGAGAAAAAGAAGCAAAAAGCTTAAAAGTGGGTAATAATTTAGACCGCGCAAATCGTGCGCCTTCACTTCTGACGCGCTTGGCGCAAATGTTTTTCCGTTTGCAAACAAACGAAAAAACCACGCTTTGCTACTCTGCACATAGCCGTTTTGATACCAAAATGGCTACGCACAAATCCGTAGGGGAGGGGTTTTCC
>JAZQUS010000096.1:0-2310 GCA_045631445.1 Eubacteriales bacterium
ATTTACTATTATTTTTTACGCGAGGCGTGGCACAATTTGCGCGGTCTTAATTCAACACCACGATTAAAAAGTTTTTTGCGAGCTTTTTTTCAAAAAAGCGAAAATCTTTACTCAACTAACTACTCGATAAATCCCAATTTATATATCTGCACCACCAATTATACTCTCAAGCTTGAGCAAATATTGTCAAACGAAGTGTAAATTTCAAAAATTGTATTTACTTATTGATAATTTTATGATACAATAAGTTTAATTATTCGACAAAACACATTTTTCCACATAAAATGTAGTATCTTTACAAGAAAGGAAGATGGCAAATGAGTTTAAAGGTTGTAAAATTCGGTGGAACATCCTTGGCTGATGCAGAGCATTTTAAACGGGTTGCGAGCATAATCAAGGCAGATCCGTCCCGCCGTTATGTTGTCGCATCTGCACCCGGTAAAAGAATGGGAGATGACGAAAAAGTAACGGATATGCTTTATAATTGCTACAATATGATTCGCAGACACGAAGACATAAGTGATTATTATAAAAAAATTGTCGACAGATATACAAGCATCATTGAAGGGCTTAGAATTAATTTTGATATTACGGGTGAGCTTGAATATATCAAAAATGCTATGATGGCTCGTTCAGGTCGCGACTTTGCCGCAAGCCGCGGTGAATACCTTAACAGTCTTATCCTTGCAAAATATCTCGGCTTTGATTTCATTGATGCCGAAAACGTAATTTTCTTTAAAGAAAACAGTACTTTTGACGAAGAAAGAACAAATATTGCAATGAAAGAAGAGCTTTCAAAGCACGAATATGCAGTAATTCCCGGATTTTACGGTTCAATGCCCAACGGAACTATCAAAACCTTTTCTCGAGGTGGTTCTGACGTTACAGGTTCTATCGTGGCGCGTGCTTGCTGCGCGGACCTCTATGAAAACTGGACGGACGTTTCGGGCTTTATGATGGCAGATCCGAGAATTATTAAAAATCCTCTTCCTATTTCAACAATAACCTATAAGGAACTTCGCGAGCTTTCCTACAATGGAGCAACTGTTCTTCACGAGGATTCAATTTTCCCCGTTCAAAAGGAAGGAATCGCAATCAATATTCGAAACACAAATCATCCCGAAGATGAAGGCACTATGATTGTTCCATTTACAGAAAATCACAATAGCGACCACGTTATCACTGGTATTGCGGGCAAAAAAGGTTTTTCAGTTATTAATATTGAAAAAAACCGCATGGGTGCGGAATTCGGATTTGCTATGCGCGTTTTCAAATGTCTTGACCAATATGAAATTCACACCGAGCATTTGGCATCAGGTATTGACCTTATGAGCCATATCGTTCCCGAATCTGAGCTCAACGCAAAGCTTGACGATTTTATTCCAGAACTTCATAGAATGACGGATGCAGATAATATTTCCGTTGACACAGGTCTTGCTCTTGTTGCGGTCGTTGGTCGTGGAATGAAGGAAGCAAAAGGTACTGCGGCTCGCATTTTCTCTGCGATTTCCAATGCAGGCGTAAACGTTCGCATGATTGACCAGGGTGCGAGCGAGCTTAATATCGTTATCGCAGTTTATGAAGAGGACTATGAAAAGACCATTGAAGCAATTTATAACGAATTTGTGAAATGAAAATAATTAACTATTTTGAAGCAAAAAACAAGGAATATTACCTTGAAAAAATTTCCAAAAGCGATTGGGGCGCAGGTCAATATCTTGCCTATTTGCTCAAAGAAAACAAATTCTTTGAGCTTGTGGGGGAAAAATCGCGCGTGCTTATGCTCATTAGCGGTGAAAATCTCGTTTCGTTCTGCACCTTGGCAGAAAAGGATGACGTTCAGCCCACCGACTTGACGCCTTGGATTGGATGGATTTATACATGCCCCAAATATCGCGGAAAGCGTATGGCTGGTAATTTGCTTGAATACGCAGAAGCACTTGCAAAGCTTGATGGCGCAACTCACACCCACATTTCCACAAATCACGTCGGTCTTTATGAAAAATACGGATACGATTTTTTCACTTCAGCCAAAGATGTCGAGGGTGAGGATACGAGAGTTTATAGAAAACAATTATAATAATATAGCCCCGACAAAACCGGGGCTTTTTGTATTAGATTGTAGCTTATTGCACAGTTTGAAAAGTTAGTTTGTGTTCACATCGGGTCGTCGAGGACTGTACAGTGTAGTATGATTATATACAGGTAGTGCAAGATGATTGTATACAGTTTTGTGATATAATAGAAGGCAAGAAAACGACCTAAAAGGAGGTTATTCAAATGCCTTGGAAGGACAAAACTGTGGAAGAA